>NZ_JAJGZS010000014.1:36807-123517 GCF_020806285.1 Shewanella sp. 10N.7
GTCGGGCTCATAACCCGAAGGTCGTTGGTTCAAATCCAGCTCCCGCAACCAATTTAATATTCAAATAGTTTTCCTCTAGTATCTCAATGTAATGCTTCTCTTCTAAACATCTTTCGTTTAATAATTTTTCATTAATTAAACCTTTTTCATTTATCCGTGAATAACGTTTTCACACATTTGAGTCACTGCCTTCAAGCCAAAACTCATCACTCGCGCTTACCCTCGATATTTGAATAACTTGTGGTTTATGCCTTTTAGTGATTATTAAGCGAATACACAGGTCTGAATATCCCCTTCTTAGTAAACAGGTCTTAATCTTAGTAAACAGGTCTTAATAAACAATTCTGAATACAAACATCAACTCTTATACTTTTTAAATTTAAAAGCCTGCGGGTACAAAAAAAGCCCTGAAAACATGTTCCAGGGCTTTTGTTGGTGTTCATGGCTACAAATAACTGCAGCGCATTCAATTAATGCTAGGTAAGTTTATTTAACCAGCTTTTTGATAATCTCTTTAAAATCTTTTCCAAGCTTCTTATTATTCAAGCCGTACTCGACAAAGGCAGCCATATAACTTAACTTGTCGCCGCAATCGTGAGATTTGCCCGTCATGTTAAACGCTTCTACAGCGTCAGATTCTATTAACATATCAATGGCATCGGTTAATTGAATCTCATCACCTGCACCAGCAGGCGTTTTGGCTAATAAATCCCAAATTTTTTCAGAGAGTACATAACGACCAACAACAGCAAGATTTGAGGGAGCTTCCTCAATTGATGGCTTCTCAACCATTTTAACAATCTTAGTTGAATCACCCGCCAAGACTTCAACACCATCACAATCAGCAATACCGTACTTATGCACTTCTTCTGTAGCGACAGGTGCGACCATGATTTGGCTTGCAAAGGTAGATTCATAACGGCTGATCATCGCGGCTAAATTTTCTGAGCTTTGATTAGCAGTATACTCATCTAAAATCACATCGGGCAGCACAACTGCAAATGGGTTATTACCGATACAAGGTTTAGCACACAACACGGCGTGACCTAAACCTTTAGCTTCTCCCTGGCGAACGTGCATAATCGTGACATCTTTAGGGCATATGCCCTGCACTTCTTTTAATAATTGACGTTTAACACGCTTCTCGAGTGTTGATTCCAACTCATAAGATTTATCAAAATGGTTTTCAATAGCATTTTTACTCGCATGTGTGACTAAAACAATCTCTTTCACACCGGCTTTAACACATTCGTCCACAATATATTGAATCAATGGCTTATCAACAAGCGGCAACATTTCTTTTGGAATTGCTTTGGTTGCTGGCAGCATTCGGGTACCTAGTCCCGCAACAGGAATAACAACTTTCATATGAGTCCTTTTATAGTCAAAGTTAAAATTAATTGTAAAAAATTTGAAAATATTAATTCAAGAAAAACTTAAATTTCTTATTACCTTTCGCTTAATCTCCGCGATGCCTTCGTGGCCGTTTTTTCAAGTCAGAAGGAAGGTTAAAAGATAACCAGCACAAGGTTAAAATAGTTAAAAAAAGCAGAGTATTAGCGGGGGATTGCAAGTTGAAATCAACCATGTTGTGTATGCACATGTGAACAATAGCCATAGCACTACCAAAGGCCACGCCTTTATAGAATTTATTATTTCGTTTATGCATTGTTTTACACGTTAAATAGAGCCCGTATAAAACCCACCAGCCCAGCATTGCAGAAATAATCACTCCATACTCGATTGAGAATTGTATATATTCATTATGGGCATGATCATAAAAACCGCTGTATGGTCTAGGCTGGTAGCTAGGGAAAATAGTATAAAAACTCCCACCTCCAGTACCCGTTAACCAGTTATCTTTAATTATTGGCATACTATCAATGACAACCAGATCACGTGTCTCAGAAGCAAAACTGGTATCTTCAATTCTTTGTTTTACCTTCTCAACGCCAAATATAGAACCGACAATAATTAAGTCCAAAATAATAATACTGATCACTAACGGTTTTAATAAAATAGGTGGTCTTCGATAGCAAAATATTGCGAAGACAGAAACCACTATTAATGCAGTAAAAAAGCCAGCATTCCCCATTCTTGAACGACTTAAAATCAAACCAATAATCATTAAAATAATGGCTAGTCGCAAAATCAACTTTCTACTAAACATTGTTGATAAGGCATTTAAGAAAGCTTGCCTGAATTCAAACGCTTGTCGTTGAGTATTCAACTCAGAAATAAGCCAACCCACTGCAATAGCAAGACATAATGCTAAGTAGTTAGCAAAATGATTTTGATAGACAAAAGTTCCTCTTGCTTTATCACCTTCAGCAAAATGAAAAACAGGTGAGACATCTAAATCTAACAAATAAACAAAAGAACCGTAGAATGCTTGAAAACATCCCGACAAAATAATGCTAAAAACAACCCAACGTAACATTCTTTCATCTTTACAATACTCACTTAGTAACAGGACAAATATTAAATAAGTGAGCGTTTTCAATAATTGATGAGTAGTTTGATAAGCATCTATAGTGTCAATTCCTGGTATGACTCCAATAACTTGAAGTAATAAATACACCAACATAACCACAATTGGAATCAACAGAGTCTTTTGCCAATCAAAACTTAAAATTGGTTTTTCATGCTTCGCACAATAAGCAAGGTGAAAACAAGCCAAACTGAATACAGCAAATTCTAAAATCGACCAAGCCCAAATTCGATTACTCCCCAAAGGGAGCGGAGCGATGATAATTAAACTACAGAGAAAGAAAATAAAATACTTTGAAATTCGTGAAGAAGTTTCCATTTATTTATCAACCAAACCTTTTATAAAAATGGTGACATAAAGATTCTGAAACCCATTGTTGTCCGGCCTCTGAAATCTCTATAGCAGTGTATTTCATATAACTACACACAACCGATGTACGCTGATAATTTCTTGTTAATTGCTGCAATTCTAATTTCATAGACCATTGTGACTCAACTGCAACCAAACTCGTTTCAAGTACAAGCTTTTTCTGTTCCACAGATAATTGAGGCCAAAAAAAGAACCCTACTGCAAGCACTTGCCTTAAGACCTCAGGAGTATAAGGGCCATAACGTAAGCCTTTTTCTAATAGAGGCCAAGCTGTATCGAGGTCACTATTTAAAAACGCGAGACTAGCCCCATAATCTGCATAAGCATTAGGCCACAATGGCCGTAACTTTATAGCTGTCATATAGAGCTGACTATGTTTTTTGACATCAATGTCATAGAACTGATGATAAGCCCCCCACTCCAATACTTTTGCAAATGATAATATGTAATGAGGGTTTGAGTTATCTAGCGAATAAGCATTCACAGCTGCAACTTTCGCTTGTTGAAATTGAGCTTTTGATGGCTGTTGACTGCCTTCCCACAATTTTAAATAAAATAAGGTTTTAAAATGATAGGCATTCGCTACACCTTTTTGTATAAGTAAAGGTAGAAAAGCTAACAAAACAACAATCAATGCAGCATAAATTAATCTGCGTGTTGAGGGCATTTTATGCATCATATTCCATTTATGAAAAAAGTCGCTTAGAGATTAGATTAGGAAAGTCATGTACTAACTGTTGAGCATATTCTTCATCTATAAGTTCAGCGATCACGTTTCTAGCTTCTAGAAGTTTTGGTGGTCTTCGTTTAATAGAATGGCAATCTGAGCCGACAATAGTATATAGCTTTTCTTTTAACCACCGTTCACTCGTCAATTGAGGTAACTCTCCAAATTGCCCTAACAATGAAGCTGCCGTTAATTGAAATAAACAGCCCCTTTGTTGAAATACCTTTATTCTTTCTGGATATCGTTGCAGTTCTCTATTTCTTTCAGGGTGTGCAATCATCGGAATGATGTCAAAATTGAGTAACCAGTCAATCAATTTGTCAGCACCAGCAGGTATATGGCTACTTGGTAGTTCAAGCAATAGAACCTTTTTTTCTTGATAATCTCCAATAAAAGGTAATAAACCTTGCTGGGAAAATAAAATAATTTCAGGGCAGATGCGCACTTCAGCCGCAACGCTTAATTCAATATTCATGCCTTGAGCTTTAAGCTCATCTCTTACTATATTTGCAGCGTCATTGATAATTTTCAGGTTGTTATCATATATTCCAATGTGAATATGAGGCGTGGCCACTATTCTGGTAATTCCCTGTTCAACGGACAAATTAATGAGTGCAATCGATTCTTGTAAATCTTTTGCACCATCATCAATTCCAGGAAGTACGTGGCAATGAATATCTATCACGAGGCTTTATCAACAGGTAGCTGAACTTCAACCTCGTTACTTTCATAAGGTTGATAATAACCATATTGACCATGATACTGTTGAGCGTCTTTGATATTCAGTTGATTTAGCACGACACCGAAGACTTTGCCTCGAGCCTGGTATAATTTAGCCAAGGTTAATTTAACAGCTTCTGAGCGAGTGGTAGCAGCTTTAACCACGGTGACTACTGCATCACTGTGGGGCGCTATAACAAGCGCATCACTTACTGCTTGAATCGGAGGGGTATCAACAATAATTTTAGTGTATTGCTGCTTCAGTATTGTCATGACTTCAGCAAAGTAAGGAGATGACAATAATTCTTGAGGGTTGAGCGGAATGGCTCCTGCAGCTAACACATCAACATTAGGCTTAACATCTCTCACAATGCAGGAATTAATATCATCAGCACCTGATAGCACATTTGATAACCCAGGTTGATAGTTTGGTAAACCAAAACGGCTGCCAATATTGGGCTTTCTCATATCAGCATCAATTATCAGCACTTTTTCCATACCTGAAAAAGCAAATGCTAAATTCATCGCTACTGTAGTTTTCCCTTCATTGGGAAATGAAGATGAGACTTCAATAATCCGAAGTTCTTGCCCCAACGCCATTAAAGAAAGCGATGTTCTAATCGTTCGTACTGACTCAGCATGCATCTTGGCGTTACTGTCAAAAAATGCAAAATTAACTTCATCATAACTGGCTTTCTTATCCGCTTTAGGGATATAACCTAACGCTCGCTGCGATAGTACTTTTTCAACATCGTCAGTTGTTTTGATTGTATCGTTTAACGCATCAAGCACTAAAACAACCACCATAGCAAAAATAAAACTGGCTAAGAAAGCAGCCACAACAATGAGTTTCTTGTTAGGTTTAATAGGGTTGTAAGGTGTTACTGCCCGATCGGTAAAGCGTGCGACAGGCGAGTCAAAATCACCTGTCACTTCTGTTTCTTTTTGGCGAGAAAGAAAGCTTTCAAATAATTGTTGATTAGTATTAACTTCACGAACCAAACGTTTGTATGTGGTATCAATGGTACTTAAATCCTGAAAGTCACCTTTAGAACTATTAAACTGTTGCTCTAATGCTTTTAGGTTTTGAGTCGCTGTTTGCGCTTCATCTTCGATACCCTGCACCAAACGGCCAATTTGTATGCGCAAGTTTTTTTCAACTGTGGCTAATTCTGCGTTAGCTGCAATTAACTTTGGATGTTTAGGGCCATATACTTGCTTTAATTCAGACACTTTACGTTCGACAATACTGACTTCACGTTTGACATTTTGAATAGAAAGATGAGAAGTGACTTCTGGTAAACTTTCTAATCTGCCAATGTCATTTGCACCATACTTCTTAACAACGGCCATGAAACTGTCAGCTTGCGCTTTACGAGATCTCGCAACGGTAATCTCATCACTCAAACGCTGCAACTCTTTTGCATCTAGCGCTGTAACCCCTTCAACATCCACTAGGCCGTTTTTAATTCTAAACTGCTCTAAACGATGTTCTGATGCATCAAGATTGACACGTAGGTCTTCTAATCGTCCACCTAGCCAAATATTGGCTTTTTGAGTCATCCCAGCTTTAGCTTCTAATTGACTCAAAATGTACGCATCGCCTACAGCATTGGAGACTAAGGATGCGAGCTCTGGGTCGGGAGTTTCGTAACTAATATTAACTAACTGAGTTTTACGAATTGGTCTAATAAAAATGTTACTTGCAAAACCACTCACTCTTTGTTGATACACTTTATTGTGATCAACTGGGGCACTTTCTTCTTTTGGCAGAAAATCAAAGTTATTTTTAAATTGCTTGAATAACGATGGCTGTGGCTGAAATTGCGGATGATTCTCCAAATCTAATTCGTTAAAAACCCTTTCAGCAATGGAGCGGGATTTAAGGATTTCGAATTGAGTTAAATAATATTCCCGTTGCCCTGAATTAATGCCATACACTTCATCAATTTTAATCGCACTCGCTTGTTCAGACTCTATCAATAGCGTCGATGTGGCTGAATAAATAGGCTTCATACTCATCACCACAAACACTGTCAGTGCGGTAACAAGAATAGAAAAAGCTAGAATGCGCCACTTAAAATACAGTAACGGCTTAAAGAGTTTTTTAAAGTCAATTAACTGCTCAGGAAGAATAGGTGATGTTTTTTCGATAGGTGTTGTTGATATCATTAAAAAAATCTCTGTTCTATGGTTACCGTATCACCAGCATTGATTTTAGTTTTAATCTCCGCACTTTCAGACTGAGTTTTGGTTCCTTCACGAGAGATAAAGATTTTATCTGTTGAAGCTCTCTCTGTTAATCCTCCAGCCAATGCTACAGCTTGGTTTATTGTCATCCCTGGTTGATAAGGATACCCGCCAGGTTTTTTTACTTCGCCATGAATGTAAAATGGACGGTAATGCACAATACCTACATAAACACTAGGCTCGACAAAGTAGTCACCTTTCAATCCGGAATAAATTAAATTCTCAACTTCTTTCACTGTTAAGCCTTTAAGTGCTAACGTACCTAAAAATGGATAATTAACCGTACTACTGTTGGTCAATCTGGTTTCTAACGTCAGCTTTTCTTCACCATAAACTTTTATTACGATCGTATCGCCAGCCGATAACCTATGATTATCTTCATCATTTTCGGCAAAAGCATTAACGCTTGTAAACACAAGCGCTAATAACAACAGAACTAATTTCATAACCTTCCTTTACAAAGTCATTTCAGCATTGATGTAATACACATTTCTATCAAATTCGTATATATCACTCGATGAACGACTTTCATTAATATCAACGCCTGCTCTTAACATTAGCCAACGCGCGACTGAATATCCTATCGCGGCTTGGTACGTTGATGTTTTGTCTTCCCTAATAATGCCAGTAAAGTCGTCCTCTACTCTTTCATAACCTAGTTTAGTTGAAAAAAGCTCTGTCCAATTATGCTCCCATGAAGCCCCGTAACTTGTCTCACGTACATAGTCTCCTAAAAGGTTAGGATCTTTACTGCTCTGCCCTGTTTTTAGCGTCAATGCACTATAAGTTAATGGCCTCCACGTGATATCTACATCCCAGGTTAAACCGCTAAAGTCATCTCGAATACTATTATCAAAACTTTTCTGTTGATAACCTACTCTCACTTTACCTTCTGTAGAGGCCGTAGCTTCCCAGTCTGCTCCGAGTAAATAATTGGTCGTTACACTGTCTCGATTTTGTAATTCGATGTCTTGTGGACTCTTGTTATACTCAGTATCAATGCTTTGAATGCTTGCAACTAAGCTCGCTGTAGGGCTCACATCGTAATAAAACGAACCACCAAAAGTTACATCTGTGTAGTTTTTATATTGAGTTAGCTCTTCATATCGTTTGTATTCTTTTTCTAAGTATTTAGCGTTAATTCTTAATCTTGCTGGCGTACTTCTTGCTCCATACTCGTAATAACCGCCAATGGCATATACATCATAGGTATTGGGCTCTACCTGCAGGTTACCTGCGCCTTCGAAAATACCTGTACCCCTATCTTCATGACCCGCAATGTATGAACCAATGATATTAAACCGATTGGACTGGTTAAGTTCCACATCTGCTTTTAATCGAAATAAACCATCTAAATAGTTATCGTCACTGCTGCTGAAATATTCAGCATATTCAATACCAGCTTCGGCGGTATAAGAGCTATTGCCACTAAGAAGTTCAGCTTTAAGAGCAGGAGTTACCACTAAAATCATACTGTCTTCAGTATCAAGGTTTGCACTTGCGATATTGTCATCATATTTCACACTCGCATTTAACCCTGGGGTGAAATCGATCCCTGAATCAGTTTTAATCACGACGGCATTTTCAGTGTTCTGAGCCTGTGCAACAGGGACAAATAATGCACCAACTAACACTGCTATTATATTTTTATTGCCTATCAAGGTTCTCATTTTACTCTCCATGTTAGTAAGCATTATTTCCAGTAAAGCCTTTAAAAACTGTCTTAAAAATTATTTTAACGTCCCACCAAAGAGACCAATGACGTATGTATGCTAAGTCGTATTCGACACGTTTTTCCATTTTATCAATCGTGTCTGTTTCACCACGCCAACCATTAACCTGTGCCCAACCTGTAATGCCGGGACGAACTTTATGACGCAACATGTAATAAGCAACCAGTTGGCGATATTCTTCATTATGAGCAACCGCATGAGGCCTAGGCCCAACAACTGACATAGTGCCTAATAAAACATTAAAAAACTGAGGCAGTTCATCTAGTGAAGTTCGCCTTAGGAACCCCCCAATAGAAGTCAGACGGCTGTCATTTTTCGTCGCTTGGGTGACCTTGGCAGCATTTTCAGTCACCGTCATTGACCGGAATTTGAATACTTTAATCCTCTCACCACCAAGACCATACCTATCTTGTTTAAAGATCACAGCTCCCGGGGAAGTCAATTTAATCGCTATTGCTATCACCATTAAAACAGGTGAAATAGCAATAATCGCCAACGAACTAAATAAAATATCAAAAGTTCGTTTATAGAAGTTTTTCATCCCATGTACTGGTGATTCAAAAACACTAATCGTATCCAAGTCACCAACATGGCCTATACGCGCATGCATCAAATTTTTAAGTAAAAAGTCCGGTAAAATTAAAACATCGACTGTCGAATCGCCCAATTGATGAATAATATTTGAAATTCTTTTTTCTGCTAACATGGGCAAACAGATATAAAGCTTTTTCACTTCACCTTTTTTAGCCATTGCTACAACTTTATCAATAGAGCCATTTAGCAACTTTAAATATTCGCCATTAATTCTCTCTGGCTCTCTATCATCGTAAAAACCTACGCACTGAAGACCCAACTCAATATTTTCATTAAGTTCTTGGTATAAGTTGGTGCCAGATTGAGTCATACCGATAATGGCAACTTTCTGTAAACTATAACCATTACGTCGCATACTTCGCTTAACAATTCGAACTAATAATCTCCAACCAACAAGAAGTAACATTGATAAGCTAAACCAGCCAAACATCACTACTCTTGAGTAGTAGTCTCCTTGTTTAAATAAAAAAACAGCTGTGATTAGTATAAAAAACGAAACGACTAATACTGTGGACATCAATCCAAGGACGTAAAGAAAACTACTTAATCGCCAAGAACGGTATATTGATATCGATTCTGCTAAATATAAGTAGAAAAAGAGTTCTGCCATCAGTAGCAAAAAATACTCTCTATCAAATGCAACTTCGTGAAAAGAAAGCATGATAAAAAATGCTGCAATGAGAAAGCTAACATCTGCCAGACGAAACGCAAAAGCTAAGCCATTTCGTGCAACATGGAAGTTTGAGGGCTTATCCACAAATTACTCCTTTTAAAAAGTGAATACTGAATTGTAATAATAAATTTGCTTGATGATATTAAAAATACAGAATGGCTTAATTGGAACTTTAGTTGGATAGATATGACGCTGAATAGCCTTTAGTGCTAGACACAAATCACTACATATATTTATTTTCTTAACGCTACATTCGCAAAGAAAATTGGAATGCCTACAACATACCGAGAAAACATCCTTTTTGGCTCTTTACTTAATCGGTAAAGCCACTCTAAACCGTTATTTCGATAAAAATCTGGAGCTCGTGAATGGCGACCCGCTTGAAAATCAATGATTGCACCACCACAGATAATTAAGGTTCTTGCGGAGTTAGCATGCTTAAGGAGCTTCGCGACTCTTTCTTGCTTTGGCATCCCCATCGCTAACACAACAATATTGAACCTTTCATCACGACAGTTTTCTTTGAAATGGTCTAAATAAGCCTCATCGTCTTTGAAACCGTCTAAAGATTGATAGTCGTTGCCAAGAAAAAGCTTATTTGCGCCTATGCTCAACCATGGCTCTACTGTGCCATAGACTATAAAGTTGATATCAGAGTGGATAAATTGCGCTTGCTTAATAATAGAAGGAATTAAGTCAGTACCATTTAAGTTCTCACCAGCTGAAATACGATTGTATTTACACGCTATTTTGATGCCTATGCCATCACGCAACACATAATCTAATTGCCTAAAAGATTCGTCAATCTCAGTGGACTTAGCGATTAGGTTATAGCCATGTTGATTCAAAAAACCCAAGCTCGTTGGCTGATTAACATTAATTAAATAATTAATGAAATCGTCGACTTTAGATTTTTCTATATACGAAACTTTTTCGAGTATTGAACTACTGTTCATATTTGTCATCTCGCTCTGTTCTTACCCATTCTTTTTGTCTTGCCGTAAAGAATTTTTTATAGATTGAAAACTTACTAAACACATACGCCAAAATGCCAAAAATATCTTTCAACTTAATGATACTTCGACCATTAAATAACCAAGAAATAGCTATGGCTCCAACTAAAACGAGTAATAAGGTCAAACTAATGTAACTGGCAGTAGGCAACCCGAGGAGTAACAATATCAAGGTTAGAAAATTAGTTAGCACTACGATAAAAATCCACAGCACTGTTGGTGGGATAGCTGCATCTAATGCCAATAAAAATACATTCACTCTCCCTTTAACCAATGCTGTCAACATCATGTGAGGCAATATAGACATGGCGCTAATATGGCCATGCTCCCAGCGAGTTCGTTGAGATTCGGTGCCAGAAGAAGACTCAGGAAAATAACTATTAACCACAGCATGAGGATAGAATTTAGCTTGTTCATCAATACCAGCAAGCTTTAACCCTAGCTCCAGATCTTCAACAATGCTGCCGCTAGCAAAAGACACCTTTGTGAATAATCGCCATGGAAACGCCATACCCGAACCTTGCAGATGACAACCTATTTTCATTTTTGCTAAACCGGTAGGTCTAATCTTGTTTTTAACTAACCAAGCAAATTCGGCAACACGAGTTTTAATCGATGCGCCAGTAGGAGACTTCATTAAATAAAGAGATTGAATAACTGAATTTTGAATTTGGCTTTGATTAACAAGTTTATCAAGACTTCCTTGTTCAAATTCACAATCGGCATCTAAAACCACCAAGGTTTGTGGAATATCCACTGATTTATTTAAATGTTGTACCCCATAATCAAGTGCAAACCCTTTACCTGCTTGATGAAGGTCATGCCGCTCAATCACTTCAACTGAATGAATTTGACAAATACTGACTGTATTATCGGTACAATTATCTGCAATGACGATGAATCGATCTCCCTCAATTAGCTGAGGTAAAAGCGCCAGTATAGTTTGCTCAATCACGAGCTCTTCATTATGGGCTGGCATCAATATTGAGCACGGTTGTCTATTTATGCTTTCTAACTTATTTCGACTGAATCTCTGGCCTATGAGCAGCTCTAGGCTGATCATCAATGTAGGTACACCGATGATAATCAAAACCAAAAACGAAATTATGTTATCTAGAGTAAACATCTTCTATCCTTGTCTAATGTGACAAGCTAATTTTGCCGCTTCGACATTAATATTATGCCGTGTCGCAACACTTGAATAAGCATTGTGAATGAGTATAGATAAAGCAGCCTCATCTAGCTCAATGAAGTCTTTCATTGCTTTTGTCGTGGCACTTACATCGCCAGCAGGAAATAGAATCGCATTTTCATTTGTAGTCAAAAGCTCAGGTATGCCCGCTATATAAGTCGTTAATACGGGGGTACCAATTGCCATAGCTTCCATAATCGCAACGGGCAAACCTTCAGCAAAACTAGGTAGAATCATTGCATCTGAATCAGTTAATAAACGCTTAACTTCGCCCGAACTTATCCATCCAGTGATGTCGACATGTTCATGTAAACCAAATTGACTAATGTACGACTCAACTTGAGGACGCATATCACCGTCACCGGCTAAAATCAGTTTTACATTCGGATCAACCGCCACTAAATCCTTAAATGCTTCTAGTAACAACAATTGTCCTTTCTGTTCACATAAGCGACCGATGCACAAAAATTGTCTCGTGCTTGAAATACTAGGCTCTGTAACCTGGCCCTGTAAAAATGTTTCATCCAGACCACAATGAACAATTTTAATTTTTGACCAATCTTCATAATCTGCCCAGCGAAACAGCTGCGAACGACAATATGATGTAATTGCTGATACAAACTTTGAATTGGCAATTTTCTCATTTAAATGAAGACTAAGTGGTTTATCAAATTCTTCAGGTCCGTGAACAGTAAAGCTGTAAGGTGTATTGATAAGCAAATTGGCTAACATCACAACTTCTGTAGAGTTAGTGCCAAAATGAGCATGCACATGACGACTATCAAACTGCTCCATAAAGCTGGCCAACTTGCAAGCTTCAAGAAGATAAACCAAATGATAAGGTAAACTCCGTTCTGACATTTTTGATAACTTAACGGCACTTACTATTGCACGAATGATAGAGGCAGGCTGTTTCACTAATCGCTTAACAAAAAATGGAACAAGCGATTTCACCCCGTCTTTGAGTAAATATTGCGTCTTAGAACGTTCTATCTTATCTGTTTCATCAGCGATATCAGCATCCCAGCCACGAAGAGCAATGCGTTGAATCTCAAAACCTTGTTGCTCTAGCGCTATGATTTCACGTCTTATAAAAGTGTGACTGACTTGAGGGTACTGATTAATAAAATAAGTAATTTTCACTTAGAATGACCTTTTGAAAACGATTTTTTTGAAAACTGAATAAATTTAGATCTTCTTTTCCAGCACTCAGACATGATAATCCCTGTCAATAACGCAAATAGCACCACGGCAAATGCTGGTAAATTGGGGATCAATTTATCAATTAAGGACTTAGCTTGAAAATGAACTAAATAGATAAATAAGGATGACATGGCGATAATATTAATAGGCCAATGCAATACCTTTGGAATTGAAATTCTGTCGACCCAAACCGTTGTAATAGCTCCCAACATTAAAAATAATACTTTGCTATTAAAATCAAACAAAACAAACTCTAGGGCTATCAAGCATAATATAGCTGAAGTAATTACTTTCTTTTTAGTATCAGTACTAAAAGCAACTAAAGCACCTGCAAAAAATATATACATCATTAAGTGAGGAAATCTATCTAAGTAAAAGCTTGTGTCCCATATCATTCGGCACACAATGGAAAGCATGTAAAACATAACAAACCCGAACAAAAATGATTGGTAAGGCTTTTTACTAATCCAAAAATAGAAATAATTTGAAATCATAACTAAGCCAAACAAGATATATATTTGAACCAAAACCTCAATAAACCAAAATGTTAAACCATCAGCATAGTTAGGGCCAATAAAATTAGATACAAGAAAAACGCCACCAAGGTAAAACCGACCTAAAAATGCGTAGATAAAAAATGTATAGAGTAAAACAGGAATAATTATCTTGATGATGAACCCAAAGTATATTTTTACAAAGGAAACAATATCAAAGTAAGCTTTACCAGCATTTGCCCGTTTAACTTTAGGGTAATTAAATCTAACGAAATTATAACCTGACAGAAAAATTAAATAGAAAGAACCACCAGCTAAATGAATAAACCCCAAATGACCAGAAACAATTGCAAAAATTGAAAATGCTCTTAAAACAATCGTCAAATCTATTTTAGACATTAACTGCATGTAAACTCCTATGGAGTGAACTCGCTTCCAATCTTGAAAGATAATAAAAAGAACCCATAACTAGCCAAAAGTACCAATTGTAAGATAAGTAAAAAAACATGTTATCCGAATAGCAAACGAGCATATAAGATAAAATAACACCCAACAGGATAGCCGTACCGGGCTTATCAAACTTATAGTAAGACAACATCTCTTTGATGATAGAAAAGAAAATGGTTAAGAAACCTATAACACCGACAAAACCCATATCGAAAGCTATTTGAACATATGCATTATGGGCATCAAATTTGCTGGAGCCCTCTAATGGAAAAAATTCGAGGAAATAGTAAGAAAAAGTATCGTAACCATGGCCGAAAAACGGCTTAGCAATAATATAGTCCCATGAAGCAACCCATACAATTTGACGCCAAGCATAAGAGTTTAAAACCTCTCCATAAGCTAAGTCATCAGCAGTAACACCGCTAAAAATATCTACTACTCGTTCTTGTATCGAAGGGATGAACATAGCAACTGCACCAAGTACAAACAGATACAGTAAATATCGCCTTTCAGAAAGGAGACCATAAAAGATAAAAACAAATAAAAGCGCGGCCCAAGCACTTCTTGTTTTTGTTATTAACAAACAGATAATACCGAAGAATAAAATGAGTTTCGCATGCTTTATAAATGACGCTTCAAACATAATAACTTTAGACTTCATCGCATAAAAACACATTGAAATAACTAAAACTAAATAAAATGCAAAGATATTAGGATGCGAAAATGATGCAAACAATCTAAAACCATCTTTTGTATAACTTGCTGCAGGCAGCGCAAACTCTTTAAATACAAAACAAAATGGAATTACAGCTGAATAAACCACTAACTTTATTATACTTGCGAAGTCCTCTCTACTTTTTATAAAGTAAAATGATAAAGAGAAAATTGAATAATAAGTTAATACCGCAAAAAAAGATCTAGCCGAACCAAGTTTATCAGGAGATATAACCAAAGAGATCAACCCAGTAACAATAAAGAGAGACCATACCTTGAAAAAACTGCGTGGCAATTCAAACTTTTTAATAAAACATACAATTACAAAAAAACAAACGACAAGTAAATTAAGAACGGCCCCCATTCCAATACCTGCAACTTTAGTCAGCTCAAGAACAGGATCTAAAGAAGAACGTAAGAAAACGATATAAAATAGCAATGGAGAAAAAATATAAAATGAATTAACCATTCAACATTTTCCATTTTAATACTTGTGCGATTTTTCTAAACTTAAAACCTAATAGCAGAACAAAGATCTCATTAATATTAATGTCTATCTGCTTATAACGATAAAGAGCATCTGTCACACTGACCTTTTCCGAGAAGCTCATTGGATGTAATTTCTCTTGCAGCAGGGAGAAAGCGCCTCTGATACGCGCACTTTTCTTTTCAGAAATTCTCACTTCTCCATGGATTTGATCGATAATATAAGAAAACTTCTGAATATTTATCAGTTCCCCATATTTTTCAGTTAGTCTAATCCATGTATCCCAGTCTTGTAATGCTGGCATTTTTTCATCAAACCCAGCAATCGCTTTAAGATATTCTGTCTTGGTAAAAACTTGATTACCTACAGCATTACTGTGTCTTAACTGATCATATGAAACGAAACTAGCTTCATTGTATTTATGCTTGCCATCACTTCTTAACTCAATAACACTATCAAATAGGCCAGCAATATTTTTATTGTCTACCTTTTCTTTATTCCAGTAGTCTAAGAAAGCTTCAATTCGCCAGTTTTCAAAGTAGTCATCATCATCGAGACCGGTGATGAACTCACCTTTCGCTAATTCAATGGCTCGGTTCCTACCGTAACAAGCACCTTTTGATTCACCCGCGTTTATTATCGCCGTTAGTTTTCCCTCGGCTTGCATGTTGCGGAGATAATCATGAGAACCATCGGTTGAACCATCATCTGCGACAATAATCTCAACATGAGCATAGGTCTGAGAAATGACGGATTCTACAGCTCTTTTTAGTAGCTCAAGACGATCTTTGGTGGTGATATAGACACTGACTAACATCAATACTCTTCCATAAACAATGACAATTAATCAGTTTTGAAAACTGATTCTGATAAGATTTTAGTAATTTTTTGCTTCTTATCTTTAAAAATACTCTCGACACAGAGTCCACTAAAGATACTTTCAACTAACTGTAAGTGTTCATTAATGTCAGTTGGATTTGCGATATCATATATCACATCACCCAACCCAATATCTTCAAACACACCTGTCACTTTCGTATGTCGACTCCTATCGATATACGGAATGACCATCGCACCTCTAGATAAAGCGAAAATTAACACATGTAGCCTATTTGAAATGACGAATTTAACATTCTCATATGCACTGAATATTTTGTCTGCGTCATGGTCAAAAAAAGTAATACTCGCTGTGTCTAGCTCTATTTCATTCGCAAGCAAAGACATGTAATCATCATCGAGGTTAACTTGAACTATCGGTGTTAGCTGATAAGACTGCTTGATGGTGTTTAATGCATCACAAATTGCTAGCGTGTTTTCAGCATTATTAGCATTTGATGACACAACTCCTGAACGAAAAGAAAACCCAACGCCACACTTTTCTGTCTTGTCACCTGATGAATAATCTAAACATAGACCAAAATCAGGAAAGTACTCAAACTTATTAATCCCGACACTCTTTAAATATTGGTGACTATATTTTTCACGCACACCGGTATAAAAATAGGCTCTACTCTTTTGCACCTCAAGTGCTAATGCAGAGTCACCATAGGGCCCTAATGAGACACCGAGACGAACATAACGGATCCCCAATAAGCTAAATAAGCGCATTTTAATGAACCTAAACCAACCACTTCTATCCGCAATTTCATAAAAAACATGCCCAGGAACATCTAAAAAGTAAGTTTGTTTACGACTGAATATTGATTTAATCACTCTTTTATAAAAAGGTTTTTTTTCAGTTAAAACCTGTTCAATCTTGATATCTTTAATCAAGGCTTCAACGAACCATGTTGGCACACCTTTGGCTTCTATCACTACAGAAGAATTTACCGGCAATGCTTTCAATAATTCTTGGTTGATCACTAAATCACCCAAGTTCTCATATTGAGTAATCGGTCTAAAAAAAACAGTGCTATCCATGAATCCCTCTGTGAAAATTCCATCTAAATGGGTTAAGTAAATTTGATGCTATTCTAAAAAATGGTCGAGTTTTTCTCATCAGTAATACGCCAATGTATCCAGAACAAACTTGAGCAGCAAAACTTGCCCATGCAGCGCCTGTAATTCCATACTTAGGTATTAATATAAGGTTCAATAAAATATTGATACTCATTCCAATAACGACATAAACAATGGTGTACTTCTGAAGTTTTTTCATCGTGACCCAACGAGAGCGAATCATCCCTAGAACAGTAAAAATTGCACCCCAAATCAAAATATTAAGTACAGAGCTCGATGCTTGATATTGCTCACCAAATAATAATGGGATAAACCAAAATGAAGTCAAAGTAACAAATATTGCAATCGATATAGCCAATATTATGGGTATTTGGAAATAACGATTAAATGCTGTCGCAATATCAGTTTCTTTCATCGCATTAACCACTCTTGGAAAAAAGCTCACTATAATTGCTGTGGGTAAAACAATTGCTGCATCATAGAGTTTCACTGCTACTGAGTAGTGTCCCACAGCCTCTTTACCAATCATTTGCATTAGCATGAGTTGATCTATTCTGGAATAAACCATCACAGCTAACATTGAAAATATTAAAGGCCAAGACTCCAAAAAAACACGTTTTGCAAAGCTATAATCAAAGGTGTATTTAGCGGCCATTTGTGGTTTGAAGCGAAGAAACACGATTAATAATGCAATTGCGATATAAATTGAATCAAGTAATAAAGCAAAAGCAAACCAACTCAAAGGAGCATTAATTAAAATAAACGTCACTTTAGTTAAAGCAGAGAAAGTAAAAGCAAATGAATTTGCGATTGCTGAGAACTTAATTTTCTCAACAGATTGAAAGAATAAATTCACTACAATAGAACTATTGAACATCATAGAAACTGAAATAATTGCAACTAATACAGCCATGTCAGGGCTAGGGGCAATTATCCAAGCTGTCACAGTTGAAAGGCAGGCAGACAAAGCGCCACCACTCAATTTCATTATGATAGCCGAAGGTATGATTCGGTGAACATTATCTCTATCTTGGGTTAACTCTCTTACGATAACATTATCGATCCCCAAAGCTGCTATTGCAGAAAACATCATCACTAAGCTTTGGCTATAACTCAGCACCCCATAATCCTCAGGGCCAAGATAACGCGCAACATAAATAGCGACGCCTAAACCAAGAAACAACTGCAACACTTTCTCGATAAGCAACCAACCAGTATTGGCAAAATTATATTTCGATTTCTTATGTTGGTTCGACATACTTGTAGCGCTCTTCAAACTTATCATCCATGGTAAAATTCTTAGTTAATTCTACGGTCAACATTTATTTATGCAGTTTATATTCTTCTAATTCATCTGCTTTGGTGTACGGCCAATACTGTAATACTTAATGCCTTTTTGTTGCATACGCTGCACATTAAATAAGTTTCGACCATCGACAATGACAGCTTCATTTAAAAGTGACTTCATGTTATCGAAATCGGGTGCTTTGAAGCTTTGCCACTCAGTGCATATCACCAATAAATCAGCGCCATTCAATGCAGCTTCTTTTGTCCCCATAAGGCCTAAATCGTTGCGATTACCATATATCCGCTGCGCTTCTTCCATTGATTCTGGGTCAAACGCTTGAACCTTAGCCCCCGCTTGCCATAAAGAATCCATAAGCACTCGGCTGGGAGCTTCACGCATATCATCAGTATTAGGCTTAAATGCTAAACCCCATACCGCCACAGTTTTACCTGTTAAGCTTTTATTTTCTATAACAGCTTGATGATTCAATTCAGGAAAATAATGCTGACAAATATATTCAAAAAGTTTATTTTTTTGCGAGTAATTGACTGCTTCTACAGCTTTAAGTATTTGAGATTCATACCCTGTCGCATCTGAAGTTTTCACTAATGCTTGTACGTCTTTAGGAAAACATGAACCACCATAACCACAACCAGGATAAATAAATTGAAATCCAATTCTTGAGTCAGATCCAATACCTTGTCTTACTTGCTCGATATCAGCGCCAACTTTTTCAGCAATATTAGCCATCTCATTCATGAAACTAATTTTAGTCGCTAACATACAATTTGCGGCATATTTGGTTAATTCAGCGCTTTTGACATCCATCACAATTATTTTTTCGTGATTTCTATTAAAAGGCTCGTAAAGTTCACGCATTAAATCTTCGGCATATTCAGAATCGGTTCCGATGACAATGCGATCGGGCCGTTTACAATCTGATACAGCTGAGCCTTCTTTTAAAAACTCTGGATTAGATACTACTGAGAATTTAGGTTGAGACTCACGGCTTAAAAAACGTTCGTTAAGGACATTTGTTATCATCGCTTGTACTTTATCAGCCGTCCCAACTGGAACCGTTGATTTATCAATCACAATTTTACTAGAATTCATATGGGTAGCGATTGTTTCTGCTACTTTCAAAACATACTTAAGGTCAGCAGATCCGTCTTCATCTGGAGGAGTACCAACCGCAATAAACTGCAACTCTCCAAAGTTAACACCAAACTCAGCGTCCGTTGAAAACGTTAAACGCCCTTCGGCATAGTTCTTTTCTACTATAGAGCTCAAGCCAGGTTCATAGATTGGGATGATGCCCTTTTGCAAGTTATCAATTTTATTCTGGTCAACATCAATACAGCATACGTCGTGACCCGCATCCGCTAAAATTGCACCCTGCACTAATCCAACATAACCAATACCAAAAACAGTGACTTTCATCTAAAACCTCTTACATTTATTCCATTAATAGCAAGAAAAGACACGCTACCGCCCCTGAATTTCAGCTTCCAGATTGCTGTACATCTCTTCCATAATTCCTAATTTCTATATATCAATAATCTCAATAAACTTGAGCTAAACTAAACTTAACCGCCTCACCGCACCACAATAAGGCAACAAGTGCGCAACAAAGCCAAAACAGACACCAACTTTAGCTTGGTTTAGGTTAAATTTTAATGACAATGTCTATTAAATATTTCAACCTTACGTCAAAAACCAAGCGCAACCAACTGTTTCTACTTGTAAAAAATTATTGTGAAATTTTATTACATGCCAAAATAAACAGTGAACCACATCAAGACAAGCAACAATCAAACCAAGTTTAAATTATTATAAACCTAATAAGTGTCAATATTATGACACTCAAAATTAACACTTACAACCATTGATATAAAAGGTTTTTTACTAAACAAGGTGTGATGCGTCAAAATATAGTCACTTATTACATGTGCGTCATACACTTACATGTTAAAGTGATAGACACTTGATGACTGAGGAAAAAAGAACTAGATTGTTACACTTTTATTACGGAAACCATTTTTTTTGAAATTGAATTACAGTTAGAGTAAAAATGACTTCCTATGAAGCGGCTGGTAAAGTAAACGTGATATCAACTCAAAGTCTACGCCCTAAGTTAGTTCGTTTTTTAATCACAACTGCGATCATTAATGATACCTAATCAATATCTAGCATTATTTATGAGTGTTTATATTGTTTCTAATAAGCGGAGCATGATAAGCCGACTTCCAATAGCATTATTGCTGTTTAGTTTTTGCTGCTTTTCTTTTATTTCAGAAAAAACATTTAATATAGAATTTTATGAACAGCTCAAGAATCGTTACACCACTGAAAGACTGGATATTTTTTATAAATGGGAAGCGTTAATTAAGGCAGAACAACAATCAGAGATACTGTCAAAATTAAATCTTGTAAATCAGTTTTCTAATCGAAACATTAGTTTCAAATCAGATATCAAGCATTGGAAAAAACAAGATTATTGGGCAACGCCTATAGAGTCTTTAGGTACAGGAGCGGGTGATTGTGAAGATTTCGCGATTTTTAAATACATGACTTTATTAGCATTGGGTATAGATGAATCAAAGTTAAGGTTAATGTATGTCCGTGCACTCACGATTAATGAACCTCACATGGTTCTTATTTATTCAGATACCCCCAGTTCAATGCCACTGATATTAGACAACTTGAACACTAGAATTCTCCCAGCAAATAAACGTCGTGACTTGAAGCCAATTTATTCGTTTAACGGTCAAGGGTTATGGTTAGCGAAAGCTCAAGGGTTAGGCAATAAAGTAAAAAGCGGAGCAGGTTCCAAAGATTGGACTGCACTGATGGAAAGAATTGAGCAAGGCCAATAATAGGAGCAAAGTAGTGAGCATTAAGAAAGGGTTATCTTTAAAAACACAGCTTTATTTATTAATTGCTTGTTTAACTATTTTTACCTTTAGTGCATCTCTTTATAACAATATAACGAGTATGCAGACCTACCTCGAAGACCAACTTTCCTCACATGCACAAGACGCTGCACATAGTTTAGGCCTCTCTATTTCGCCTTATATGGATGAAGAGGAGTTAGTTATCGCAAAAACGATGACAAACGCACTATTTGATTCAGGTTATTATCAATCGATTGCATTTTATGATCTTAATGACAAAATAATTTTTTCAAGAACTAACCCACACGGCACGCAACATATACCCAACTGGTTTATCAAGCTATTTTTATTATCACCGCCAGTAATGACAAGCGAAGTCTCTAATGGCTGGGTTATAGCCGGAAAAATCAAGGTTCAATCTCACTCAGGTTCGGCCTACAACACCTTATGGAATCATAGTAAAAATATTTTATGGATAACCTGTATGCAATTATGTATCGCATTAATTGCAGGTTTCTTCATATTAAAAGCGGTTTTATATCCTTTAAAAGGAATTGAAAGACAAGCAAATGCTGTTGCAACAAAACAATTCGAAATTAATTCTGAAATTCCTTACACCACGGAATTAAGAGCTGTAGTCAATGCGCTTAATAAAATGGTCGAAAACATTCGCCAAACTTTTCATGAACAAACACAATTGGCAGAATCGTTATCAAAACAAGTCTACTTAGATAGTCAGACTGATTTACCTAATCGCAGAGCATTGTTAAAAAGGTTTGACTCTTACGTTGTCGAAGCGAATGAAACCGGTTCGGCTTTATACATGAACCTCATTTCAATGACATCATTGAAGCAAATCAATGATTCTGAAGGTTACAGCGCTGGAGACAATTATATTACAGAAGCGGCAAACCTATTTAAAAAACAAATAACGCCTTTCAATCAAATTACGATGTTCAGGGTGTCAGGCTCAGAATTTATTATTTTATCGCTAATGTCATCCAATGAAGCAGAACAACTAAACAGTTCATTAAATGAGTCAATCAGCCTTGCAAGTAATACACAATATCCTCAAGGGTTCGCTAAACATGTGGCTACGAAAGTAGACTTATCAGAGTCATTTACTTGTGCTGTTCAACGATGCGATACCGAGATTGCCACCCAGCAATATTATTTAAATACTCAAAACAATCAAATTACAGCATCTGATAGTCAAGGTCACTCAAGAATCAAATGGTTAGAAATTTTAAAGCAATTTATCGCTTATTCATCATCTAACAATATTCAACGAAATCTTGAGAATATGCACGAACTGGACAGTATTTTCGAACTGATGCTGCAACCGATTATTAATAACCAAAAAGATCTGATGTATGTTGAATCGTTTCTGCGATTTAAACTAGAAGATGAAGTTTTCTCCACTCCTGAAGTTTTCGCCATGGCAGAGCGATTACATTTATCTAGCGAATTAGAGCAGGCTGTTGTGAGCTTTATTTTTCATAAATTATTAAAAGTTAAACAGGCTAAAATTGCCATTAACATTGGTAATAGCGCTATTCACGATGAATCATTCACCAATTGGTTATTTCAAATATACCAACAACATAAAGCACAGCTTCCTCAGTTAATTTTTGAAATTAATGAATCAGCAGCCATGGCATCTGTTGAGTCTACCAAGCAGTTTATCAGTCGAGCTAAACAAATGGGCATTGAAATAACCCTTGAACGATTTGGTGCCAACTTAAGCTCTTTTTCTTATATCAAAAACATGGATATTGACTATATCAAACTGGATGGCGGTTATATTAGAGATCTGGAAGAAGCTGACTCTCGCTTTTTTGTCCAAACCGTAACACAAATATGTCACGGTATTGGAATAAAAATAATTGCTCCCCACGTTGAAAATATAACCATTTCAACTCACTGTTTACAAATGAATATTGATGGTTTGCAAGGGAATGGGCTGTACCCTGTGAGTCATTATAATACTATCGTCTCTTCCAAAGAGGGCGAAATAGAGACTATACTTTTACTTAATAGATTTAATACTTCGACACAAATTAAGGAATAATGATGCGTAACTTAAAGCTAAGTTTATTACTTTTATCAGCAATGGTTTCCAGTAATGGAATAGCTGCAGTAACCGAAACCGAATTCGTAGCCGGTGTCACTCAAGCAAATGAACAAGGAGTATCACTTGCGGAATATGCATTAGCACAATTTAACGCAACCCCTGAAGATGCTGGTGAAATTCTTGCTTTAGCGATACAAGCAACCGATGGCAATGAAGAAATGATAATTCAGGTTCTTGCCTCTGCGGCGGCTTCAGGTATGGATCCAGATGAAATACTGGCTATTGCCCTTGCGAATGGTGTCGACCCTTCTATCGTTGCCAAAGCGGTAGAAGAAACATTAACTGCCGGTGGTGGTTCATTTGGTTCAGCTCCAGCACCTGGTGCCATTGGTTCTGGTGGTGGTTCTGGCGGTGGTGCAGAAACCGTTTCTACCAACTAATTAACCTGAGCCTTAGTTAATATAAGCCGTGTTCAACCTAGGCCGCAGTTAACTTAAGCCAAATACACATAAGCCCGCTAATAGCGGGCTTATTTATTTCAATTACCTTTAATAAATGCTTGCTCGATATCAGCGATCAAATCTTCCACATTTTCTAGCCCCACAGAAATGCGTAATAAGTTATCAGTGATCCCAGCTTCTTCTTTGGCTTCAGGAGAGTATGCACTATGAGTCATTGATGCAGGGTGTTGCACTAATGATTCTGCATCCCCTAAGCTGACAGCTATTGTGAATAGAGATAAAGCGTTAACAAAATTAATCGCTGTCTTCATGTCACCGTTTAACTCGAATGCGACCACCCCGCCTGCACGTTTCATTTGTTTGCCAAGATACACATGTCCTTGATGTGATTTAAGCCCTGGATAAAATACTTGGCTAATTTGAGGATGATTCTCGAGAAAGTTAGCGATTATTTCAGCGCTATCACAATGTCGGGTCAATCTTACATCAAGGGTTTTTAAGCCCCTTAAAATGAGCCATGCATCGTGGGGAGACATAACACCACCAAAATCTTTCAAAATGTCGTGCTTTAGCCCATCAATATGTTCTTTACTACCACAAACAATGCCAGCAATAACATCCCCATGACCATTTAAATATTTGGTTGCGCTATGTACCACCATATCAATCCCCATGGATAATGGCTGCTGTAAAAGTGGTGTCATGAAAGTATTATCTACAATACTAACCAGTCCATTACGCGTAGCAATATCTGCGATAGCGCGTAAATCATAAACTTCTAAATGTGGGTTTACTGGTGTTTCACAAAACACCAGTTTTGTGTTTGGCTGCACTGCTGCTTCCACTGCCAATGTATCCGTAAAATCCACAAAGCTGACATCGATGCCAAATCGGGTTAATTGAGTGTTTAATAATGCAAAGGTGCAGCCATATACAACATTTGATGCAACAAGATGATCGCCAGCTTTAAGATGTGTCATTAATGCAGCAGAAACAGCTGCCATACCAGATGCGCATGCGGCCGCGCTTTCTGCGCCTTCAAGTAAAGCCATTTTGCGTTCTAACTCATCGGTTGTCGGATTACCGAGTCGTGTATAAATATATCCAGGTTCTTCACCAGCAAAACGTGCTCCACCTTGCTGTGCATTGTCAAATACGAAAGTAGCGCTTTGATACAGTGGTGTCACTAACGCGCCAAACTGTTCTTTTTTATGCCCACCATGAATTGCTAACGTGGCTAAATCCCATTTTTTTTGCATCTTGCTCTCCCTGCCCGCTATTCATTAGAATATTATTTGTGTAAATTAGCGGTTAAGAATTTAAGATACATTGGTTGATAATTTAACCAATCCTTGGAGTTGTTTTTTCATTCAACAATATCGTAAATCATGTGTTACAGTCGCTCTCAAAGCCCATCAATCCAGTTTTTTCCAAACTTCAACCTCTGACAACACTCCAGCTTCAAAGCGCTCGGTATGCCACTCATTACCGACCAATTTATAAGAAAAGGTAAATGACTCCCCTTCTTGAACATTGAAAGAGTTTAACGATGGAAATTCGATATAATGCTGCTGAGTCAGTTGGTACTTACCTGTACCTGCAGCCCAAAACGTTTTCACGCCCGAAGAGGTTTGCATTGTGGTAAAGCTAAAATAATTCTGCGAAATCACTTTTATCGCGCTGAGGTTTAAGTCCTGATAATTGATCCACTTTCCTTTATCGTTGAGATACTTTCCAGAGCTCAGGGTCCAACTTCCAACCAGTTGATTTTGGTAATTTGCGCTTTCACTTTTAATGGCATCTTCTGAATGCTCTTCAGCACGAATGTGGGGACTGGCGACAATCATTGCCAAACTGAATATCAGTTTAACTATTAGTGTAAACCCGCGTTTAGCTGCCATTAATTTTTCCTTTATAACTAATTCAAAGGCATCATGTTAACGTTTCGCCCGCTTAGGTATAGCCGACTTAAGTCTACTGGCATTATCCTAATGCTATAGAACTGATTAAGTGTATGGAATGACAAACAGAAAGGTTCTAAAGTTGATATTCTGCCACAAAAAAATATTCGCCCTGCAGCTATAGTCGATAAGTTCATAAGTCATCGCTAAGTTCATAAGCCATCACTGAGTTCATAAAACATCGAGAATGGAGTTCACAATGACAGAAAAAGAAAAGATGCTTGCAGGTCAGTCCTATGATGCTTGGGAACCTGAGTTACTTGAATTAAGAGCCAATGCAAAGAAGCTATGCCATCAATTTAATCAGCTATGTCCATCAGAAATAGAACAGCGCACAAACGTATTAAAAGCATTAATATCACCTAAGGGAAAATGCCATATAGAAGCGAACTTCTTCTGTGATTACGGCATAAACATTGAAGTAGGCGATAATTTCTATGCAAACCACAACTTAGTCATCCTAGACGTATGTCAGGTCAAAATAGGTAACAATGTGATGTTTGGCCCCAATGTAATGTTATCTACTGCAACTCATCCTCTGGGTGCCATTGCGAGGCGCACGACTGAATATGGAAAGCCGATAACGATTGGAGATGATGTATGGTTAGGCGGCAATGTATCTATATTACCGGGTATAACCATTGGCGATAATGCCGTGATCGGCGCTGGAAGCGTCGTAACAAAAGATATTGCCGGCAATGGTGTTTTTGCCGGCAATCCTTGTAAATTTATTAAAGCACTCACCTAAGCAAGTATTAATATTTTAGGTCAATGCGTCATTAAATCATTCTGCTCATTTTGATTTATAATGATTTTTTAAGTCGTTTCATCCCTTCATCAATATTAATTAAGGCTTGATAACCAAAATCTTGTTTCGCTGCACTAATATCAAAATAATGGCTAGTTGACAGCTGCCTTGCCACAAAACGCGTCATAATCGGTTCTTGTTGTTTATTGAGCAAACCATAAACGGTTTCTAACACCACGCCTGCTGTATAAGCAACGCCTGCTGGCACTCGTTTTGAAACGGGGCCGATATCGACACAAGCAAGAATTTTGTTGAGCATTGAAGCCATTGTAATTGGCTCATCATTACTTAAAAAATAGGCCTTACCTGCGGCATTTGAAGCAGCATTTAAATCATTCGCGGCCAAAATGTGGGCATAAGCGGCGTTATCAACGTAAATGGTATCAACCAATTTATCCTGTTTACCGACTAGTTTAAGCTTACCCATTTGAGCTCGCGCGATGACACGTGGCACAAGATGAGGATCTTCTGGGCCCCATATCAAATGAGGTCTTAATGCTGTGGTCTTAAACTCAGTATTATTAGCGTCTAACACCATTTTTTCAGCTATGGCTTTTGAGTGACCGTAATAATTCAAATAGGATTTGGCATAAGGGGCTGATTCATCAATACCTGACTCATCTTCACCTGCAAAGGTCACACTTGGGGTGCTGGTATAAACTAAGCGTTTAATATTTAATGCCTTACAAGCGCGAATAATATTGGCAGTACCATTTACGTTTGGCTCAAAATAGCTGTCTCTGCTGCCCCAAACCCCAGCTTTTGAAGCAACATGAAATACTAAGTCGCAATCTTGCATTGCAGACAATACACTTTCATAGTCAGCTATATCCCCCTGAAACATGGTTACGCCCATGTCAGTTAACGCGGGATAATCACCGCGGGCAAAACCCACAACTTCGATTTGTGCGGCACGTAATCTTTTACAAATGGTTTTACCTAAAAAACCACCAGCACCGGTCACAAAAACCCGTTTAGCTGATGCTTTAAGCGCTGTTAACGCTTGTTGTTCTTGTACTAATAAGTCATCAAACATTAATGGGCTCTTTTGATTTTTATCTGAAGATAAAGACGGTTGATTAACAGTCACAAGTTATTCCTTCCATTGCTTTTGTGCCCAGACACTGAGCTTTTCACGGAATATTTTTGCATTATGACGCACATCAACCGGAAAGTCAGGATGAATAAGGAAGCGATGAATTCCTGTTGTATGAGGGTATTTCTCAGCGATATCAAGCAACTCTTGATAGAGTAGTTTACTGGTTGAGCAGACAATCCCTTTATCAAGTTCAACACATAATAACGGCACAGTGGCGCCATTAACTTCAATAGCAACCAGTGCAGAGCGTTTGACTTGTTGATGAGTGTTAAACACTCGCTCACAAGGAATCGAAAAATAACGTTTATTGCTATCTACCCGATGGGCTTTACGGCCACACATCCATAAATGACCTGCATCATCAAGATAACCCACGTCACCCATTCGGTGACGAACAATATCGCCATCGGCAATTTTAGCCGAAGCTGTTGCTGCGTCTCGCTGGTAATAACTCCCGCTGACCATTGGGCCTTTTACGACAATCTCACCGATTTCACCACTGTTCAGGGGTAATGATTCATCCCACTGACTGATCACATCTTCGGTAATATCGATAATGGTAATATCAACACCATCTATTGGCTTGCCAACACAAATCCCTTTACCGTTATCAGTGGACTCAGTGGTATCAAATAACGCTGAGCTCGGCATCATACTGATAGGTAAAGACTCAGTCGCGCCATAAGAGTTTAACACTTCAACGCCTTCAGATAACATCTGACTGAATCGTTTAATGGATGAAATTGTCGCTGGTGCGCCGGCTGAAATAACTCGCTTAACACTCGGTAACTTATGCTCTGTTTGCTCCCCCGCTTGGCCTAATCGTTCTAGTAAAGCTGGGTTAACAAACATATTTGAGCATTGATACTTTTCAATCGCAGCAAAAAGATAATCAGGGTTAGCCGTTATCGGTTTACTGGCATCCATGGCAGGTACAATAGACGCCATACCAAGTGCTGGCCCAAATAACGAAAATAATGGGAAGGTTGCTAAATCTCGCTCGCCAGGTTTAATGCCATAATCATGCTTTAATGCCTGAATTTGCGCCTCAAACATTGCATGGCTGTACACCACACCTTTAGGCGTACCAGTGCTGCCACTGGTGAACAATATTGCCGCCATTTGACTGTTATCAAGAAGCTGTATTGGATATGGCGTATTAAGCTCGGCTTTAGGCAAGCTATCAATATTTTTTGCCCCCGCCAACCAACGCTCTAGTCCGCTGCCACCAACATTCAAACAATGCTTTACAGAAGACTTACCCCAACCTAATACTCTACGGGCAATATTCGCTTTCGAAATACCAATAAAAACGTCGGGCTTGGCTTCTTCAAAGCATTGCTTTAAGTTCTTAACCCCCATTCCAGGGTCCACTAAAATCGGAATAATCCCTGCTTTAAATAGCGCAAAAGTGAGCACAAAAAAATCGATACTCGGTGTCACCATCAATACCGCTTTCATCCCCGCTTGAATCCCAGCAGCATTTAGCCGATAAGCCATATCGTCAGAATCAGCATCTAAGGCTTTAAAGTTAATTTCTTGATATGAAAGTGAACCGGATTGAGCCGTTTGTACAGCAACAGCAAGTTCAGTGGGAATGTGTATCGCAGCATGAGATAAATGCTGGCAGATATTGGCTGTATTTATAGTCATAAGCTCACTGTCATGAATACGATTTAAGGTTCTCTTTTATAACATTATCATTGTTAACTGATTCATTGCTTAAGTATCACTGTATTAAGAGTAATGACTTTCTAAGTTCAGCTAACGCTATAAAGTAAAAAGGCATCATTACGATGCCCTTACTTTATTCACTCTGACAAGTTAAGCCTTTGGCTGCTCTGCCATAAAGTGCTGAATAAGCCCAATCACATCTTCAGTCGCATCTTCCAGAATATAATGACCACAATCATCAAACTCTCGCACCTGCGCATGAGGCATATGTTGACGCCACTTGTCTAAAAAGTGCTTATCAAAAACAAAATCCTGAAGTCCCCAACAAATTAAGGTCGGTACATCAGAAAACTTAGTTAAGCTGTCACTGATGTCAGACACTAACTGGTAATTACGGTCTTCAGGCTTTAATGGAATATCCTGTACAAAACGTAATGTTGAAATACGGTTTTTCCAGTTATTGAACGGCGCAACATAGGCTTCACGCACTTCTTTTGACATCGGTTTACGCTTAACACCCACATAAGAGGCAATGGATGAAAAAGCATTAAAGCCTCTTACCAAAAATGTACCTAATATCGTTTCACGGCAAACCCATAATGCCCAAGGAAAAGGCTTGGTTTCAGGTAAATGAAACGCTGCAGTATTTAAAAAGACTAAACGTTTAATTCTTTCAGGGTAACGAGCTGCGTAACCCATGCCGATCATGCCACCCCAATCGTGCACGACTAGGGTTATGTTTTCTTTCACATCAAGACTATCAAGCAAGGCTTCTAGATCATCAATACGATTTTTTAAGGTGTAATCATATTGTGGATCGTCAGGCTTATCTGATAAACCGCAACCAATGTGATCAGGTACAATACACTGATGGGTTGGGCTTAATGCCGTTACTAGGTTACGGTAGTAATAACTCCAACTCGGATTACCATGAACCATAACAACTGGCTCACCTTGACCTTCGTTGACGTAATGTAATTTATTACCATTTCGGTCTAAATAATGGCTGTCAAAAGGCAACAGATTTTCTAACATGATGCTTCCTAATAATTCTTATAATACTGTTAAATAACCAGTCAGATAACTACCACTTGATGCCAAGCATCATACAGTTCAATCCACTGCCTATTCCTAGAAAGCTCACTTGATCGCCGAGTTTCAAGAACCCTTGATCATGGGCAATCGCTGCGGTCACAGGTAAAGACACTGTGCCCATATTGCCGAGCGTTTCATAGGTAGGAAATTCTTTTTCATGAGAAATGTTGAGTGCATTTAAAACTTGCTTGCGATTAGATGCGCCAACCTGGTGACAAATCACTTTATCAACTTGTTCTACAACCCAATCACGTTGAGTCAAGAAGTGCTCCCAAGTATGCTTAGCTAAATCAACACCCTCTTTGAGCAGTGTAACGGCATCAGTGCGCATAAACTCACGATATAGCTTCTGGCTCGTTTCCTGAAGGCCCCATTGACATAACTCATGGTGCTCAGGAGCAGATAAATGACTCGCACCTAACAGTTGATGCTGACGGGTATTTTTAAGCGGTAAGCTGCCATCGGTTAAAATAACCGCAACAGCACCGGAGCCACCAGTCAGGGTCGCCAATGACTGAGCAAAGTTTTGCATCGTCGGCTCATTCAACATATTGTCGATAGTGACTTCAACGATATCGCGGGCAGATTCACACGAAACCACCATGCCAGCTTTGATTTGTCCTAACTCAATGCGGTTAGCAATATCTAAAATGCCTGATAGCACGCCAAGACATGCGTTACTGATATCGTAAATCGCAGTATCTTTTGAAACACCTAGTTCAGCCGCAACACGACAAGCCGTAGCAGGTTCATGTTGGTCGCGACAGACACCGGTGTAAACCACAGCACCTAAATCACTCACGCTGATACCTGTTTCATCTACAGCTTTACGCGCTGCACATAATGCGCCGTCAGATAATCGATAGCCTTTTGGCCACCAACGACGTTCTTTGATACCAGTTAATGCAGCTAATTGCCCCATTGGAATACGAAACTTTTGATAAAGCGGCGCAAGACGAGATTCTAGGTCTAGGCTAGACACCACTTGGGGTGCTAACTCATAAGCCATACTATTAATAAAAACGCGGGAATATTTCATGAAACCGTATCAATCGCTCACTTTAAGGTCGCTTACAGCAACCATATTTATTGGTATTTGTTATTAACCCGCCATTTGAGCAAGAAAAACCCAAATATTCAATATAAAACCACTTTTAGTCGTAGATAAATCTACCTACGCCACAGTTTATGGCAGTTAATTTTGTGATAGCATGAGTTCGTTTAAGTCTTAAGCTAGCAATTTAAAACTATATAACAGCAAGTTAGCTAACTATTCGAACAAACAAAAAATCAATTATCGTTTTTTAGCCTGAATAAGGCTATTTCTTGGAGTAATACTGTTCGAACAAAATTCAAGCACATCCACTTGGTAGTTATGTTGTTCTAAAAAACACATTCTATCTAAAATTAACCACTGTTCTAAAACGCGTCTAAACAGATGTGCGACCAGATCAATTCTCTGTGTCAGTCTTTGTCTTTGCTTACCGATTTCTAAATAGTGTTCAATATCTGCAACCGAGGTTATATTGACCTGTTTTTGTACTGCTGCCCAATGACAGAAGTCCACAAAACGACCTGAAAGCTGACTACGTTTAATGCTTGGAATAGGTAAGTAGGATTTATTACCTGATGCGGCTCGTTGCAGGCTATCAAAGCCCAAACGCCAAGCAACTTCTTGATGCCTTAACGTTAACTGCCTTTCATTGGCAATAACGCTTTGCTGCAGAGGTAACTGCAAATCATGGCGAGAAAGCGTAAAACCCGATTGTTTAGCCACATCAGAAAGCGGCTGATATTGCTGCGCTTCAATTAAATGATAACAACAAGGTGAAAATGAAATGGCTTGTGTAGATGACTGAACGGCCAAATCAATTAACCTCACATGTAAATCACCGCATGCATGCAGTGCAATGGCATGTTGCTCAGCCTTTAAAGGATTCTCAGATAACTTAAATACATCGGTGCAACGAAACTGCTGTTGTAATTGCCAATGTTGAGCAAACTCATGACCTTGATCGCACAAGTTCTGTTGCCACTCTAAACTGGTCACCGGCAAGTTACGGGTTTTGGCGAGATAACGTCCTAAATGTCCTTTACCTGCACACCACTCTACAATCGGTAGGCGATCATTTGGAACATGTGCTGCAAACTGAGTGATCTGTTGCCATTTACGGCCTTTAATATGGGCACTAAAATGACTCAGCTCTGTTTCAGTAAGTTGTAAGTCAATCGGCTGATGGCTCGATGTCTCGTTGTGATTAGTATTATCGATACAACTAGCCGTAATGCCTTCAGTCAACAACGCGGCAAGCGCTTGTTCACTCCATTTAAAACAAGAGTTTGACGATAAATCTTCTATTAGACTCGGCAGTAAATAATTAACTAAGTTTTGTTGCTCAAGATCTAGCGTCTCAATATCAGCGTCATCTATTTGCCATACCGTTTTTGCTAACTTCGGAAACGCTTGTTGCCAAGGCAAAACCTCGCATTCAAACGCTTTTACTTGCCACAGAGCCTTGAGTGACGATAAACATTCACTGATCTGCGCAAGCTTAAGCGTGTTAGCTGAACGAATAGACAATACTGAACCCTTTTATGCTTGTTTTTTAACAGCCATTCGTTTGCCTAACCAGACACCGAATCCTAATGGCGCAAAAAATACCGCGATTAAGAACAAAATGAAATACAAAATCAAACTTTTAAGAGTTTCAGTGATTTGCTTAAACACTTGCTCAACTGTTTTCTGGGTCAAGTCATCAATATCTTGCACTGCAGCAATCCGCTCTCTGGTGACCATTTCGACTAAAGCTTCACGCTCATTAGTCAGTAGCAGAGTTAAGGTTTCACGCTCTTTACTGAGTTGCTGTATTTTATCATCGGTTAACTCACTTAACTCTGCCAGTAAAGGGCTAAGTTCAGTGCGCATATCCGTCGCCAACATGGTCATCATCTCAGGCGTTTGCTCCATTAACGCTTGAAATTTAACAGTAGTCTCACTGATATTTTTAAGGGCTTGTTCTACATCTGCTGCATTCACATCAGCATGCAAAGCATACAGCTCCGCTTTCCAGCCTAGAATTTTAGGCATTTGCTGAGTCGTCATGGCCATTCTATCGGACATATCACTCATCACTTCAGGCATCGAACCAAAAGTGGTTATGGCTTCAAATTCAGAAATATTGCTATAAGTTAACCAATCTTGAAAAGCAGAAGAACGGCTAAAACTGATATCTTTAATTGGATTATCAGCAACATATTGTTTTACAAATGCTTGATGCTTTCTAAAGCTGCTTGGATCAACAAAGCCTTTTACGGTTTTAGCAAATTTAGTCGACAGCATCTGGCTAGCTTCAATGGCGATTGATTGTTGCTGTCCAAATACATCGCTACCTGCGCCGTCAGAAAAGTATTGATTCATCTGCTCGGTAAACACCCATGTATCTACCATTGCGGCAACTGGAGATGCTTGAAAAATAGCACGCTGAAGGTTTTGCTCAGAGTAAATTTTCCACATCAAAGTATTTGATTTTATAGCAACATCGTCAGTGCCATTAGCAATCAAATCGGCACTCGCCTCTACCTGAGTATAGAAACTATAACTAAACTCTCGGCTAAACATTCTCATGTTAATTTGCTCTTTAGGAAGCGGCTTTACGCCACTCTCAAGCTTAACTTCAAGTAATGAACAACCTGTCATTAACACTAAGCTTAAACTCATCAACAACATAAAAGAGCCACGTTTTACTGCTGAACATAGCGATGATTTCATGGTATTCTCCACACCAATTCTTAGCAATTTAGTTATTCCAAGCTAACAATAATTAGTCTAATGCGTTTACATCAAACACAATAATTAGACAAGCGAGCATTAAAAGTAACTAACTGATATATAATATATTTAATTTCACACGAGACTAATTTTTATGACGTTTAGTGTCTAGTGTTATTCATAAATATATCAGCGTAATTGCGCCTTTAACTGTTAATTATAGGATGTTTATATGCACTCACCATGTGTTGCCAAGTGCGGGCTGAACGATGATGATTTTTGTATGGGGTGTTTTAGACACATCAATGAAATTGTTGGCTGGGGTAAAGCCAGTGACAACAAGAAAGAGCAAATTTGGGCGTTATTGCCTGAGCGTAAACGACGCCTTAAAGGCGGCAATAATCATCAAGTGATAAGCCGAGATAAATGGTTAGCTGCTGAAGGAAAGCTCGAAGAGTAGAGCTTTTCTGATATTGCTATTCATTCTAGATAAATGTTCAAACACAAAAAAGGTTACCCACGAGGTAACCTTTTTATTTGTTAAGCAGCAATCTTAACTCATAAGAGCAGGACTATTTTTTCATCATTGCTTTTAAATCAGCAAACGGATTATATGTCGCCGCTTCTTGCTTAACTTCGGTAGTGCTGCCGTAACGGATCAACTCTTCAAAACGAGAATGTTCATTATCGTGGCAATACAAACACAATAACTCCCAATTAGAACCATCTGATGGATTGTTATCATGGTTATGATCCACATGATGCACTGTCAGCTCTGATAAATTTTTATGGGTGAACTCTCGGGTACAGCGGCCACACACCCAAGGATACAGTTTTAACGCTTGCTCGCGGTATCCCTTTTCACGGCTGGCTTTATAGTCTCTTGCTTCCGCTAATACTTTATCTAATTTACTTTGTGTGCCCGACATCGACTTTCCAACTTTGGTTGATGAAACATTGATTGATGAAACAACATTGATTAGTTCTAAAACATTACCCCAAGAATAATCTCAGTTAACACTCGGGGCAATGTTTTCTATCACAAACTGAATTTAATGATGACTGACAAACAAAATGGCCAACATTTTCTTTCAAGCTGAACGAGATTGAGTTAATGAAAATAAAATGACACTTATTAGTGCGGTTTATTTTTGAAACCGGTTATTGCATATTTGACGATATTTTTTTGTTCAAAAAACACAGCCACCCACACTGGATAAAAGCCTGTAGAGGCGCATTAACATTAATGAAAAAGGGTAATACCTTAATCATTAATGCTATAAATTATGAATATTTTCACAAGCTGATGATGACAAAAGATAAGTGGTTATTGCGGTTTATCTGCAGGGGCATCTTGTTCAGAATTAGCCGTTTTAATGGCTTTTTTGTCATTCACAGCCGTTATCGATTTAGCGGAAATCCCTGCTGTTAAATTAAAACGCATCGCATCTTCAAAAGACCAATCCACTTCAATTAAATCTTCTCGTTTTACTAAACTAGTGACACCGGCCATTTGGTAACTTAACTGGAATAAAACCGGCACCCATTCCCCTTCAGGTAGCGCATCAGTCAATGGTTTTGGCGCTGTTTGATTCATAATAAAACCAACGACATAGCCACCATTTGCTTGTTTAATTAATACTGTCTTTTGGTTTTTCGGTTTTCCGTCGCGTTTCATCAAACCTGCAATATCTCGGATACTGCCATATACAGATTTAAACAAAGGAAACTTCATTAACTGCTGTTCAAGCCAGCCGTAAAGCCAAGCGAATGGGCTAAAAGAAAACAGCAGACCTGAAATAAACACTAACACCGCAACTAAGATAAACCCCGCACCGACAAAAGTGTTATCAAGCTCAACAATATCCAGTAGCAAATGGCCTAAACCATCTAACGAAATGAATAGCGACCAAAATAGCCAAAGGCTTAACACCATAGGAAGTAAATTGGTCAAGCCACGGGACAGGGTATTTTTCATTTAGCTCACGGAAAAGAAGAATCAAGACGAAAATGTTAACACAGTTTGCTCATTAGTCACTTCGCATATACCCCATGACTAATTAAGCAAACATGACATTGTGATCACAGTCACGCACATAACCTACTAAGCGGCTGAACTGCTAAGCCAATAAGCAACGTCATTTTGTCTTTGGCGTGGATAGTGATTGCCATTGGTGACGTCCTAGCTCTAATACGACACCAACTGCTAAACCTGCTGCTGTATTAATCGCAAGGCAAGCTAATGCAGTGGTAAAAATTACGAATATACAAAATGGTTTGCCATCAATGAATCGTTTAGACCAGGCTAATTGGGTGCCAGCAATCGCAAGTAAGCTACCAAGCACAGCAAGTGGGATTAACGAAAGAACAGTGGCAATCCCCTGCCCCCAAAAAATAGCTATCAGCACACAAGTGGCGCCAAATATTGCTGGTGCTAACCAGGTACGCGCACCAAAATGATACTGCACAGCTAACCCGCCAGCGCCATGGCACATTGCTGCACCGCCAAATGGCGCCATTAATAAATTGGTCCAACCCGAGCTTTTTGCAAAAGCTTGTGGGGTAAACTTATCGCTATCTTCAGGAAATTTATCTTTTGCCATTGCAGAAATCGCAATCACCGCATTAGTTAAGGTGAGTGCTAATTGCGGCAAGACCAATAGTACAGCTGCCGAGCTCCATTCATAGCTCTCTGGCCAGCTAAACTGCCAAGGCGCGGCTTGGGAAAAATTAAAACTAGGGGCACTTTGACTCAGATACTGCCAAACTATGCCAAAAAAGATAACCAAGGGCATGACAATGTATTGCATTGGCATAAATCGACTTAAAAATAATGCCGCGAAAGCCAGTAAGCCTACGCCCCAAGTTTCACTCATCATAAAGCCACCCATCCACATTAACTGAATGCCAATAGCTAATTGGATGCCAATACTAATCGCGGGTGATAGTTGCTTTGCCATCCATTGAATGATGCCACTGTATGCCAATATCAGTAATATAACGCCCATTAACATTGCCGAAGCTTGTAGCATCCCAGGCGTCAGGCCTTCAGCAATGACCAGCGCACTGATGACTTTCATCGGCTGAGTTGGAATGGGCCTTCGATAATAGAATGCGCTAAAAAGCGCAAAAAAGCCAAAGCCAAGAAATATGCCTTGGGGTGAGAATTGATTAAGCGCAATCAGGCCTAATACAAGTGGAAGGAAGGTACCTAAGTCAGCGAATGCACCGCTTAACTCTCCTGAAAGTTTGTTGACGTTATTTAAGCTATGGGTCTTACATCTCATATATCTTGCCGCAGGGATTGGATATATAAAGATAGCAATTTAAATGCCAATTATTTCTGTGATCGAATTCAAAAAATATCGTGGTGTTAGTGACTTACAAAAAATAGTGCGACAAAGTGACTCAATTTAAATATTCAGACAAGGTCATTTTGTCCAACTCTAACTGTATTTTATTTTGCTTTGGGTATGTGCTTGTTGCTTAAGATTTCTTATTGGAGGTTTTCTGCTTGAGGTTTACTGCAGATGTTTAGAGCGGCTGTTTAGGGTTATTGATTAGGGCTTGTGTTTAGGGCTGTTGCTTAGTGCTTTTGTTTAGGTTTAGGTTTAGGTTTAGGTTTAGGTTTAGGCTTAACCGACAAAAAAGCCCCTAATTTTCATTAAGGGCTTTGAGATGCAAACCAATCAGTTTACATGTTTAAATCTTTTTCCATGTCTTCATAAGAAGTATGGCGAACATCCTTACCTTTCACGAAGAAGATAATGTACTCACAGATATTCTTACAGCGGTCACCGACACGTTCAACCGCACGAGCAGCCCAAAGTACGTCTAATACCGCTGGAATAGAGCGAGGATCTTCCATCATGTAAGTCATTAGCTGACGGATAATACCTTCATATTCTTTGTCTAGCTTAGCATCTTCTTTATGCAGCTCAAGTGCATTGTCAGCATCCATACGCGCTAGCGCATCAAGTGTTGCATGGAGTGTGCGTGTTGCATGACGCCCCATGTTTTCAATGCTCACAAGTAATGGCTGTTGATTATTTAAACGCTTATCTAAAGCAGCCTTTGCAATACGTACACAAGCATCGCCAATACGTTCTAGATCAGTAATGGTTTTGCCAATCGTAATAATTAAACGTAAATCACTGGCAGCAGGTTGGCGCTTAGCAATAATACGGGTACATTCTTCATCAATAGACACTTCCATGCCATTGACTCTGTGATCGCCGTCAATCACCTTTTGCGCAAGCTCTGCGTCAAGTGATGCAAGTGCATCAAGTGACTCTTCAAGCTGACGCTCAACTAAACCGCCCATAGCTAAAACACGGTTACGGATATCTTCTAATTCAGCATTAAACTGACCAGAAATATGCTTATTTAAACTTTTGTTTTCCATTACTGTATCAACCTTTATTCTTTAAAATATTGACCGAAGTCTCGGCTATTAATGCCTGTACTTTTAGCCGTAACGACCCGTAATGTAATCTTCTGTCTTACGTTTTTTTGGCGTCGTAAAGATAGTATTGGTATCAGCGTACTCAATTAACTCGCCCATGTACATGAAGGCAGTTTGATCAGATACACGCGCAGCTTGTTGCATGTTGTGCGTAACGATAACCACTGTGTACTTTGATTTTAGCTCAGTAATTAGCTCTTCAATCGTTAATGTTGAAATTGGATCCAATGCTGATGTTGGTTCATCAAGTAACAAAACTTCTGGTTCAATAGCAATTGCACGGGCAATCACTAGACGTTGTTGCTGACCACCAGATAAACCAAAGGCGTTATCATGTAAACGGTCTTTCACTTCATCCCAAATTGCCGCGCCGCGCAGTGAACGTTCAGCTGCTTCGTCAAGTTCACGACGATTACTTACACCTTGTAAACGTAGCCCGTAAACCACATTTTCATAAATTGACTTAGGAAACGGGTTAGGACGCTGGAACACCATACCAACATTACGACGAAGAGCAGCAACGTCGACTTGCTTGTCATAAATATTTTGACCGTGAAGTAAAATCTCACCACTTGTATGACAGGTTTCAACTAAGTCATTCATACGGTTAATACAACGTAATAATGTTGACTTACCACAACCACTTGGGCCAATAAATGCTGTCACTTGGTTTTTCGGGATTTTCATGCTCACATCGAATAGAGCTTGTTTATCACCATAACGTAAATCTAAGTTACGAATTTCTAGCGCAGTATCTTGTGCAGGTAGGTTAGCTAAATCGACAACTTCAGATTTAATAGCGCTTTGATCAATAGAAATCATTTTTCTTTTTTCCTCAGGATATCGCTAATTAATGTTCTAGCGAACGGAATTTTTCACGTAAGTGATTACGTACACTAATAGCTGTTAAATTAAGTGTCACAATCACAGATACTAATAAGAATGAAGTAGCGTAAACCAGTGGTCTAGCCGCTTCTACGTTAGGACTTTGGAAGCCAACGTCGTAAATATGGAAACCTAAATGCATAAACTTACGTTCTAAATGGATAAACGGGAAGTTCATATCTATCGGTAACGTCGGTGCAAGTTTTACCACACCCACTAACATCAATGGCGCGACTTCACCCGCTGCGCGAGCTACAGCCAAAATAAGGCCTGTCATAATCGCAGGACTTGCCATTGGAATAATAATGCGCCATAAGGTTTCAAACTTTGTCGCACCTAACGCTAAACTGCCTTGACGAACTGCACTTGGGATACGGCTTAAGCCTTCCTCAGTAGATACAATCACAACTGGCAATGTCAAAATAGCTAAGGTCAGTGCAGACCAAATCACACCTGGCGAACCAAATGTCGGTGCAGGTAATGCTTCAGGATAAAATAGCTGATCTAACGAGCCACCAAGCATATAAACAAAGAAGCCTAAACCAAACACACCGTATACGATAGATGGCACACCCGCTAAGTTAATCACCGCAATACGGATCATCTTAGTAATTGGGCCCTTTTTAGCATATTCATGTAAGTAAATCGCGGCAATCACACCAAATGGCGTCACAATCACAGCCATCAGCATCACCATGAACACGGTACCAAAGATAGCTGGGAATACCCCACCTTCAGTATTCGCTTCACGTGGGTCGTGGCTAACAAAGCGACCTATTCCCACAAACCAATGAACCACTTTATCAAAGCTGTTCATGCGGTTGACATAACTCACATCTAAGACTGAATCTAGCTTTAAGGTAACTTCTTCACCGCGCATATCACGGATAATGACAGAATCTCTCGCTGCTTCATCACGCAATGCAAACAAGTCTTTTTCCATCACTAAGTAGTCTTGGTTTAACTGCTCAGCTTGTGCGTCTAAATCTGCTTTTAGTTCAGGGGTTAACTTGCCATCTAACTCTAATCCACGCTCTTTTAAGCGAAGACGTTCTAGCGCATAGTTAACTGAACCAATTTCAGACTTTTGTAGTTTAAGCGCTTGCTCACCGATATCAACAGAACGTTCAATATGTTCTTCTAATGACGTTTCGATTTGCTCGCCATCAAGCGATAAACGTTGGCCATCTTCGATAACAGCAACAGGGTAACCATAAAAATTACCATTTTTAGTTCGCTCAAACATCGCTATATCTTCAGGCTTTTCACGACTAACAATGTCAGTTGCTAAAATCCAGCGGAAATCTAAGCCTACAAACTCACGATTACCTGTTTTCACAAGGTAGCGAGTGACAAACTCACCCGGATGTTCATTAAACTTGTGACCCGCTGAGATTAAGCGTTCAGTGGGCACTTCTTCACGGTCGTAGATCTCGCCTATTAGCGTTGATTTAACTCCATTGTTATCTTCAAGTTGCCATTGATAAATGTCAGCAGGCCAGAAGTAACTTAAGCCACGCCAAGCAATTAATAACAACAAACCCAGTACTGCAATCAAACTGATACTTACTGCACCACCAGTCATCCATATCCATGGAGATCCTGATTTAACCCACTTACCCATTGCTCGAACCTCTCAAAGCGATTGGCGAAATATTAACTATTGTTTTCATCTTCATTCCTTAAAGTGAGCTGTAACGTTCACGTAGACGTTGACGTACCACTTCTGCAATGGTGTTAAAGACAAAGGTAAATACAAACAAAACGAATGCAGCAAGGAACAATACGCGGTAATGCGAACTACCAATGGCTGATTCAGGCATTTCGACAGCAATGTTCGCGGCTAAGGTACGCATACCCTCAAACACACTCCACTCAAGGATTGCTGTATTACCCGTTGCCATTAATACAATCATGGTTTCACCTACTGCTCGCCCTAACCCCATCATCACTGCAGAGAAAATACCTGGGCTTGCTGTTAATAAAACCACCCGTGTTAATGTCTGCCAGTTCGTTGCACCTAGTGCTAATGAACCATTTGATAGATGACGTGGCACTGAGAAAATCGCATCTTCAGCAATCGAGAAAATCGTTGGAATCACCGCAAAGCCCATCGCAATACCGACAACAAACGCGTTACGTTGGTCGAAAGTAATCCCTAGCTCATTAGTAATAAATTGACGGGTGTTACCATCAAAGAAGGCGATTTCAATCACTGGGCTGATTTCAAATGAGAACCAACCTACAAACAAAATCACTGGGATCAACATGATCTCTTGATATGTTTCAGGTAAACGCTGCTTCCATTTAGCTGGTAACTTGCTCCAAGTAAATGCGCTGAGCAAGATACTGGTTGGCAGTAATGTCAGTAACACTAATATCCCAGGTAAATGGTCTTCGATTAATGGGGCTAACCATAAACCCGCTAAGAAACCTAAAATTACTGTTGGCAATGCTTCCATAATTTCAATGGTAGGCTTAACAACACTACGCACTTTCGGTGCCATAAAGTAAGCCGTGTAAATCGCACCTGCGATAGCAATTGGCACAGCAAATAACATGGCGTAAAAAGCCGCTTTCATGGTGCCGAATGCTAAAGGCATTAAGCTTAGTTTTGCTTCAAAATCATCAGAACCAGATGTTGACTGCCAAACGTACTGTGGCTCAGGGTAACCTTCATACCAAACTTTCTGCCACAATGCGCTCCATGACACTTCAGGATGGTCATTGTCGACAGCAAAAATATTCAGGCTGTTATTCGCTTCAACGATTAATGCATTTGAGCGAGGGCTGAAGGCCATTTCACCGGGTTGTGCAATATTGAATGTTTCAGTAAATAAGTTACGTTGACTGGTGGTATACAGTAGCGATAGTTCGCCCTCTGCACTGACAACAGCAAAGCTCTTACGATAAAATTCTGTGGCAATGGTTTGCACAGGCGAGTCAATTTCGAAGTCACGAATTTTCTGGTACAAACGACCGTTGCGGCTACTTACCTGAAAATACTGGCTAATTGTGCCATCTTCATAATTAACTAATACCGAGCTCGCACCCGCTAATAAACTGACGTTAGATACCTTATTGCTGCCATCTTTTACATCAATCACTTGCAGCAAACTTGGCGTATCAGTATCGCGGATGCTGTAGATAAATATTTTACCTGACGTCGGTAAGATCAATTGGCGATGGTCTGGCGTCATTAATGCAGTGAAAGCCTCTTTTGGTGCATCTTCAATCACCGCTAAATCTGAATACCATTCAATTTCTTCGGTCATCATGTTTTCTTCGCCCTCAAGGCGATTCAATTTCCATGCACCGTCATTATCTTGATACGCAAAGCCAATACGACTATCGATATAATCAAACACCAAATTGTTCAATGGTTGACCTTCGTCGACCATTATCGGTGTTTCACCAAGTGGATAACGTAAACGAGGCGTAATTGTGCGGACGTTGTCTGGATAAGTCACGCCAAAATCAACACCTACAACCAATGCTTCTCCTGAGCTTAACCCCAGTGCAAAACGTTGTTCATTCGGTTTTGCTTTAGTACTACTTACCACGGTTGCACCCGCTGGTAGAGGAGGATTAAAACTTTGGATTAGTTGTTTACTTGCAACTGAATAAAAATCAACTTGTCCATCAATTGTCACGCGATAAGCGATTTCATTCTGCTCATCACTACCGACCATTAATGTTGCTACATCCGTATTTTGATAGCTAATGGTTGAAACAGGCTCAACATCTGCACCATCAAAAATAGGTTTGATAACATACAATAAGTAAAAGAAAATCAACAATAAAGCGACAAAAACCATGGTACCACCCACAGTTACTCCGACTTCAGCTGCCTTATCCGTAAATGCTCTTCGATTCGTACGTCTGCTGACAAGCAAACTTTTCGTCTCAGAACCAGGCTGACTTACCTGACTTTCCATTCAGAACCTCTATAATTAATCGTCAGCGAAATTTCGCTATGATTGTTTAATCCGCTGTGTTACTAAATAAATAGCTGTTTTATTTACCTAAACTGACTGTTTTTCATTCCCAAGCGAATCGCTGGTTTAAAAAGTTGCAGTTTAGCGAGCTTATATGACATTTTTTGGATGCCAATTTTAATTGGCTGAATTATATGACGTAAATATGACAGTAGTGTTACAGCAGATTTATTTGTTAATAATTTGGGAGTTTCAATTATGCTGCGTTATCTCGTCACCTTGCAAGCCCCTGATAGAAAAGGACTAGTTGAGCAAATAGCAAATGTTATAAGTCGTCACAATGGTAATTGGCTTGATTCAGAAATGCGTCATATAGATGGTATCTTTGCCGCTATATTACAGTTAGAAGTTTCTGCATTAAAATGGGACGCCTTACTAGAAGCATTAGAGTGTATTGACGGACTTAATTGCACTTATTGTAAAACAGGCCATATAGCACAGCCAATCAAACGCTTAAGCTTTAATCTAGTTGCTTATGATCGCGAAGGCTTAGTACTTGAAATATCTAATAAAATAAACGCTCTTGGTATTAACATTGAGCAATTTAGTAGCCAACAGGAAACAGCAAGCCACAGCGGTATTGCCCTCTTCAGAGCAACTATGGGCCTAGGCTTATCTGATCCTAGCCAAGAAGAACAGTTAACAGAATCACTTTATGAACTGGGTGATGATGTTGTATTAGATAAACTGAGTAAAAGCGCATAAAGCTTGCATTATCTGATGCGCAAACACGACTAATATTCTGCTCAGCCATTCATCATCAAGCTATATCACCAGCGTATTGGCCAATGCATTCGCTGGTGTTATAAGCATGATTCCAACCGCTTTACCCTCTACTCACTTCTATACAACCTCGTCTATAGACAAACTTAAAGTTTCATATAAGTGTCATAAACATCAACTGCACTTAACGGCTTATTCAATCTAAAAAACCGTTTAAATATCCCTACAATCATCTGTTAGACTAAGCTCAAATGATAAAAACAATGAGTAAATGATGTTAGGAACGCTATCAAAAATGCGCACTCAGCTTGATGAGCAGAATGAAGTGCAATACAAACTGCCTGTGGGCGATGAAACCATTGACCTTAACCCTTTGATTGGTCAATCACTGACACTAACTCACACGGGCAATATCTTTTGTTGTAGTTGCGGTAAAAAGACCAAAAAAAGTTATTCTCAAGGCCATTGCTACGTTTGCATGTCTAAGCTTGCCAGCTGTGATTTATGCATCATGAAGCCTGAAACTTGCCACTTTGATAAGGGGACTTGCCGCGAACCTGAATGGGCTCAAACTCACTGTTTTGTTCCTCATTATGTTTACCTATCAAATACCTCAGGGATCAAGGTTGGTATCACCCGCTACACTCAAATTCCAACGCGTTGGATAGATCAAGGCGCAACCCAGGGCTTACCTATCTTTAAAGTTTCCACTCGCCAGCTCTCTGGTTTAGTGGAAGTTGAGTTAGCTAAACTGATCAACGATAAAACGAATTGGCAAGCCATGCTCAAAGGCAATAATGAGGATGTGGATCTCATCGAGATGGCGAATCAATTAATCCCAGTTATTGAAGAGCGCTTATTAGAAATTAAGCAGCAGAACCCAGATTTTGTCATTGAACGTTTGGATAACTCAATTCAAGGAATTAAATTCCCAATCACTGAGTTCCCTAAAAAAGTGAAATCACATAACTTTGATAAAACGCCAGAAGTCACTGGTATTTTGCAAGGAATTAAAGGCCAATACCTGATCTTTGATACTGGTGTCATTAACATTCGCAAGTTTGGTTCTTATGAAGTGGATGTTACTGTCTAGCACAAGTCAGTAGATGCTAAAAAGGCCGTTGATAACAATCAACGGCCTTTTTATTTTGTAGCATGAAACCAGATGATTTACCCGACAACATTACATAATATGATTCGGGATTGAATTAAGCATCATCGAAGTGAGTTTATCAAAACGTTGTTCTCTAACTTCAACTGGTCTATCGGTATCAGTAAAGCCTTGAGCTAGGACCTTCCACACTGGTTGAATACTATTGGGATTGAATAACGCCACCAGCACAGAGCCTTTTTCATAATCGTCATCAACGCCTTTGGTAGATAAGCCTGCCACTAATCCCGCGCGTTTCATAATTTCTTTATCACTGATTTCTGACTCTAATGCCATACCAAAGCCCAATATAAGACTTGGAGACTGATCAGCCGCCACATAATGATAACCCTTAGCATTCATTATTTTAGTAATCGATTGACGCATATGTCTGACTAACTCAGCATCATCTATCTTATTTGCACTATGGACAGTAAACATCGTTGGATGCCAACTAAAGGTTTTAGCATGTTCTGAAATCATGCCTAAATCACCTGAAGTCACCATAGTAATGCGACTTGGGACAGGATCGATTATTGTTTCATTACTTGCACAACCGCTTATTAATACGGCAACTAAGCTTATCCATAAACACCATTGTTTATTTATCATTTATCCGTTAATCCTATAATCAGAAACTGGCAAGTACCGCACAGGCAAGCACAATCGGTATAAAGCGCGAACTCTCGCATCAAAATTAATTTAACATATGAACCCTAACCTAACCTGACTCAAATTTAATAACAACAAATCCGAATATTTAAAGTATATTTTAGACACTTGAGAACAAATATTAAAAACACTTCCAACCACTTCGCCACATTTGTAACTCAGCAAAATCGATATAAATGCACTTTTTGCTTGTTCACTATGGGATAACGGCTAAAATGCAGGCCTGATAAAAAATTTCCGATGAAGAAAAACTCAATTTATGGAACTCGTCATTACCATTGCATTATTTGCCTTTTCTGCAGGTATTACTCCTGGTCCAAACAACATAATGTTGATGACTTCAGGGGTCAATTTTGGTGTAAAAAGCAGTATTCCACACTTATTGGGCATTATTGTTGGTTTCCCGAGTATGGTACTTGCTATAGGACTTGGTCTTAGTGCTGTGTTTCAAGCTTACCCTGTCGCTCACCAAGTCATTAAAGTAGCCGGTATTATCTATTTACTGTATCTGTCTTGGTTAATTGCCAATAGCTCAAGTAATTTAGAAGGCAAGAAAACAGTCAAACCGTTTAACTTTTTTCAAGCTGCCGCGTTTCAATGGGTTAACCCAAAAGGCTGGATAATGGCCGTGGGCGCTATCGCGACATTTACTAACATTCAGCAGCCGTTGGCACCACAAATTATCACCATTGCAGTGGTGTTTTTCTTTGTCGCACTCCCTTGCGCGTCCATTTGGTTAAGTTTTGGGATTGGACTGAAAAAATTACTTAAAAATGCTCGTCAGCAACGCATCTTTAATATCAGCATGGCATTATTATTAGTGCTATCCATCATACCTATGGTGCTACCTAATTAACGCGTCGCCAAATTGTCATCAATATATCAAGAGTAACCAGCAGGAAGTCAGATGTCAGAATTAACCGAATACCACATTGAAACGGCAAACTGGGTCAGTAAAGTGATCATGAAATATAATATTTGCCCGTTTGCCCGCCGCGAAGTCGAGCGCAACAGTATTCGTTATTTTTGCAGTGAGCAGACCAAAGTCAAACAAGTAATGAAAGACTTTCTCAGCGAGTGTCAGTTTTTAGACAACAATCCAGACGTTGAAACCACATTGTTTATCATGCCTCGTGGCTTTGAAGGGTTTTACAGTTATCTTGATATCGTTGACTTAGCTAATGACAAATTATTTGAACATGAATATGAAGGGGTTTATCAACTGGCAAGCTTTCACCCTGACTACTGTTTTGAAGGCGAACCACAAGATAGTGCTGCTAATTACACTAATCGCTCACCTTATCCAACAATTCATATTATTCGCGAAGCCAGTATGGAAGCAGCACTAGCAGAATATGATGAACCCGAAACCATTCCTGAGCGCAATATTACTTTTGCTGAGCGAAAAGGCAGTGATTTTTTTACTGCATTATTAAAACAATGTCAGGTCAATAAATAACAGACATAGGTAGCAGATATAGATTACAACGATAAACCTATAGAGAATGAGTCAAAGTAAGTAATCGGTGCAGTTCAACTTAAGAGTATCAAATTGAAAAATCCACAATCGATACTGGGTCGAACCGGTATGCTATTTTTTCTCGTCATTATTAGCGCATTTCCGCCATTGACTATTGACTTGTATTTACCTGCTTTGCCCACCATGGTTGAGGCGTTAAACACTAATCAATCTATGGTCAACTTAACCCTGAGTAGTTACTTTGTCACCTATGCCACGGGTCTACTTTTTTGGGGACCGCTAAGTGAAAAGTTCGGTAGAAAACCCATTTTACTCATCGGTATCTGTGGTTACATTCTTGCGAGTATTGGTTGTGCGCTTTCAGCTAATATTGAACAACTTATTGGTGTTAGAGTCTTACAGGCATTTGCAGCCAGTGCTGTCACTGTGGTTGCCACTGCCATTGTTAAAGACAGTTTTACAGGTCGTGAGCGCGAGAAAATCATGGCCACCATCATGTCTTTAGTGATCATCGCCCCCATGGTTGCGCCAGTGATAGGCGCTTTTTTGCTACAAATAGCCTCATGGCGGATGATGTTCGTAGTGCTCGCCATATATGGCACGTTTGCAGCAATATTAGCCCTGTGTTACCAGGAAACCTTAGAGAAAAAATATGTTGGCTCAGTGCTTCGCTCTTGGGGAAGACTGGCTGTGATAATTAAAAACCCGAGATTTGCTATTTTATTAGTGGTCTTTTCGATGACATCAATGGCATTAATGGGGTTTTTAGCAGCGGGTTCTTACATCTATATAAATGACTTTGGTCTCACTGAGCAGCAATTTAGCTATGCATTTGCCTTTAACGCTATGTGCGCCGCATTCGGGCCAATGATTTATATGCACTTGTCACGCTATATCACTGTAAAAAGAATCATTACCCTGTGCTTTATTTTACTTACTATCGCTGGTGTATTAACTCTCAGTATCGGTCATATGTCAGCATTAACTTTTGCGGTAATTGCGGCCCCTGCAACTGTGGCCATTATTACCATGAGAGTACCAGGTACTAACTTAATGCTAGAGCAACAAACTCAGGACACTGGCTCTGCAGTCGCCCTGATCCAATTCAGTAGCATGATGAGTGGTGCCTTGGGGATGGTTTTAGTCTCATTAAGCCAAGCATCTTTAATTAGCAACTTAGGCATAATCCAACTCAGTGTCGGTTTACTCGGTGCTACTTTATGGATAGTTATCAAGAACAAACCCTTCGTTACTGATAACTTAATAAATAAACATTAAACAAGTTTAGCCGATTTAGTGCTGAGCACTTCATCGGCTAAATTCATCGATTAATTCTTGAGTTAACTCAAGAATTAGCTCGCGTTTATATCAAGATTTATATCAAAGTTTCATTGGTAATTGTTTGGCTTAAGGATTTGATGACAAATTTTCAGCCATTTTTGCAGCTATATTTTCGAACAACGCAAGCTCCTCTTCTGTAATTCCATTTGTCATTTGCTCATGTATTTTTTTATCTATTAGAGCAATATCCTCCATTATCAACTGGCTTTTTTCAGTTAAGCGTAAACATTGGCTGCGTTTATCTTCTGGATTAGGCTCTTTGACAATTAATTCTTGCGCTATTAATCCATTCAATAGTCGAGTGACTTGAGCTTTGTCACGATTTAAAAACTGCGCAATGTCTATTGCAGTACAGGGGATTTTTTTATTAATCACCTTAAGTACCCGCACATTCATCGGCGCCATATCTAGATTAAGTTTCTCAATATTATTATGTAATTGACGCTTTAAGCCATGTACCAATTGAAACAAGCTTTCTAAGGATTTTCGATCTTGCATAAATTTGCTCCGAATAAATTAGTTGACTTTATCAACTAAACCTTTATGGTTGACATTATCAACCATAATGATGATTTTTTCAAGGTAGGAGTTACACAATGAACAATCAAACATCCATAACGTCGACCCTCGTCGATGAAAGTAAAACCCCTGTCTCTGTAAAAGTTCTGACAGTGTTAGGCATGATGACACTAATGGGTGGCACAATAACGGGGGTCATGACCTATATTAATCTCGGATATAGCAGCATTTTTTTCAATCAGTGGTTAAGTGCTTTTTTACTCGCGACGGTAACTGTCATGCCTGCTGGTTTTATATTGATGACAGCATTGACAAAATTTGCTGAAAAGTTTCTACCTAAATTGGATAAGAAGTTTCAAAACATACTGATAGGTATCGCCATGGCGCTGATTATGGAATCAGGTTTAGCGCTATCGACGACCATCAATAACATCGGGATGACTGACCTTAATCAATTATTTTCAACTTGGTTTAATACAGTCACTGCCGCCCTACCATTTGCAGTAGCAATGATGCTGCTCGTGTCACTCACCATTAAACCTAAGGTCGAAGCTTTATTGAAAAGCTAAACAACCGTTACTTCATTGTCATATCAACATAAGGAATTCCCCATGAGTTCAATTATCCGCAAAAATCATCAATACCGTATTACCATTGAAGAAATCAACCTACCAGCACAACAAACTGGTCAGCAATTGGATTTTGAATTACAAGATAGAGAAGACTTGTTTAATGTCGTTAAAAACTTGCAAAAAGGAAGCGGCCTCGAAACATCGCTGGCGACCAAAGTTGCTGTTTCACTGCGTTTACTCGGACCTATAATGATGGAAAATAGAAAGCATCCATTATTTGTCGATTTTATGCCGCATTTTAAAGCTTTTATGCATAACCTTAAAAGCACAGTAAAAAGCGCCATCAAATAATCAAGCCAGACGTTACCGAAACACTCAACTTATATCTTTAGGAGCCAATCTATGAACATCGCTATTACTGCAGCAAGCGGACAATTAGGCAGCGCAATTGTTAACGCACTTTTAGATATCAATCCTAAAGAAAACATCATTGCTTTAGCGCGAACTCCTGAAAATGCTAAAGCCTTAGGTGTTGAAGTGCGTTCTGGAGATTACAATAACTCGGCGCAATTAGCCCAATCACTACAAACTGTAGACGTATTACTATTGGTATCAGGGATGGATGCACCAGATAAGCGAATACAGCAGCACCGTAATGTCATTCATGCTGCAAAAACAGCAGGCGTAAAAAAGATTGTGTACACCAGTGTTCAAGGTGCTGAAGAAAATACTGCTTTCTCACCTGTGATACAAAGTAACCGTCAGACAGAGCAAGACATTCCTGAAAGCGGTGTAGACTGGGTCATTGGCCGCAATGGGATCTATATTGAACCCGATATTGAATATATAGACAGCTACAAAAAATCAGGTGAGATTGCCAATTGCGCTAATAACGGAAAATGCGGTTACACCACTCGCAGCGAACTTGCCTACGCCTATGCCCGAATGCTTACCGAGAGTAAACACAATGGGCAAACATATAATCTCCATGGTGAATCAATGAGCCAATACCAACTGGCTGATTATATGAATCTAGCCTTTGGCACCTCATTGATTTACACCCCAATGACGGTTGAAGAATATCAGCAAGATAGAGTGGCAGAGTTGGGTGACTTTATTGGGACTGTTATTGCGGGGATTTATCAAGGTATTCTTGAAGGTAAAGCAGATAATCCAAGTCATTTTAATCTAGCTGCAGGCAGAGCGCACATCGGCTGGGATAAATACTTTACCGACTTGAAGCAAAGTTTGGCTTAATTTAGCGTGCTATACAAAGTACTGATTGAACCAATAACAACGCCCTGCAATTGCAGGGCGTTATAATCAATGTAAGTTTTTTATTTACGAATGCTGAATAATGTCATAAAGCTTACTTCTTTCTTGCTTCTTGCTCACCCACTAAAGAAGCATTGCTAGCCCCTTCTGAGCCAATAACGAGTTTATCTTGCTGGACTAACCAAAAACCTAAGCCAACAAATACACCGCCACCGACAATATTGCCCAAAGTAACAGGAATGAGATTATTAAATACAAAGTTTGCCAAGGTTAAATCGGCATACTGCTGTGGGTTAATATTTAACCCAAGATAAAAGCTCTCAGGTGCAAAAGCGTGAATCGCGACACCTAAGGGAACCATAAACATATTAGCAATACTATGCTCAAAACCACTACTGACAAACATAGCTACCGGTAGAATCATCAAAAAAGATTTAGTTAACAGATCTTTAGTGGCAAATGTCATCCACACTGCTAAACACACGAGCATGTTGCATAAAATCCCCAAAGTGAATGCTTGCAGCCAAGTATGATGAATTTTATGTTGGGCAATATTCAAAGCGTTTACCCCCCATTGTCCACCATTGAGCTCAAACATCCGCGACATCATAATCAACAACACCATAATCAATGCGCCAACTAAGTTCCCCGCGTATACACGTGCCCAGCACTGCAACTGCGTCGACGTTTTAATTTGTTTTTGTGCCCAAGGTATAGAGGTTAATACCGTACTGGTAAATAGCTCCGCACCGCATACCACAACAAGAATAAGACCTAAACTAAACGCAATACCGCCGATGAAACGCGTCATACCCCAACCATCGGTACTGCCCGTGGTCACAGTGACATAAAATACAAATGCAATGGCAATAAAGGCACCGGCAAATATCGACAAAATAAACGACTGCCAAGGACTTTTAGCCACCTTTGCTAAACCAAACTTTTCAGCTTGTTCATAAGTTGTTGGCGCTGGCGACTTATTTGTTAACTCGGTCGTTGAATTCGCCGAACTCTGGCGCTCTTCACCGGTTAATTTCTGCATATAAACCTCAAAACTTTTAACACTAAAATAGGATTAACAAAGTAAATCGCTTGTGCTATTTACCTAAACAAACTTGCGCTACAGACTTGAACTGAATCACTGCTTTATAACGCCATTTATAAATCATACAAATAAATTGGTAATACCAAGATTTTTCATATGAACTTGGCTAAGCACTTTCTTATATCTGCTAAGTTTTCGCTAATAAATGATCAGCTTATCTAAAAGATGCTATAAAACAGTATAGCAAAGCTATATAGCGATAAGAAGGCAACACAAAGCTAGCTAACAATAAGCTGCAAGAGTAGTGACTAATGAGTGATTAAAAAACTTTTTGCGCAAAAAGTGTTAGCCAGATAACATTTTTGTCCATATCTTATTCGATTTTGATTTAATTAAGTGAAGTTGCATAAAACCTATGCTAATATTCTTTAGGTAAATTGGTCTTACCAATTTACATTTGATGAATTATTCGCTTCTACAGTAACGATTTTATTGTAAAAGCTAACAGATTAGATGCCCTATCAATTATCCATTTATAGGGGTCTCAATTTTTTGATATGCCAATTGGTTGTAACAGTTATCCACTACCATCATATGGCACATCAGCAGTCAATTAACGAGAAGGTAAATTACCATGACCGATAAAACAGAATTATTTGCAAACGCTTGGCAAGGTTTTGAAGCTGGCGATTGGAAAACTGAAGTTAATGTTCGTGACTTTATTCAGAAAAACTACACACCTTATGAAGGTGATGAGTCTTTCCTAGCAGGTGCTACTCAAGCTACTGAAACACTTTGGGAAAAAGTGATGGTCGGTATCAAGCAAGAGAACAGCACTCACGCTCCTGTTGATTTCGACACTAAAATGGTTTCAACCATTACTTCTCATGCTGCTGGTTACATCAACAAAGATTTAGAGACTATCGTTGGTTTACAAACTGACGCGCCGCTTAAACGTGCAATGCTACCTAATGGTGGTATTCGTATGGTTGAAGGGTCTTGTAAAGCATACGACCGCGTATTAGACGAAGATGTTAAGTACACTTACTCTGAATTACGTAAAACCCATAACCAAGGTGTATTCGATGTTTATACCCCTGAAATTATGGCATGTCGTAAATCAGGTATCTTAACGGGTTTACCTGATGCATACGGCCGTGGTCGTATCATTGGTGATTACCGTCGTATCGCGCTTTACGGTATCGATTACCTAATGCAAGATAAATTCGCTCAGTTCTCTTCTTTGCAAGCAGGTTTTGAAGCTGGCGAAGATTTATCAAGCACTATGCAACTTCGTGAAGAAATTGCTGAGCAACATCGTTCATTAGGTCAAATGAAGAAAATGGCAGCAAAATATGGCTGTGATATTTCTTTACCGGCAACGAATGCTAAAGAAGCAATTCAGTGGACTTACTTCGGTTACCTTGCTGCAGTTAAAAGCCAAAATGGCGCGGCAATGTCATTAGGCCGTACTTCATCATTCCTTGATATCTTCATCGAACGAGACATCGCTAACGGCGTTATCACGGAAGAACAAGCGCAAGAAATGGTTGACCATTTCGTGATGAAATTACGTATGGTTCGTTTCCTACGTACTCCTGAATACGATGAGTTATTCTCTGGCGACCCAATCTGGGCAACTGAATCAGTTGCAGGTATGGGTTTAGATGGCCGTACTTTAGTGACTAAGAACAGCTTCCGTTTCTTACACACTTTATACAACATGGGCCCAAGCCCTGAGCCAAACATTACTGTTTTATGGTCGAATGCTTTACCACAGGGTTTTAAAAACTTCTGTGCCAAAGTGTCTATCGATACAAGCTCAATCCAGTACGAAAACGATGACTTAATGCGTCCAGATTTCGAATCAGACGATTACGCAATCGCTTGTTGTGTCAGCCCTATGATTGTAGGTAAACACATGCAGTTCTTCGGTGCTCGCGCTAACTTAGCGAAAACCATGCTTTACGCTATCAATGGTGGCGTAGATGAAAAAATGAAGACACAAATTGCACCCGTTGCTGACAAAATCACTTCAGAAGTATTGGAGTTTGATGATGTGATGGGTCGTTTAGACGGCTTAATGGATTGGTTAGCGACACAATATGTGACAGCACTTAACTCTATCCATTACATGCATGACAAATATTCTTATGAAGCAGCGTTAATGGCACTTCATGATCGTGATGTTCGTCGTACTATGGCATGTGGTATCGCTGGTCTGTCAATTGCTGCCGATTCATTATCTGCAATCAAATACGGTACGGTTAAGCCAATCCGTGACGAAGACGGTATTGCAATCGACTTTGATATTTCAGGTGACTACCCGAAATTTGGTAACAATGACCCACGCGTAGATGACATTGCTTGTGACTTAGTTGAGCGTTTCATGGCTAAGATCCGTAACAAGAAAATGTACCGCAATGCGATTCCAACACAGTCAATCTTAACCATCACTTCTAACGTTGTTTATGGTAAGAAAACAGGTACAACACCTGATGGTCGTCCAGCTGGTGCACCATTTGCTCCAGGTGCAAACCCAATGCATGGCCGTGACGAAAACGGTGCTATCGCTTCACTGACTTCAGTAGCGAAACTACCATTTGCTCACGCTCAAGATGGTATTTCATACACTTTCTCTATCGTGCCAAATGCGTTAGGTAAAGATGAGACTGGACGTCGTTCTAACCTTGCATCGCTAATGGATGGTTACTTCATGAGTAACGCTAACAGCGAAGGTGGTCAGCACTTAAACGTTAACGTTATGAACCGTGAAATGCTTGAAGATGCGATTGTGAACCCTGAAAAGTACCCACAATTAACCATTCGAGTCTCAGGTTACGCTGTACGTTTCAACGCGCTAACACCTGAACAGCAACAAGATGTAATTACTCGTACTTTCACTAAAGGCTTGTAATACTTCTTAAAATTGGTTGTACTAATATACCGTTATGTTCATCCATAACATTTAGTACAACCATTTTTTTTTTGCTTGTTTGGAGACATCATGACCACAGGTCGTATCCACTCTATTGAATCTTTTGGCACCGTTGACGGTCCTGGTATCCGCTATGTCGCGTTTATGCAGGGATGTTTAATGAAATGCCAATACTGCCATAATCGCGACACTTGGGATTTAGACGGCGGTAAGGAAGTCACTGTTGATGAGCTCATGGGGCAAATCATCAGTTACAAACCTTTTCTACAATCTGGTGGCGTCACAGCAACAGGTGGAGAAGCCATTCTCCAAGCTGAATTTGTGACAGAACTTTTCAAAGCCTGCAAAGAAAATGATCTCCATACTTGCCTTGATACTAATGGTTTTGTACGTAAATACACTCCGGTGATTGACGAGTTACTCGATAATACCGATTTAGTGTTACTGGACATTAAACAAATGGATGATGCCAAGCACATCGATTTAACCAAGGTCAGCAATCAGCGCACGTTGCAATTCGCAGAATATTTAGCCAAACGTAACCAAAAGACCTGGGTAAGATATGTCGTTGTAGATGGCTTTACTGAAGATCTCGTTTCTGCGAAAGCATTGGCCGACTTTATTGAACCAATGAAGAATGTTGAAAAGGTAGAGTTACTGCCATACCACCAACTCGGCACCCACAAATGGGAAGCATTTGGTGAGACTTACTCATTAACTGATACCAAACCACCTAGTAAAGAAACCATGGAATCCATAAAGGCTGTATTCACTGAGCGCGGTATAAAAGCTGACTATTGATAAATTAACCGAAACAGAGATTAAAGCTGTTCCCAGTAACTTTTATCTAAACGTTCAAACGCCGTTTTTAAAATAAGCGCCATATCTAAATAACACGCTTTAGCCCCTAAAGGTTGGCAAGTTATGCCCATGGAACTCATTTTGGTGGTTAATTGGTTGGTCCAATCAAACAGTGTTATTGGTAAAGGGTGTTTAGCTCGTAAACCTAGCCATAACAAGCCTTGAATAGGCAAACTGATAAAGAATAACAGTATCGCAATCGCCTGAGGCAGAAACGCCCAGCCATTGACATACACTTGGCTAATTGCAGCCAAGATAGCGAAAAATGGCATCAACATAATGCCAAGATGGGTTGCCCTAACAACGCGGTATTCAGGGAAATAAAACCCAAGTTGTCGAACCATAGGCCAAGCTTTCATATAACGACGACCGTCACCTATGATTTTGAACACTTTTACGCTCAACGTTACGCCCTATAAGATTTGAAATATATATGCACCATAGCACACAGCGATAATTAGCCCCAAATTTACGGTAAATTTATCGGTTGTTTAGTCATTAATTAACTATGATTGATAGTTGAAATAACACATTTCACGTCAATTTAAACTTTGCACGACTCAGACGAAAAGGTCTCAACATGTCACAAAAACTCGTACTAGTACTCAACTGCGGTAGCTCATCTTTAAAATTCGCTGTGATTGATGCTGTTTCAGGTGATGATCACATATCAGGACTTGCTGAATGCTTCGGTTTAGAAGATTCACGCATCAAATGGAAAGTTAACGGCGCAAAAAATGAAGCCAAACTTGGCGCATTTACCGCTCACCGTGAAGCTGTTGAATACATAGTTAACAATATTCTTGCTGACCAGCCAGAATTAGCGGCTCAAATTGAAGCAATCGGTCACCGTATCGTTCACGGTGGCGAGAAGTACTCTCGTTCTGTGATCATTAACGAAGATGTCATTACAGGTATTGAAGATTGTGCTTCATTAGCACCGCTTCATAACCCTGCGCATTTAATCGGTATTCGTGCTGCAATGGCTTCGTTCCCGGCTCTGCCGCAGGTCGCCGTGTTTGATACTGCATTCCACCAAACCATGCCTGAGCACGCTTATATTTACGCACTACCTTATAAGCTATACCGTGAACATGGTATTCGTCGCTACGGTATGCACGGTACAAGCCATTTATTTGTTAGCCGTGAAGCGGCTAAAGTACTTAACCAAGACACAGCTGATACTAATGTAATTGTTGCCCATTTAGGTAATGGCGCTTCTGTTACTGCAGTTAAAGGCGGTAAGAGTGTTGATACTTCTATGGGATTAACCCCACTAGAAGGTTTGGTTATGGGCACACGTTGTGGTGACATGGACCCTTCAATTATCTATCACTTAGTTAACCAACTCGGTTATACCATTGATGAAGTAAACAACCTATTAAACAAACAAAGTGGTTTGTTAGGTATATCTGAACTGACTAATGATTGTCGCGGCATTGAAGACGGCTATAAGGATGGTCATAAAGGCGCAACCTTAGCATTAGAAATCTTCTGCTACCGTTTAGCGAAATACATTGCTTCTTACACAGTGCCTTTAGGACGTTTAGATGCAGTGGTATTTACTGGTGGTATCGGTGAAAACTCTGACATTATTCGTGCAAAAGTATTAGAAATGCTAGCTATCTTTAACTTCAACGTGAACGAAGAGAAAAACCTAGCAGCACGTTTCGGTAAAGACGGCATTATTACAGAAGAAGGCAGCACAGTCGCGATGGTTATCCCAACTAATGAAGAATGGGTTATCGCTGAAGATGCAATTAAGTTAATCAAAGCTTAATCACCATTGCCAATTCGTAACAGCCTGCCAAGCAGGCTTTACTTACGCTAAATTTAGAGGTCTTTATGTCTCGTAATATTATGTTAATCCCAATTGGTACTGGTGTAGGTTTAACCTCACTAAGTCTTGGGATGGTGCGCGCGCTTGAACGCAAAGGCGTTAAAGTTCAGTTCTTCAAACCAATTGCACAAATTCGCAATGGTGATAACGGCCCAGAACGTTCAACCACTATTTTAAGCCATTCGCCGACTGTTAATCCGCTTGAGCCATTTTCAATGGAACATGCTGAGAACTTAATTCGTTCTGAGCAAATCGACGTATTAATGGAGCAAATTATTGCTCGTGCAAGCGAATGTGCAGCCAACACTGAAACGATTGTGATTGAAGGTTTAGTACCGACTCGCACTCACCCTTTCTCTGACGATATCAATTTTGAAATAGCTAAAGCACTTGATGCCGATGTGATTTTCATTGCCACACCAGGTAACGACTCTCCTAACGGGCTAATGAACCGATTAGAGATCGCTTACAACTCATGGGGTGGTCACAAAAACAAACGTCTTATTGGTTCAATTATCAATAAAATTGGTGCACCTGTTGACGATGAAGGACGTGCTCGTCCTGATCTTTCTGAAGTATTTGATCACGCTGAAGCATCAACTAATGATACGTCTGCAATGTTCCAGCTTCCAGGTAAAAGCCCACTGCGTATTCTAGGTAGTGTGCCATATAACCTCGATTTGGTTTCACCTCGCGCATCTGATTTAGCTAAGCATTTAAATGCTAAAATCATCAATGCTGGTGAAATGAATACTCGTCGTCTGCGTAAAGTGACCTTTTGTGCTCGTAGTATTCCAAACATGGTCACGCACATTCGAACAAACTCTTTACTGGTTACCTCTGGTGATCGTTCTGATGTGATTGTGTCAGCTTGTCTTGCTGCAATGAATGGCGTGAAAATTGGCGCACTTTTATTAACCGGTGGTTACGAGCCTGAGCCTGAAATCATGGCCTTATGTGAACGCGCTTTTGAAACAGGTTTACCTGTATTCTTAATCGACAGTAACACTTGGCAAACCTCGCTTAATATTCAACGTTTTGATCATGAAGTACCTGTCGATGATGCTGTTCGCATTGATAGCGTTCAAGAATATGTCGCAAGTCATATTGACCAAAGCTGGATTGAAAGCGTGACTCAAAACTCACCACGCGAGCACCGATTATCACCACCAGCATTTAGATATAAGTTAACTGAGCTTGCTCGCGCAGCAAAGAAAACCATTGTATTGCCTGAAGGTGAAGAACCTAGAACCATTAAAGCTGCATCTATTTGTGCTGAACGTGGCATTGCCCGTTGTGTACTGTTAGGTAACGTTGAAGAAATTTTACGTATCGCTTCATCTCAAGATGTCGTGTTAGGTGAAGGCGTACAAATTATCGATCCTCTAGAGGCTCGAGGTCGTTACGTTGAAGGTATGTTGGAGTTACGTCGCCACAAAGGGCTAACTGAAGTTGTTGCTAAAGAGCAATTAGAAGACAACATGGTACTAGGTACTATGATGCTTGCTCAAGACGAAGTTGATGGCATTGTCTCTGGCGCGGTAAACACCACTGCCAACACGATTCGTCCACCACTACAACTGATTAAAACCGCACCTGGTTCAAGCTTAGTATCATCAATTTTCTTCATGCTAATGCCTGATCAAGTTTTGGTTTACGGCGACTGTGCAATTAACCCAGATCCAAACCCAGATCAACTAGCCGATATTGCGATTCAATCAGCAGAATCTGCAGCGGCATTTGGTATTGAACCACGTGTTGCTATGATCAGTTACTCAACGGGTACTTCTGGTACGGGTTCTGATGTTGATAAAGTACGTGAAGCCACTCGAATCGCGAAAGAGAAGCGCCCTGACTTAATCATCGACGGCCCTTTGCAATACGATGCAGCTGTAATGGAGAATGTCGCTCGCTCTAAAGCACCAGACAGTCCTGTAGCAGGTAAAGCCACAGTATTTGTATTCCCAGACTTAAACACGGGTAACACAACTTACAAAGCGGTTCAGCGTAGTGCAGATCTCATCAGTATTGGCCCAATGCTGCAAGGTATGCGCAAGCCAGTAAACGATTTATCACGTGGCGCTTTAGTCGATGATATCGTTTATACGATTGCATTGACGGCTATACAAGCCGCTCAAAATGAGCAGTAAAAGCTAGTTAACTACCCAGCTCCATAAAATGGAAGCCTGGGAAAACAAAAAAAGCACTCTCGTTAACATGTGAGTGCTTTTTTATTGTCTTTGATTCAGGCTGATTATAAAGAAGCTAAACCTAACAAGTTAAAGGCCAAAAACGAGAGTTAACAACTAGAGATTAGAGAATAGAGAATAGAGAGCTAACCTATTATGCAATTCACCAAATTGATTCTCATCTTAATAAACCACTTTCAATTCAAAAGAACACTTCTCATTCCTACAAACCAACAGTCATTTCAATAAGCTTTTATCAGCAAATAGGCATTCAGCCGCAGAGTTTGGGTCAAAAAAGTTTCATCATACTTGGGATAAATATCACGTTATTAAACTGAGTTAATAATGGTATTTCAGAAAGTAGTTTTAATATAATAGCAAGGGGGAAAGAGGATAAAAAAGAAGAAATATTGAGATAATCTTAAAAACTTACACAAGTAAACTGAAGGGTGTTATTTTTTAACCACCCCTTAAACTTGTTAAATATTATAATCTTACAAACACGGCTAATAGTATTCAACAAAGTTGTCCACAGATTTTGTGGATAACCCAAAGTTATCCACCAAACTTTATCAGCAAGTCAGGAATGGATAATAATACTTATTTTATAACTATTATTAAGGTATGACATGTCTGCTTTTATCAGTCAAGATATTTATACAAAATTTGCAAAATCTAGTTTGAAACTTGTTTCTAGCTTCTGAAATAGCGATACTGGCTTATCACGTAGAAACAGCAATAAAATCATGCATAAATATTTTGTCATCTTCAGCTTATTACTCATAACGGCTTGCTCTCCAGCAGAAGACAGTCAACAAGGCAGATTGGAAAAAGCCTTAAGTCCTGAACAGGTCTCCATTGGTTTTTTTACTGCAATCTATGTTGAGCGTGATATAGAGAAAGCCAAAGTCTATGTAAGCCAAGAACTCAAAGATATCATGTCTCATTACCATATCGCTTCTGCGGTACAGCGGCATGTACTCGGTTTGTCTATGACTGACGTCAATATGAGTATTGATGATATCGATATTGACTTCTTTCGAAAATTCACCGACGAGGTTGATGTAAAGGTAAAGATGGAGGGTTTACGTGGTGGTAGCCCTTGGGTAGATGACCGCACCATTAAGCTGGTAAAAAATGGCAAACGTTGGACGATAGTTGAAGTATTAACTGAGAAAGGTCGTATAGACCTATAACATGCACTAGCTTTCATATCGCGTTACTATGACAACAAGAAGCATTAATAAATGTCATTATTTAGAAATCGTCACAGATAGAACACCGAAGGTTTTAACTGTAAACAATCAAATTTTAAGCATAAAAAAAGCAGCTAGGCTGCTTTTTTTATGCTTGAGAAAGAGCTAATAGTATTAGTTCAATCTACTTATTCTTCATCAGTAGGTAGTGACTCTAGAACGTCATCTTTTACTTGATAATAAGCATTTTCGTATTCATGAACTTCCATAGTAACTCCTATCAACCTAAGGTCGTTTTGTAGGGGGTAAGGAATGTCTATTATTTAGGGGGTGACATTTTCCTTTACAGAGAAGCAGTAGCCATCATTACTTCTTGGTTCTGATTATACCAAGCATATAGTTCCAATCCCACCAATAATTACAAAAAACTTTCAGAAATGTATGTTCAATTTGTAAATAACTCGTTTTATAGTGCTTTTTAGTAGGGTAAAACTGTAAGCCTTACAAAAAGGATCACGAAAGCAGCATACTTATGTCACATTCAATCATCTCACCACACAATCTACTAACAACAGGTCTTTTTGTTTAAGATAATAAAAAGCGAATAATAGCGTACAGACTATTACTCGCTTAATTATCATTTAGGTGATAAATCTCTGAGTCGTTAAACTTGATTTATGTGCATCACAATCCGTTTTTCTGAAATAGGATAAGCTGTGCCAAGGACTTGGGCGAAACAAGATACGCGGTACTCTTCTATCATCCAACGAGCTTCTAATAAAGACTCAGGAATTGGCTGCATTTTAGGTACTTTAGCCAGCTGCGCTTTAAGCAAGTCGTCCACTTTAGCAATGCTTTGCATGTGCAATCTATCACGAGTAGGATCAACGGGTAACTTATCTAAGCGGTTTTCAATCGCCTTTAAGTAACGAGCGACATCGGCTAATCGACTCCAGCCACAGTGCTCAACAAAGCCTTTAAATACCAATTTATCCAGCTGGTTATTAATATCACTCATTGCAAAAGCAATATCTAAACTGATCTTGCCTTTTAAACGCTTTTTAATCCGCTGATAAATCGTCAATACTTGCTCAACTTGCAGTGAAATTTGCTCTGCATAGCCGTTTAGTTCTTGTCTAACCCAATCTTTAGCTTGTTCAAATTGCGCTTCATTTCGAACATCTAATTTTTTCTCATCAAGTAGCTGCTGCACCGATGCAGAAATAATGTCGTCAATCAGCAATTGCACTTGCCCGAATGGATTGAAATACATCGCAAGTTTAGCTTTATTTGGCAGCGCCTTTTGTAAATGCTTAACAGGAGACGGTATATTGATCAGTAATAAGCGGCGTAAACCAATACGATGTTGACGCTCAGCTTCAAATTCATCATCAAACAACTTAATTGATACTTGGCTTTTCTCGTCAATTAAAGCCGGATAAGCTTTAACTTCATAATTACCTTTACGTTTTTGATATTGCTTAGGTAAATCACCAAATGACCAAGTGGTTATCTCTTTCTTTTCAATACCATCTTCAGCCACGTTACGAATCGCTTTTGCCACAACGCCTTGTAATTTATCTTTAAGGCTGTCTAAATCGCGCCCTTGATCCACAAGGCGATGCTTATCATCCTCAACTTTGAAGTTAACGGCTAAATGAGCGTTTAACTGAGTTAAATCGAAATCATCACCGCTGATACGAGTACCTGTCATACGAAGTAACTGCTTACACATCGCATCAAGCAAAGGCATCGAAAACGGCTCCATTGCTTGTACACATGCGCGGGCATAATCTGGTGCGGGTACGAAATTACGGCGTAGATTTTTCGGTAGTGACTTAATCAATGCGACAACTTTTTCTTCTCTAAGCCCTGGTACTAACCAATCAAAATCATCAGTGTCGATTTGGTTGATTAACGCCACCGGAATATGCACTGACACACCGTCATCAACAGCTGCTGGCTCAAAGTGATAACTCACTTGTAGCCCTAAATTGGCTTTGTGCCACACTTCAGGGAAATCCAATGCTGAAATATGATCTGCACTGCGCTGCATTAATAAATCTTGATTGAAATCTAATAACTCAGGGTTTTGCTTACGGGCTTCTTTCCACCACTTAAAGAATAATGGCGCGTTATAAATACCCTGCGGGACTAATGGATCATAAAAGTCCACCAACACTTGCTCATCAACCAAGATATCGCGGCGACGAGACTTATGCTCTAGAGACTCGATATCATTCAGCAGTTGCTGATTCTTGATAAAGAAAGGTTCTTTAGTCTGTAATTGCCCTTCAGCTAATGCACTGCGAATAAATATTTCACGTGATTCCACAGGATCGATTGGGCCGTACTGCACTCTGCGGCGATTCACCACTGTCAGCCCATAAAGTACTTGATTTTCAAAGGCGATAACACTGGCTGGTTTGGCCTCAAAATGAGGTTCTAAATGGTTTTTCTTAATGAGATGCGCCGCTAATGGTTCTAACCATTCTGGCTGAATTTTGGCGCAGCAACGAGCGAAAAGACGAGACGTTTCGGTCATTTCTGCCGCCATAATCCACTTTGGCCCTTTTTTCGCCAAAGGAGAACCAGGGAATACAAAGAACTTACGATTACGCGCGCCTAAATATTCGTTATTCGCATCTTTAAAACCAATGTGGCTTAACAAACCTGATAATAAGGCTTTGTGCAGGTCGTCATAGCTAGCAGGAGTATCATTTAAACGCCACTTTAAATCATGAACCGCTTGTTTTATTTGAGTGTATAAATCCTGCCATTCACGTACACGCAAATAGGCTAGATACTCTTCACGGCATTGTTTTCTAAACTGACTTGCTGATAGCTCGTGTTTTTGATCTTTAATATGATCCCAAAGGTTCACCCAACTGACAAAATCTGAGTCCTTGTCGGCATAACGACGATGACACTCATCGGCGGCTTGCTTCTTTTCAATCGGTCTTTCGCGCGGATCTTGAATCGATAAACCTGAAGCAATCACCATTACCTCATGTAAACAATTCATATCTTTAGCTTCAAGCACCATACGTGCTAAGCGAGGATCTAACGGTATTTTCGCTAAATTACGCCCTAGATTAGTCAATACTAAATCTTTGCGCTTTTGCTTAACGGCTTGCAACTCTTCTAGGAGTAAAAAACCATCACGAATATGTTTTTGTTCTGGCGGCTGAATAAATGGGAAACCAGCAATATCTCCTAAGCCAATCGCGAGCATTTGCAAAATAACTGAAGCAAGATTGGTTCGCAAAATTTCAGGATCGGTAAATTCAGGACGTTGAATAAAGTCAGTTTCATCGTACAGACGAATACAAATACCTGGACCAACACGACCACAACGCCCCTGTCGCTGATTAGCACTGGCTTGTGAAATCGGCTCAATTGGTAAACGTTGTACCTTGGTGCGATAGCTATAACGGCTGATTCGGGCGGTACCTGGGTCAATCACATAGCGAATACCCGGCACGGTTAATGACGTTTCAGCGACGTTAGTAGCTAATACAATACGACGGCCTATGTGACTCTTAAAGACTTTTGATTGCTCGCCATAAGACAGACGCGCATAGAGCGGTAAAATTTCAGTATCGCGATATTTCTGCTTACGCAGCATTTCAGTGGTGTCACGAATTTCTCGCTCACCATTCATGAAAATCAAAATATCGCCAGGGCCTTCAGCAATCAACTCGTCAACCGCTGAGAAAATGCCATCACTGACATCTAAGTCAGCATCGGCATCGCGCACCAATGGACGATATCGGGTTTCTACAGGGAATGTACGCCCCGAGACTTCAATGACGGGCGCATTATTGAAGTGTTTTGAAAAACGTTCGACATCAATAGTTGCCGAAGTAATAATCACTTTTAAGTCAGGACGTTTTTTAAGAACTTGTTTTAGATACCCTAAAATAAAATCAATGTTTAAGCTACGCTCATGGGCTTCATCGATAATAATCGCATCGTACTGATTTAAGAATTTATCTGAGGTCAATTCTGCAAGCAAAATACCGTCAGTCATCAGTTTAACGTAGCTATCTTGACTGATAGAATCAGCAAAACGCACCTTAAAGCCAACAACCTCGCCTAGAGGACTATTAATTTCTTCAGCAACGCGATTAGCGACGCTGCGGGCAGCAAGACGCCTAGGTTGGGTATGACCAATTAATCCACGGGTACCTAAGCCCAGCTCTAAACATATTTTTGGTAACTGGGTCGTTTTACCTGAGCCTGTTTCACCCGCAACAATCACCACTTGGTTATTGGCTATCGCATCGGCAATATCGCCGCGTTTTTGTGAAACAGGTAGCGCATCTGGATAGGTCACTGCAGGGCTATTTTTAAGCCTTAACTGCGCCTTTTCATAAGCTTGAGTCGCTTGCTCGGTTAACTTTGCTAAGACTTGATCTTTCTTTTCAGACTGAGGCTCTTTATTTAATTGATACAAACGACGACGAATTCTTGCTGCATCGGTTTGATAACAAGAGTTTAGGTATGCTTTAGAGAGCGGGTGTTGGTCCGAATTCAAATCTAATTCCTAGCAAGTATTTCAAAAACTGCGATCCTAGCAAGGAACTAGACTGAATGGTATTAGTTTAAAAAAAACAGCGGCGTAAATACTTAGATTATGCAGGCGTTAAGTAACATTGCTGCATATAGATATTCATTGCTTTGAGTACATCGGTACGATTAATGGTACCGATAACTTTCGAGCCTTGTACTACAGGATAAATTTTCGGTTTAGCACCAAGCATTTGTTCTGCTAACTGTAAAATACTGCCATCAGGTGATGCGGTTAATACATCTGTCTTCATACAATCTTTCACTGTTTCTGTCATATCGCAGTGATAGCTACTTTTAAGCATCACAGATAAACAATCTTGCTGTGATAAAAAGCCCACCAAGGCGCCGTCATTATCAACCACTGCAGCACCTGCTTTATTCTTGCCTAATAAATGTTCCACCGCCGTAGCCAGTGACATATTGGCTTTTAATAAAACTGGCTGACGATCCATATATTCTGAGATTTTGATTGAATCCATAGTGATACCCCTTAAACCTTTACTTGCGCAAGCCACATGAGTTAACAACACGCTCTAGTATTATTTTTGGTCTTCATATTGATTGTAGTCAAAATCCTAATAAAGCGATGATTGAATTAATAGATTGTGATATTCGATTAAACCTTTCTTTAACTAAAGCATCTTTGAATGGACCATAAAAAAGCACCAGATAATCTGATGCTTTTTCATTTAGCTAAGCCCAATCCATTCTAACCTTTAACGACTGTATGAGCTCATTATTGGTCTCGCCAAATCATAATGTTAGCTTGTTCGCCACTTTTTCGAGTCGCGCGGTACATGCCTTCTGTATTGAATGGCGTAGCAATATTACCGCGATGGTCAATAGCAATAACCCCGCCTGTTCCACCAGCAGTGATTAAGCGTTGGTTAATGACTTCATCAGCGGCTTGAATAATCGATTTTTGTTGGTATTTCACTTTAGCGCAAATATCACCTGCCACTTGGTAACGGATGAAATATTCACCGTGTCCTGTGGCTGATACTGCACAAACACCATTTTCAGCATAGGTGCCAGCGCCAATAACAGGGGCATCACCAATTCGGCCATAGCGTTTGTTTGTCATTCCCCCTGTTGAGGTACCTGCGCTAATGTTGCCTTGTTTATCTAATGCCACAGCGCCCACGGTGCCCACTTTGTATTCTGTGTCTAATTGTTGGTGCGCCGCTTGGTAATCAGCACTACTCTTGGCTTCGGCCATTTTAGCTTTAGCTCGCTGTAATCCTTCATAGCGTTTTTGAGTATTAAAGGTTTCATTGGCAACCAATGGCACACCTTGGGTTAAAGCAAACTCTTCAGCACCTTGGCCGTACAACATAACGTGCACAGATTCATCCATAACTAATCTTGCCAAATCAATAGGATTTTTTATGTGCTTAACGCCCGCAACTGCGCCTGCATTCATGGTATTACCGTCCATGATAGACGCATCCATTTCATGCTCTTCATTATGGGTATAAACCGCACCTTTACCTGCATTGAAATACGGTGAATCTTCAAGCACATTAATGGCTGTTGTGACTGCTGTAAGGCTTGAACCACCCTTTTCTAGTACCGTGTAGCCAGCATCTACTGCCTCTTTTAATTTGGCACGATAGGCTTGTTCTTGTTCTGGCGTAAAACTGGATTTTTTGATCGTACCAGCCCCACCATGAATGGCTAATGCAAATGGCTTGTCATTATTAGCAAAAGATATACTGGAAAAAAGTGTCATTGAAATAGCGAAAGCGAGCGTTATTGTTTTCATTTTAAGCAAGTCCTTGATCGGTTTGTATCTTTGTAACCATTTCAGGCGGTAATTTCAATCATAACCTTGCCTGTTAGCAGTATTCTGGCGACAATAGGTTATAAGTAATTGGCCGTTGATAAGCATTCATTCATTGTTATCCAAATCGTTTAAGTATTGCCTAGTCATATGCGTTGCTCTCGTTTCGATAGCATCGAATTTCGCTTGGGCAAAAGATGATTGGCTAAATATCAAATTAACAGGTGCCTCTGACAAGCTTAACAAGAATATTCGAGCCCATCTGGGTGAAAACCCCAACTCTGCTGTACAACGCCGTGCCTTCTTATTTACCGTCGAAGACAATGTTAATGCCGCTTTAGAATCGATGGGGCATTATCACGCAAAAGTCGATATTGAAGTAACCGAAGCAGAAAAAGGCCCGTGGACATTAAATGTGTCGATTGATGAGGGCAAACCTACCATCATTGAATGGATAGACATAAAGTTCAGTGATGAAATGCTCGATGACAGCAGTTTTAATCGATGGATGAACCTGCTGACAATCAAACCTGGCGATGTATTAAATCATGGTGTTTACTCTGAGCTTAAATCTCAACTGGTTACCTTAGCGCTAGCTCGCGGCTATTTTGATGGTTCATTCACACGCTCAGACATTGAAGTCAATCGAGATTTGAATACCGCACGGATCCACCTCTATTTTGAATCTGGTAAACGCTATTCAATTGGTAATGTCGAATTTTCAGGTCAAACCGTTAACGACGATATTTTAGAAAATCTTATCCCGTTTGATCCCCATGCCAAATATTCAACTCAGCGGCTAAATCGTTTAAATCGAAACCTGATTGATACAGGGTATTTCGCTGGCATTAAAGTTTTACCGCAACTTGATGGAATGTCGAATACTGAAATACCCATTAAAGTAGAATTAAGCCCGCGCCCGACACATTCATTTGAAGTGGGTTTAGGTGCTGACATTGGTAATAACGCCGAGAAATCTTCGATTGATCCAAGAGTACGACTCACTTGGCGTATGCCGCAGATTAACAGCTATGGACATACTCAAGAAACCACCATGGAGTGGTCACCGGATAAACCTAAATTCTTAACCACCTACACTATTCCATTGACTCATCCTTTAGATGACCAACTGAAATTTCGAGTGGGTTTATTACGAGATAAATACGGGGTAACACAGGACTATAATCCTGATGACCGTAGTTACGATTACACGGGCCAGCTTGAGTCAGAAAAACGTTTAATAGGGGTGATCAGACAACAGAGGTTAGATAATGATTGGTTGTTTGGCTACTCGGTAGAATTTAACCAAGAGTTTTATAACCAGTCCGACACCGATTATGATCCAAAGTTTTTATTATTTGGCATCGGGATTGGTAAAACCACTCGAGGCGATAATACACTCGACCCTAAATCTGGTTTCAGGCAGGTCTACAGTATTGAATACGGTAACTCAAGTTTAGGCTCAGAAATTAATTTGACTAAAATTGAAGCTAAATTTAAGTGGATTGACACTTTTTTTGACCGTCACCGCATTGTCACTCGACTCGATATGGGGGCAAATATCGCTGATTCTGATGAGATTGCTCAAATTTCACCTTCTTTGCGATATTTTGCAGGTGGCGACCAAACCATTCGTGGTTATGGTTACCAAGAACTTGGTCCTTACATCGAATATATCAACTCTGAAGGCGGTGTATCACGTCAGGTTGTAGGTGGACGTTATCTCGTGGTGGGTAGTTTAGAATACCAGTACTATTTAACAGATACATGGCGAGTCGGCACTTTTGTTGATGCGGGTAATGCATTTGATACAGAGCAGTTTGAACCTGTTGTGTCAGTCGGCGGCGGGATCCATTGGATTTCACCTATTGGTCCGATCAAATTGGACGTCGGCGTCGGCCTAAAAGAAACCACCACGATTGATCGTTCTTGGCGAATTCACTTAACAATGGGGACAGATCTATAATGACTGAAAAATCTTCCCCAACGGCAGACAATACACGTTCAACGAATGGGACAATTCCTGCGGCGACACCGCCAAAGTCAGCTTTAAAAAGATGCTGGAGTGCTTTTAAACTGTCCACGCGTCTTTTTATCTACATTCCTTTACTGATACTTATCATTGTAGCCGTCTTACTTGGCACCCCTATCGGCGCTCGGATTAGTGTTTTGCTTGCCAATCAATTTGTTCCTAATCTTGAATTGGATATTCGTTCGGGCACCATTAACAAACACCTCGAGTTTGATTATGCCAGTTGGTCAATGAATGGGGTATCCGTTGAAGTTGAAGATTTATCTTTATCCTGGGTACCTACTTGTTTGTTCAATAAACAAATTTGTGTCGACAGCTTAACAGCGAGCAAGGTCAATGTACGTGTTGCAACCGATGAATTTGATGAAACACCTGAAGCACCTGAAGCACCTGAAGCACCTGAAGCACCTGAAGCACCTGAAGCACAATCAATTGATGCTGAACGTCTTAATGCTGTCAACATTACACAAGACGATAATCAGCAAAGCGTAAATGTACAAAACTTGGATGCAAGTGTAATTGATGCAGCACTTAATACTGATGAGCCCTCACCTCTTATTTTGCCAGTGGTCATCGGACTTAACCATTTGGACTTGAATAACGTCAAAGTCAGTGTCAATGATATGCGTTACAACGCTGGACGTCTGCAGGGCAAAGCACTGTGGAATAAAAGCGGCCTTCGTGTTAGTTACCTTCACAGCCAAGATTTATTGGTAGATATTCCACTTGGCTCTGATGAGACTGATATTGAAGCCAAATCTGAGCAAAATAATGCGACAGACAAGCAGGATATAGAAGAATGGGCAATGGCAAAATTGCCGGCTGTTTACATGACCTTCCCTATCTATGTTGATGAATTAACGACCACAGATAGTGTGATGCTTTTAGGCGAACGTGAAGATACTTTTGCTCATATTGCCTTAAAAGGTAGCTACGTAGAATACTTAATCGATATTCAAGAGTTAGCAGTTACTCACCAATATGGCGATGCAAAACTGATTGGCGATATCAGTTTAAATGATGATTACCCGATGACAATTGATGCTCAGTTCTCACTCAACAATGTCACAGAGCTTCCTGAGTTATCCAATCAAACCTTAAGCATTCAAGCTGAAAATGGCTTCGATGATTTAGCCGTAAAAGTCTCAGCATCTGGTGATATCAATATTGACTTTGAGGGTACTATTGCCTTAAGTCGTCCTGAAATGAATTATCAATTAGAAATAGCAAAGGCAGATCTGCAGTGGCCATTGGATAAGCCTGACTATTTTGCCAAGATTGATAAGTTAACCAGTAAAGGAGATATCAACAGTCAATCAGCCATATTTGACGCCGAATTATTAAGCCCTTTTCATCCACTACTGGATGTGAACGCCAACATTAGTTTTGAAAGTGAACAACTCATTATCTCAAGCATTAATATCCTATCTAATGCAGGTAACATCAAAGGTAATGGTTTACTTAACTTCAAAGATGAATTTAGCTGGCAAGCAGAACTTGAAACTGAAACCTTACAATTAGAGAAAATCAGTTATTTATACGAACTCACCGAGTTGACCAGTAACATCAATGGTCAATTATCATCTGCCGGCACCATTGGCGATGAAACATGGCACATTGAAATCGCTGATGCCGCGCTCGATGGCTCGTTAAATGCGTTTCCATTAACTGTCAGTGGCAATATTGAGTTAAATGAGCAACTGGCTGTCAATGCCGATAACTTACATGCAACCGCACTAGGTGCTGAGCTTATTATTAATGGTCAAGCCAATAAAATTTGGGATGTCGACGCAGAGCTTACTGTGCCCGACCTTAGCCAGTGGTTGCCCAAATCTACTGGCGGCATTTACGCAAAAATTGATGTGACTGGTGATGATCAACAACCGATTGTCGATATCACAGGTAAGGTGTTTGATTTTGAATACCTAGATATGGAAGTTGAACTGTTAAATCTTAATGCTCACTACTTACCGTTAAGCCAGCATCAATTTAAACTTAATATCACTAATGACCAGTTTACTTGGCAAGAAATCGATTTATCACAGCTGTTAATCAACGCATCAGGAAACCTAAATCAACAACACCTTGAGTTTTCTACCGCTGGTGAATTCGCTATCAATACCATTATCGATAATAAATTCGATGAGAATAGCCAAGTATTTGATGCACAGATAAAGTCTTTATCAGTCTCTCACTTTTTAGGTACATGGGCCACTGATAGAATTGTGGAGGTTATGTGGGATCAAAAAAATGGCCAAGGTAGCGTCAATCCTTTTTGTATTAACCACCCCAACAATCACTTATGCATAGAAACTCCTGCGACGTTTGGCAAAATGGGGGATATTCAATTAACTGCTCAAGGTACGCCAGGGTTACTATTAAAGCCTATTTTGCCCACTAAATTCTCTTGGACTGGGGATTCAGATATTTCAGTCTCAGCAACTTGGTCTGAGACAGAAAAGCTTCAAGCAAATGCTGATATCCATTTTTCAGAAGGTCAACTTGAGCTTAGGCGCACCAGCAAAGATTTTATCAATTTACACTACGATATTATACAACTCACCGCATCGCTAAACGAACAAGTACTGCAAGCAAAACTTATTGTAGAGGCTGAAGAAATTGCCACTATCAACAGCCAAGTTACCGTCAATACAGATCCAAGTCGGGCATTAAAAGGTAATATTAATGTTGATGCATTAAACCTATCTCACTTACAAGGTTTTTTCCCAAAACTTGAAACACTCGAAGGGATATTTGCCGCTGACTTAGCACTTGAAGGCAACCTTGAAAAGCCAATGGCTAAAGGCAGTATTTCATTATCTAAAGGTGCTATTGCAACCACCAGTAATCCAACGCTTATTAATGATATAAATCTCGCCATGGCGTTAAAGGGGCAAAAAGGCTTGCTTGATGGCAGTGTAGCGATGGGAGACGGCCAGGCACAAATCAATGGCACTTTATCTTGGCCTCAAGGCAGTTTCAGCGGTGACATTGATATTAACGGCGACAAACTGGCTGTTATCGAGCCGCCTATTGCTATTTTACAAGTATCCCCAGATATCAATCTCAAATTCAATAAAGAACAACTTGCTGTAACCGGTAAAGTTGACATTCCAACGGGTGAAATCGCCGTTATGCAGCTTGCTGAAGGTGGTGTGGCGGTGTCATCTGACGTCGTATTTAAAGACTCTATCTCAGAACAAGAGCAAAGGGTTAGCCCTTATGCCATCGTCTCAGATTTAAACATTAACCTTGGCCCAGAAGTATCCATTGACGGTATGGGGCTTAGCGGAAAACTAAACGGAACCATACTGTTGCAACAACAAGCTTTTAAACCACCTTTACTGTTTGGGGACATTAGAGTTAGCCGAGGTACTTATAAGTTTATGGGGCAAACCTTAACCATAAGCACAGGTGATGTGCAGTTCTCAGGCCCTACTGAAGTGCCTAACTTAAATATTGAAGCGGTTCGTGAAATAAAAGAGGAAGATCTCACTGCAGGTGTCAGAGTCACAGGTACTGCAATGCGCCCTATCGTGACGTTATTTTCGAGCCCAGCTAAAGAACAAGCGGAAATTTTATCTTACATCGTGACTGGCGCAGGGTTTGGCAGTTCCACTAATGAACAAAACAGTGCTTTGATGATGGGAGCAGCACTGACATTAGGTTCGCAGTTTGGTGGTGGAGCAATCAATAACATTGGCTCTACTGCGACAGGCTTAATTGAAAAGTTTGGTTTTTCTAATGTTCAGCTCGATGCAAACGATGAGGGCCGCGTTGCAATTAGTGGTTATATTGGCGAAGACTTAATGGTGAAGTATGGTATCGGGGTATTTAACCCAGGTTACGAAATGACCGTACGATATTACATATTGTCGCAATTGTACTTAGAAACGGTATCGGGCACATTGAACCAATCACTCGATATTTATTATAGCTTCAACGTCGATTAGCGTCAGTTCGCTATTCTCTATTCTCTATTCTCTATTCTCTATTCTCTTAATTAGAACTTTAATACTTTAATCCCTTTACCTTTAATTTTCTCAGTAAAATTCAGACATAAAAAAAGCGCCGTTAGGCGCTTTTTTCATTCAAATTAACGATTAAGCAAATTTGAAGTCAATATGTTCAACTAAAGTTTTGAACGCGTGGCGTTGCATAGCTTGAACACGTACTTTAACTTCTTTACCATCGATAACTAGAGTTAAATCTGTGTTGTAGAAATCGTCATTCAATTGAATGTTGACGATATCTTTTTGAGCCATTTTGATTGAGATAGGCTCTTTACCTGGACCGTAGATTACAGCAGGAACTAAATTCGCATGACGTAGGCGGCGGCTCGAACCTTTCCCGATTTCAGTACGGATTTCAGCTTGAATAGTGTAAGACATGTGTTTCTCACTTAATAAAAAAAATAAATTGATGTTGTTATTTTCGACCAATAACAACTCGTGCTTGTTTAATACATATGCTGGTTACACAAAAGTTGGTATTTGAACCAAATCGATTGATTAAACTAAAGCTAATTAAACCAAAGCGCGCGGATTCTAACACAGCTCATTAAGCTCAACAAGTTATTAGCATTGATTTCATACCATTCGCTCTGTTCACTAAGCCTAAAAAACGCATAGTTGCATGACTAATAGGTACTTTACTTAATACTTGAACCAATACTTTGATTATTAATGACAGAAATGAAATTTTACCAACTTCTGACCGGGCCACAATCCACATGGATAAAACCAGAACGTGGATAATAACCTACACCGCCGAGTTCTAAAGAGCGTGCAGCATCACGTAATGTTTTAAGCTCTACTCCGGGGATGGCAAGATCCATCGCCATGCCTTTCATATGATAGCTTTTTTTAGCCACTCCGTTACTTTTCGAAGCTAACATATTGTTAGTCACCGGAGAACGATAGCCTGAGATGACATGCACTTCATCAGTGTTGCCAATGGTTTGTTGTAAATTATAAACAAACTCATAAAGACGTTTATCCATAGGAGCTGATTGGTTTTGTCGATGATCACGAAGTACTTTACTAAATAAAGATAAAGTCTCCTGGTTGTATTCGCCTTCAGCCCAGAACTGTCCTTGTTCGCGCTCGCCAGTGTGACGATTATAAAAACTCAACTCCCTAAAACCTTGGGTTGAACGACTTGCTTGAGCAGGGGTTGAAAACATTGATGCGACTGCAACACCACTTAAACCTAACAATACTTGCCTACGGGCAGGACAAACTAAAGACATTAACTCACCACTTTCTGATAATATAAACCTGTGTGTTTTTTACACAACTGAAAGGGAAGTTAAACGGAAAGGAAGGCAATAGCAAGCGATCAAGCCGACAAAATCAGCTTAATTTTTGTACATGTTAGTAAGTTATAATCAGGTCAATCACTTATCGAGAGGCACTTTGAAGTCTAGATGTTGAATTATTCGCCACTATTGTTTGTTTGGTGTTGTTCAAATGATAAATATCATTACGGTACTGAACGAGGTTAGCGTCATCTACCCAAGCATTCCAATAAACAAAATGAATCGGAACTGTTTGAGATAAAGAAAACCACTGGGTTTTGCTGGCATCTGTTTGCATGCGCTGCCAAGTTCGTTTATCGATAACGACGTTGCTTGCAAACCACTCCGCAAGCTCTTGGATTTTTTCAATCCTGACACAACCAGATGAAAGCGCTCTATCATCTTCTGCGAATAAATTTTTATCGGGCGTATCATGCAAATAGATATTCAAATCATTCTTGAAATGAAACTTATAGCGACCTAAAGCATTAATCTCCCCTGGTCGCTGCACTAAACGATAAGGAAATGGTTCAGTCCTTACAACTTCTTGCCATTCTTGTGGGGTTTTATTCACCTTAGTACCAGTGACATCAAATACATCAAACTGCCTATCGCTGATATAACTGCCGTCTTCGGCGACCTTAGGCAAGATGTCACGGCGCATGAGTTTTTTGGGTACTGTCCAAGTCGGGTTAATGACAATGTTCGATATCTGCCCTTTCATTACTGGGGTTCTTCGATACGAACGCCCCACTATGACTTTTGAAGTTAAGGCAACTTGACTGTCACTAACAAGTATCATTTCAAATGCAGGAATGTTGACTAATAGGTATTGCTCGCCTAAGTCACTTTTATAACTGGTTTTATCGACAAAATTAGCGGCAAGTAATTCAGCTCGTTGCATTGGTGTTTGATTCAACCAGTGCAAGGTTTGTGGGCCAATAACAGAATCAGGCTTTAGACCGTGACGCGACTGAAACTTTGCGACAGCTAGGGCAATAGTATTATCGAAAATATATTGCGTTTCTGAGCGAGAAGACAAATCGCCTAAAAGCCAAAGTCGCTGGGAAATAGCGCTAATCGTTTTATGGCTGTCACCCGGGCGCAATAACCCTCCGGGTTGGATGCTGGCCCATTCGTGCCTAGTATTAAGCCACATCAATCGTCGGATATGATTAAGCACACTTAAATAGTCTTCAGCATTGGGTTCCAAAGCAAAGGTTTTACGTTTTAACGAGGCATTACTCGCTAATTGATCATAAGAAAGAGCAACCCCACGCTGATGCCAGAATTCAGCAATGTCAGCTTGAATAGCATCAATATACTCAAACTTCTCGGCCTCACTATGACCTTTTAAAATAGCCAAATACTGCTGTCTGTCAGCGGTAGGTTCAACTAACGAAATTAACATCACATGTTGGGCGAGTGTTTTATAGGTAGCTTGATTTTCAGAAGAGGCTTTAGCAGGCAAACTCAACAGAAGTGACATCATAAACAACATGGCGAAACCTAAACGCCAACAACGCAATACTTTCATTCAGCCCCTCCTCTTTCAAACGAATATATTCAGTATGGCAAAAAATTATCAACCTTGTGTTACAGACAGTGTTAAGTCGTTACAAGTTACTACGAAAGGTGGATGAATTTAGCGCAACTACATAAACAAGGAGCCACTAAACATATAATTGCCCTTAAGAAACTAGGAATGCTTTAGCAGAACTGATATAAACATGCCCCGCAAAAATATTTTATCTATTTATCGCAGTAGTTTTATGAATAAGAAACAACTTGTACAAACCATGGCATCTGACATGGGTATTTCACAATCTCTAACTAAACCACAATTAGAGCAGATCCTATTACAGCTTCATAAAGCCTTAACAGAAGGTGAGAAAGTGTATTTACCACAATTTGGCACCTTTGAACTTCGTTACCATTTAGCAAAAAATGGACGTAATCCAAAAACAGGTGAGAGCATAGAAATTCCAGGCTTCAATCAACCTAGCTTTAAAGCAGCTCCTGCATTTAAAAAACACATCAACAGCTAATTTAATATTTCTAGCGCTGCACGACTTGTTTAAACAAAAAGCCTTTGACTGAGAAAATCAACCAAAGGCTTTTTTGTATTCTAAAAACGGCTTTAATACCCAAAACAAAAACTTGTGACATGCACTTGTAAAATGAATGGCTATATTAGGCTGTGCGTTTAACCTTGGCTAAATAGCCCAAGAATACAATCACAAAAATAGAGTCCAACGTGATAGTTAATAAAGATTTTTCAATATATTGAGCGCCAAACATAACGATTAGAGAAATAAATGCGACTTTACTTGTGCTAGCAAGCACCAACGCTAAATTTCGATATATGGGTCGAAATGCGCCATAAATGAGTAAGACTCCGATCATAAAAATAAGAAAGCCCCAACTTCTAACAACAACCTGAGCTAAAGGCTCTGTAAGCGATTCTCCAAACATACTGATAAGCGCTTCTTGGGGAGCAAATACTGCAAAGATCATTGAACAAGTCAGCCCACCAGCAACAATCATTATCCATTTCATATAATCAATCGAGGTCAAATTAACTCCTTACAATCCATGTTAGTTAACGTTAACGCTTACTAAGAATATCTGCTTAAAGTCGATGCACGGTTATACCGTATCAACAATGCATAACCTGAGTCGCTGATAATACTCATGTAAATTATTTTTGATGTACATCAAAATGATGAGTTACTAGATTTCCTCAATGCGTATTTATCTCTACGCGTAACGTTATTATCAGTATTTATCTGCCTATGTTAATAAAAATGATAAAACCACTGAGTAACTTCTAAATCAGCCTTAAATTCATATCTGGGTAATTTACGGGTTTTTCTTTAGCTCATTTGTTAGAATCCCCCATTATTTTGGCAACCGCATTGTTGCTACACTTTGAGTGACTACGCTAAACGCCCCCTCAAAGCATGAAAGTTTGACTAAATTAAAGGCAGGATATGACCGTTCTTCTAATGACTCCACCGATGACTCAGCTAAATACGCCCTACCCGGCAACCGCGTATTTAACTGGTTTTTTACGCTCACGTGGCTATGAGGCGGTGCAGAGAGATCCTGCGATTGAACTTTTTTTAGAGATGATGACAGCTCCAGCCCTTGATATCATCCGCCAGCATGTAGAAGAAAACTACCAGCACTTTGAAGACGATGAACTGCCTGAAGTTATTTTTAATTTCCTCGCTGAATTTGACCGCTACCACTTAGCTGTTGAACCTGCGATTCGCTTTTTACAGGGTAAAGATCCAAGCCTTGCTATGCGGATTAATTCACGTCGATTTTTACCTGAAGGACCAGCTTTTGATACGATTGCACAGATGGAAGCCGTGTCTGGTGATGTATTACAAGCCGCTTTTGGTAACCTAGGGGTACAAGATAAAGCAAAGTATTTAGCCACGCTATTTATCAATGACTTATCAAACGTCATTACTCAAGGGGTAGATCCTTATTTTGAAGTCAGCCGTTATGGTGAGCAATTAGCCGCAGCTAACCCAAGTTTCGATAACCTCTACGATACTTTGATGGGTGAATCGAGCTTCAGCTCAGATATATTAGAACAATTAGTCGAGCAGTACTTAGAAGAAACTCAGCCTAGCGTTGTCGCGCTGACAGTGCCTTTCCCCGGCAATATGCTCGGCGCATTACGTATTGCGCAAACCTGTAAAAGTATTAACCCAAGTATTCCTATCGTCATTGGCGGCGGCTTTATCAACACAGAACTTCGCGCGCTAAAAGATCCTCGAGTATTTGAATTCATCGACTTTATCTGTCTTGATGATGGCGAGCGACCGTTAATCACCTTATTGGAATACTTCCAAGGGGAACGAGAGATTGACGACTTAGTGCGTACTTATTTCCTTGCTGAAGATGAAAATGGTACTCCCTACGTTCACTTTAATGAAAACAAAGAGCTGCACGATATACCGCAAACTGATGTTGGCGCGCCAATATACGATGGTCTGCCATTAGGCGAGTATTTATCTTTGTGTGAAATGCTTAACCCTATGCATCGCATTTGGAGTGATGGCCGCTGGAATAAACTCACTATCGCTCACGGTTGTTACTGGCGTAAATGCAGCTTCTGCGATGTCAGCTTAGATTATATCGACCGTTACGACGCCGCAGGCGCTGACGTTCTCGTTGACAGAATTGAGCAACTCATCGAAGAAACGGGGGAAACTGGTTTTCACTTTGTTGATGAAGCCCTGCCACCAAAAGTGTTGTTCTCATTGGCCAAGCGATTGATTGAACGTAATGTAGTGATTAGTTGGTGGGGTAATATTCGTTTTGAAAGGACCTTCAGCCAAGCGCGCTGTCAATTACTTGCAGACTCTGGTTGTATCGCTGTCAGCGGTGGCCTTGAGGTTGCATCCGATCGCTTATTAAAACTGATGAAAAAAGGCGTGAGCGTTGAGCGTGTTGCTCATGTGACTAAAGCCTTTAGTGATGCCGGTATTTTGGTACATGCTTACTTGATGTATGGTTTCCCGACTCAAACCGAGCAAGAAACCATTGATTCCCTTGAAATGGTACGCCAGATGATGGAACAAGGTTGTTTCCAATCAGCTTACTGGCATCGCTTTGTTGCCACAGTACATAGTCCTATAGGCATGAACCCTGAACAGTTTGGTATTACTCTTGCTGAACGTCCTGACATTCTTTTCGCTGAAAACGATGTCGACTTTACCGATCCAACGGGTACCGACCACCCAATGCTTGGTGAAGGCCTTCGCAAAGCCATTTATAACTATATGCACGGCATTGGTTTTGAACAGCCGATGAGCTTTTGGTTTGATCAGCCAGTTAAACCGACACAAATGAATAAAGACCTAATACTAACTGCTATCAATAATTTCATTGCCAGTAATGAAGAATAGCCACTTTTTAAGCCATCATTGACAGCTGCAGCACGCAAAGTGCTGCAATCTTCTTAGTTAATTTCTATACCTAAAAATCTACTTGTAATTTTATTCTTAAGATTCTCAAATTCCAAACATAAAAAGCCCCGACTAATGTTGAGGCTTATTACTCTCTTAATAAAAGCATGATAGTACCCGAAGCCAGACTTGAACTGGCTCGGCCGGTTTTAAAACGACGAGGGATTTTATAATCTTTTGAACTTTTGAACTTTTGAACTTTTGAACTTTTAAATTTCAGATATAAAAAAGCCCCGACTAATGTCGAGGCTGTTTTATGATGGTACCCGAGGCCAGACTTGAACTGGCACGCCTATTAAGCGAGGGATTTTAAATCCCTTGTGTCTACCGATTCCACCACTCGGGCAAACTCTGGTAACTCGTCGTAACGCGTTACAAAATTTGATATTCAACGAAGCAATCGGTTGCCGCCGCTGATGTGGTGCATACTTTACTGATTTTTCAGATAGGATCAATAAAAAAATGAAACTTATTGTTTGAATGCCCATTTTACAATCAAATAGCACGAAAACACGGCATTAAAGCACCATTTAACGCCAAGTCTTTATAACTAATCCTTTAAGGCGTCGTTAACTCGGCATTTAAGTTCAGGGAGTAATTGCTCTGAAAACCATGGATTTTTTGCTAACCAAATATTATTTCTCGGACTCGGATGCGGTAATGGTATCAATGACCGAGGATAATCAGCCCAGTTTCTAACCGTTTGCGTTAATGATTGTGTAGCTGTACCTAAATGATAGTCTTGCGCATACTTTCCAATCACTATCGTAAGCTGTACTTGCTTAAGTTCGGCAAGCAGGCGTTCACGCCAAGTTGCGGCACAAATTTTTAATGGCGGCAAATCTCCACTTTTACCTTTTCCTGGGTAGCAAAACCCCATGGGAAGAATGGCCACTTGTTCAGGATCGTAAAAAACCGTTTTATCTATCCCAAGCCACAGTCTTAGGCGCTCACCACTGGCGTCATCAAATGGCACACCTGACTGATGGACCGCAAGACCAGGAGCTTGACCAGCTATCAGCAACTTAGCATTAGCGTGCAACTGTACAACAGGATTAACACCATGGGTAAGCGAAGACTGGCATAACTGGCATTGTTTAACCTTGGCAATTAAGACGTTCAATTCCGCTTGGCTCATTCGCTCTCCTTGTCCCAGTATATTGCTCAGTGCTATTGGTTCAGTGCTATTAGCTCAGTACTATTTCCACATTGCTTCTTTACAGGGTTCTATGTGCGCAGTACTTTCAGACAGTATTTTTACAGAGAACTATTTGCTAAGTACTATGCTTAAGCTTACTGACTCAGACTCTCTTCTAGTGCCTTTAACTGCTGATATATTTGGTCAAATCTTGGTCTTAATACGCTGTTGTGTTCCAAGCATTGCTGAGACAATACAGAGAGTGCTTTAAAGCAATCTGACGCCGATGATTTACCAAGCTCAATTTGTTGGCCTAACAAGTCATCTAGCATATTACCAAAGGCTCTGACTTCAATACTTTGCATCATATTTGCTTGCCTAGAACTGAGCAACGACAAGTCAGTTGCTGCGCCAAAGTCACCAAATAGCATATTTCCTTCTATATCAATCATAGTGTTATGGGCATATATATCCCCATGACTGACTTTATTTTGATGTAAATGAGACAATGCTGCAGCCATGCTCCGCATCACTTTTACAATGTGTTCGAGCGATATGTCCATACCATCTGAAAAAGTATCTCTAGTACAAGTCACTAAAGAAGGTGGTAAGCCTAGATTATAGAAATATGCCGGTATAAGCTCCATGACGAGACCCAAATGAACTGGCTCTGAGATTTGCGCTAGCACTTTAATCAAATTCGGGTGATGCCCCGCACTCAAACAGCAATGTAACTCGTCTTTTGGGTAACCGTCTGACGTCACATCCCCTCTGAACATTTTAACTGCGACGCTTGAATACTCTTTATCAATACTCTTTTTGTTTTCTATAACCTGCTGTTGTGTCGTTTGTTGCCAATTAGCTTGATAGATAACACCTGACGCCCCTTGCCCAAGCTGTTCACCTAGTTGCAGTTCAGTCATTTGGGCATATGGGAACGTATCATGCGACACATGACTATCGGTAACTGGGTTGCCACTAAAAGCCAGCCACGCTAAATTAGGTAGCGATAACAGCCAATCAGGAATTACGCTTAAATTGTTGGCTGAAATTCGTAATAATTCTAGCTCTTTACAATTAGCCATTGTGGCAGGTAAAGCGTTAATTTTATTCCCAGCTAAGGCACATTTCTTTAAGCGATGTAAATCACCAATTGAGCTAGGTAACTGAGAAATCTTATTATCAGTTAAAATTAGCCAACGTGTATCAATCGGCAAACAGTTTTCGGCAACTGTATTGATCTGGTTAGCTTTAAAACCAATCATCTCAAGTTTTGGACACTGGGCAATGATTGCAGGCACTTCAGTAAAACAGTTAAACGAAAGAAATAAAATCTTCAACTCAGACAATTGTGCAAACTCATCTGGTAAACAACTTAAGCGGTTGTTAGAAAGGTCGAGCACTTCAAGGGTATCTGCAAAAGCCAACACTTCTAAAGGAAACTCGGTTAATTGTTCAGCTATTTGTATTCTTTTGAGTTGTGTACCGTTTAATTCGCCTGATGTTAGCTGTGCCAGTGTGTGCAAATGACCTTCCTGAATAGTTATTTGATGTAAATTTCGCACATGATAAGTCATCGCCAAGCACAAGTTAAGACAACATATTAACGCAAACCAAAAACTGACCTGTCGGCGTAAACAAAATCAACGTCATACTGTCATTTAAGCCAATCTTAGCGCAAAATATTATTATGAAGATCAAACGAACACCAAAGGCCATCAATGAGTGAATTAACCCCTATAAGCTTTTTCAGCCGCTTTGAAGACGATATTTTATCTGGCGCTAAAACAATTACTTTACGAGATGAATCAGAATCACATTTCAAAGTGGGTGAAACCTTGTCAGTTTCAACCTTTGAAGATGAGCGTTGGTTCTGCAATATCAAGGTCTTATCAGTCACTAAAGTCGCGTTCCATCACTTAACTGAAGACCATGCTGAACAAGAAAACATGTCATTGGAGTTTCTGAAATCATTGATTCAAGAAGTTTATCCTGGCGTCGAAGAGTTATTTGAAATCAAGTTCCAGTTGCTAAACTGATCTTAACATTGAGTTTCGTTTTTATTTGCTGATGAAACTACGGTTCAATTAGGATATAACTATCAGTAATTAAAAGAAAAGTAATTTAACGGAAAGGATTGCCGACATTGCATTATTTAAGCTTAATTTTTTTATGGCCAATTTACTTACTCCAAGCCATTTGGGTAAAAAAAACCACACTAAAACTGCCTGAACCTAAAGGGTTACGTGAAGGTATTGTCCGGCTAAATAATGCTAATGATTCACAATTAAGCTTAGATACTGAAGTCGTTTCCAGTTCAGAGCCCAATACATTATCGATATTGGTTATTGGTGATTCTGCGGCCGCCGGGGTTGGGGTTGAAACTCAGCAACAAGCCCTAACAGGCCAAACGGTTCAATCCCTTACCGCGTTAACGAGTCAACAAACCACAATGACTAGTCTACAAACAGAGCCTGCAACGCCAGCTAGCTATCACAAACTCAAATGGCGATTAATTGCTAAAAGCGGATACAGCACTAAGAATTGCTTAAACAAGCTCAACCACATATTAAGTCAAGCTCATCAAATTAGCGCCGATACTGTGATTATTTCTTTAGGTGTGAACGACGTATTAAGCCCGATTTCAGCCAAAACTTGGATTAGCCAACAGCAGCAATTATGTGAGCTGCTTTATACATCATTAGGCTGCAGCCAAATTATTATCACCAGTGTTCCACCTATGTCAGCCTTCCCCGCTTTACCCCAGCCTTTTAGGTGGTTTCTTGGTAGTAGAGCCAATGAGTTTAATCATGCTTTAACCCAGTGGATTGACCATAGCTCACTCCCATGTGAGCAATTAGATATGCGGGAATCATTGTCTAACGCAACTATGGCTGAAGATGGATTTCACCCCAGTGCAGAAATCTATCAACACTGGGGGAAAATGGCTGCTAGGTTAATTCAGTTGAATACACAAGCTAAAGCTAATCACACCTCAGCGAATACCGTTCAGAATAAAACTAGCGACCGATAAAGCGGCCTGTTTTATCTAACCAATTACTCTATACAAGAGTTACTCTAAACAAGAGTTATTCTAGGCGACTGTTATTCTAGGCGGCTGTTATTCTAGAGAGCAGTTATTCTAAACAACAGTGAGTACAATCTTGCCTACATGATGCTTTTCCTGAAACACTTTCTGGGCAGTGGCAATGTCAGCTAAGGAAAATGTGTCAGCCACAATTGGTTTTATTTTTCCAGACTCAATCGTTGCAACTAAGTTCGAAAATACTTCAGGCTCCAATACCGTACAGCCAAAGAAGCTCAAATCCTTTAAATAAAGGATTCTTACATCAAGTTCAACTAGTGCGCCGCCAATGGCACCTGAAACTGCGTAGCGGCCACCAGGCTTTAACACATCGATTAACTGCGGCCATTGTTTACCAGCAACTAAATCAATCACCACATTAACGCTATTTCCCCCAAGGTTTCAACTAAGTCCGCATCTCTTGGCAATACTTTGTTGGGTGGGTAAATAAGTTGTGATTTGAGTCAAACTTCATTTGTATTATTATACGTCAAATGTAATATTTAGCGTTATATTGTCCATAAGCAATAACGATAATCACAGGTATTATTCATATAAGTGCACAGGTGCTCATAAGTGAAATGCCGACACCATTTACTAAAACTCTCACAGATTATAAGAAGTAGGAATGTAGTTACCATGAAAAAATTATCAGTAATTCCTTTAACGATCCTTGTGTCAGGCTTTTTGACGGCATGTGCATCAACAACTGAACCATCGATTAATCCATATCCTGACGCTACAGGCGAACAAACCCCACCAGCAGATTACGCACAATTCTCAAACATTCTGTCAGCATCAAAATTGCAAATTTCAACGCCTAACTCAAAACCTGGCAGCAAGTATGAACTTGCTAGAGACAGTAATTTTAGCGGTATCGTTAACGAACACTTCTATGTTGATAAAGGTTCTAGTGCACTCGTGATGAACATGGAAGGTTATAAATTACGTAATGAACTTCGCGTTATTGAAAACTTCAAATCTGATAGTCCAAACACTTTCTATCATCTTTCAGCTGAATTGATGCCAATTAACCCACGTGATTCTGTAAAAGACAGCCCATCTAAAAATGATGCTATGACCTTTTTACAAGTACACAATAAAGGCACATTTGATGACGGTAAGCATGGCGTTGGGTACATCCCTCACCCACTATTACGTTTAGTATATGAAGCTGATCGCAAAGGTGTTAAAGATCATTATTGGGCCATCATTAAAAACAATAATGTAAACTGCAGTAAAGATAGCGGTAACCGTGAATCTTCAGCCTGTAAAAATGCTTACGTTCGCTTTGATTTAGGCGCTTACGATCCTAACGCCCCAACCAAGTTCGATATTATTGTCGGTGATTCAAAATTAGTGATTAACAGAGACGGTGAAAATCAAGTCACACATGACATCACTTACTGGAAAGAAATGCTTAATTACTTCAAAGCGGGCGTTTATAACCAATTTGAGAATGGTAAGAGTGAGGCTCATTTCTATCAGCTAGATTATAAGATCGAGCAAAAATAATTGTAGAGTCTTGTAAAACTGAACGTTAATCAATCTGAGTTAGCTGGCAAAAACACCCACCAGCTAATTCTCATTTTATATAAATGAACTCATCGTCCTCCCATTGATACTTACAGCATAACCCTCACCATAAATCACAAATGCTTCAGCCCTTTTGGGTAGAAATTTTCAAACCCCTTTTACAAATGCCTAAATTAATATTGATTAACAAAACCTTTACTCGACTGCCCGCTCATCATTATTGTATTTGTATAAATGGAATTTTAAGCTGTTGAAAGGGAGTTAACTCAATGGATTTAATCGCAGACCTATTATTTTATCTAAACCTAACATCTTCAAAAGAACTGCCTAAATCGATGCAGCAATCGAAAACCCTAACCGTTATGGTCATCATCGGATTGTGTCTGTTTTTGGGGTTCACAGCATTCTTATTTTACATGGCAGGAAAGCAGTAAATAAATTAGCGCGCCCGATTTTAAAACGACGAGGGATTTTTTCTTTCTTCAATTACTCAAATTTTGGACACAAAAAAGCCCCAACTTTCGTTGAGGCTTTTATGCACCATACTTACGTATGCAAGCTCTTTAAAAGAGAATATGGTACCCGAGGCCAGACTTGAACTGGCACGCCTGATTTTAAAATGACGAGGGATTTTATCTTTCTTCAATTACTCAAATTTCAGATACAAAAAAGCCCCAACTTTCGTTGAGGCTTTTATGCACCATACTTACGTATGCAAGCTCTTTAAAAGAGAATATGGTACCCGAGGCCAGACTTGAACTGGCACGCCTGATTTTAAAATGACGAGGGATTTTATCTTTCTTCAATTACTCAAATTTCAGATACAAAAAAGCCCCAACTTTCGTTGAGGCTTTTTTGCACCATACTTACGTATGTAAATGATGGTACCCGAGGCCAGACTTGAACTGGCACGCCTATTAAGCGAGGGATTTTAAA
>NZ_JAJGZS010000015.1:0-119147 GCF_020806285.1 Shewanella sp. 10N.7
ATTACCCGAAACAGGGAAGTATTTGTAAATTAGGTGGGTTTATTATCCATACAAGTCACTCAAAAGGACAAATAACAGTTGGTCTTTGCTCCTTCGTCGCTTATTTTAACCAACTATTATTTGCCTCTTAGTGGGGCGTTATGTTTTTCGATCACTCTGGAGTATTTAATGAGTCTAAATTGGGTTGATGTTGCGGATACAATGGTGAAAATTGGATTTGGGTCAATTATTACTGCTGTTTCGGGTTATGCTGTATTAAAAAGAACCCAATCTCATGATGTTGAAAAAGAAGTTAGAAATAAATTCTATAATGCACAAGATGTAAGGAAAGATAAATACGTTGAGTTTTTAGCTCAAACTCAGACGATGGTGCAAAAATACCTATTTTCTCATTGTTCGTGTCAGGAATCTGATTATACCGATTTACTTCGAATTTATAATGAAGTCCAAATAATATCTTGTAATGATGTAAGAATTAAGGCGTTTGAATTAATTAACGCTGTAAATGAAATTATTATGTTTAATAGCCCTGACGAACATGAACTTAAAATTAAACTAAGAAAAAATGTTAATGATGCAACTGCGCATTTCCAATGTGTCGCTCAAATTGATGTGACAGCAAATTTTTCTATGGCTAAAACATAACAAGGCACTTAAACGCAACTAAAACAGTGGGTTATGTGTTCAATGTATATTGTCGTTATCTACGGATTTGAGGGAACATTTTCTGGAAAAGTAGAATACGAATATACTTTTCCTGAAATAGGCAATCAACATCGCTGCATGCTATTTCTCAAACAAGAAAATGACGATTTAAACTTTGAAATAGCAGCATCAGAAATTGGTAAATTTGGCTTTGGTGACTTATCAAATTTAAAAGGTAATCCTCTTAAAGTTGAAGTGTTAAATACTGAGTCATTTAAAGGCTTTACTGGTTTTTATGAGGAAGCATTAGATTCAGGAAGTTCACTAGTGGTGTATCCAAACACCTAACAAGAATTAAAAGCGGGACTGCTTACAGTTTACTCGGTTTAGCTACGCTACACAATTTTAGCAAACTATTACCAGCACCTAATTAGGCGTTAAAGGAATAATTCATGAAATGGAGTTTCTTAATCCTACTCGTTTTATCATTTCCATCGAGTGCAATTATAATGCGACATGATGTAGATGAGTCTCAATATCTAGAATTTGCAAAAGATAATAAATCGATAGTTACCTTTTACGGAAATTATAGAGATAAAGAAATTGTCGAAGGAACTGGGACTCTAATTGCCGAAGATTGGGTGATTACCGCTGCTCATGTCGCCAATTATTTGTTAATTGATGGAAAAGTCAGGTTTAAAGATTCTTACTACAAAATAAAGAAAGTTGTTAAACATCCTGATTGGAAAGATAAGCAATTTCCAAATGATGTAGCGCTTGTCCAGTTACAATCGACTATCCCTAATAGTGAAACTGTTGCTTTATATGACAAAGAAGATGAACTTCATAAAACTTTGACGTTTATCGGTCGCGGGGACTTTGGCACTGGTGAAGTAGGAATTGTTGGTGCTGATGCTCGATTAAGGGCTGCGCAAAATGTTGTCACAGAAACTTCTGGGCAGTGGGTTCGGTTTAAGTTTGATAGTGAACAAGACTCTTTGGCATTAGAGGGTATTAGTGGTCCGGGGGACTCTGGTGGACCCGCACTACTTAAAATGAATAATCGACTTTATATTGTGGGCGTTAGTTCATGGCAAAATGCAGAGCCAACAGAATGGCAAGAAGCTAAATATGGGGTAATTGAAAACTACTCTCGCATTTCATATTTCAAAAAATGGATAGAAAAATCTATGGAGTAGCAACAACATGGTCACCCATTCCATGTGACTAAATATCAAACACTCTATAAGGCTTTAGTTACTGCTTAATATTCGGTGATTAATGATGAAGTATTTAGTCCTTTGGCCATCAGTAAATGAATTTTGGTGTGGGTGTGGGTGTGGGTGAGCAAAGTAAGAATAAGTAAAAGAAACCCAACAACTTTCAAAACAACTGTAAGCATCCGCACAAAAAGCTATTACCTCATCGACACATAAAACCATATAACTTAACGAATATCTAGTTGATAATAGGAGGTCACAGTAAGATAAACCATAATTATTTCATTGATATAGAATTATCATATAATGCTTTGAGGATAAATTTTTCAAATTAACAATAGAGATTAATATGCCTTTTAAGCAGTATCATATTCACAATATTAGTATGTTTTTTCGTGCATGTATTACAGCTCAAACTAACACTTCAATAACGCCTTCAATCGCACAAAGAAAATCAACTGAGACTCTAGCTGTTAATGCATTACTGGCTTTATACCTTGGACTATTTACGTTATTTATGTGGTTCGAGCAATTCAGAATGCCTTATATTCACATGGAAAACTTAGAATTTTATTGGGAATTATTAAAATCAGGTCCGTTTTCTGATGCAGAGATGAACTATAGACCAGTTGCTATGCGTGAAATTGCTGACCTTTATATCTTGCAGTGGGCCCTCTTTGTATTAATACCTTTGTTCGCTTTAATCATTTTTGTCATTGCTCGGTCTAAACTTAAACAAATGCCAATGCATGAAGCTTCTCAAGGGGGAAAACTGTCCACATTCGGCAGAGTATTGGCACTCTTTATTGAAGGTAAAGCGCAGTTTATAATGTTATTTGTAATTGGTTATAGTTTTTTTGCCACGTCAGCGTTTTCCCAATGGATGATAGATGCAGCCAAGGGCCATGCGGACTTCAACATTTATAGCTTGTTTTTTCCGTTAGCGTCGTTACTGCTTGTTTGGCAGTTTATTCGGCCTTTTGCCACTTACTATGTAATTACAATTAACAAAAAACAGTAATCATGCCCTATCGTGAATAAACAGTCCTTATCCCCAAATCGTTGTCCAGCTCGAAAATTTCAAAGCTCGTGGGGGAGTTGTCTAGGCCTCGGTATTCAACCTTCTTTGAAAATAATTTTTCAAAGAAGGTTGTAGTTCATTAATTAGCCCACCCAGTCTAGCTTTATGTTATAACTTCAAAATAATGGGTGGCTATGTATTAGCTATAAAAAGATCTTTTAATGAAAGTCTAATTAACACTATAGCCTTTACCCTCTAGGCAAGCTGCGCGAGCTTGATAAAAGTTTTCCTCGCCTTGGGCATTTGCAGTTTGTACCTGAGCCTGTTGTTGCGCAGCTTGCTGCTGAGCCGCTTGTTGTTGCTGTTCAACTTGTTGAATATTACTGCGGCGACTTTGACGTCTTGCTGCCACAGCGCCAATAGCGGCTCCATTTTGCGCAGCGTCACTACGATCATCATCACCAAATTCGGCAATCATAGCGCCAGCGGCTGCACCAGCCATAGCTCCTCGCATGCCAGAGCCTCTATCAGCAGAGTCATTACTATCTGGTGTAACTTGCGTCGGTTGTGTTGTTGTGGCGATAGTTTGTGGCTGACTTGGGTTATAGCCAGTTTGCGATACAGCCCAACTATTACAGCTTGCCTCATCACTAGCCTGTAGCTCTGAACTTTGATTTTGCTGAGGAAAAACATACTGCTCAGCATAACTACTATTAATGACGGTAAAATTCATCACTGCGGCAACGGCAAAAGTAGATACAAGACCTGCAGTTTTTAGCAATAAAGTCTGATTAAGCTTAGACATAATACCTCCAATAAAAGTTAGATAATCAATTGTTGTTATTCAAGAGCGCAACTGTCATTTACTACATAAGCCATTTGCAACATCAGCTCTGTTTGGCAACCAGATGAATAACTGCGCTTTAACAGCACAAATAATCGCCTATTATTGGCGGATATAGTTACCATTTAACGCCAAAAATAAAATCAAATGAAACCTAACTGAGATATGAATCTCCCCTAAAAGACATGAAGGGAAAGCCAAAGGGAAACGAAAAAGGAAAAGGGAAAACGAAGAAGAATTTAGAAACTATGCTTTGCAGAAGAGTGAGTCTAATTGGCTAAAAACGAGCAAGATGCTCGTTTTGTATTTATTTACTCCCCAAAAAAATTGAGAGCAATGAACTGCAAACTCAGAACAGCCCAAGAAAGCTGGTAAATTAACAAAACATAAACGCAGTTCCACCAGCAAAATTTCTCACTGCAATAATGCTTTTCCCTTGCACCAAACCACAAAGGCTATTAACCCGTTTTTCAATACTTTGTTGTAGTCGAGATTTTAATTTATCCAGATCAATACTCTGGGATTTATATTGATAAAATCGATGTAAATAGATGACCCCGAGACGCTTAGGTGTCATTTTTTGAGTACTGGACTTATCAATTGAACGAAAGTAATAACTTAATTGCTTTCGCTTTCTTGCAACTCGATAAAAACGCTCTGCATTAATCTCACCTTCTCTAAACTCCAATATTGTCTCTTTAAGCGAACCTGTATGCTGTAAAGCCCGCGCAATTCTGTGGCCCACACCAGGAATGCGGTAACTGGCAACACAGGATTTAAAGCGTTTTTTATGTAAAGTATCAGGAATAAACAATGGATCGTAGATAATGGTTAATGGCGTTTCACAATGGCTTGCATCAATATGTGACATATCTTGAACTTGCAGTTCGGTGTGTTTACTCAGCTTTGGATCCCACGGTGCATTAGGTTGCCAATAGGTACTTAGCGGCATGAGTAATAAGGCTTTATCTAGCTTTAACGCTTTGGCATGAAATGCTGCTGCAAAACCGCCTTTACTACAGCCATAACCAATCCGAGCAGGAAATGGGAATAATGAATCAGACAAGTCATCAATAAATGCGGCAAACTTTGCTGAGTCAAAATAATGGGTTTCACCACCAATATGATTAAACGAAATCACATTCATTTTCTTTTTAGCAAAAAACTGAAAACTCCATGCCTGCTGGTCAGCATCAACTTGCTCTTGCGACATCGCATTACTAGAAGGGGGAAATGTCACCATTAAAGGCTCATCAGTATCAAAGATATGATATTGAACCAATACATTGTCAACTTGTAAGCGTACAGATTGGTGATAAGTCAGCATTGTTAACTCCCCAGCTTGCAGTACACCATTTAAAGACATGCACTTGCTAAACGACATAATTTAAATCGCATGCTACAAGACTAAATGGGGGATTCAAAGTGTTAACTCACTTAAGGTTAAATCTACCCCCAGCGTGTAAAAAAACAGCAAGAATGGCGTTACATATGTTAAAGGAATGAGCGTGTTACGCCATTAAAAATTAATTCAACTGTTGATTTTGTCGTCAGCAAATTCACAAGCTTGAACTCAGTTGAGTCAAGCATTGTTAAAATTTCATTCGAAGCTATTAGCCCTCTTTAAATACGCCCACAAAAAACCGAACTACGGCTATCGCCATGAATACCTGTACCAACATATTTAATGACACCGTAATATCAAAACTTGGTGTAAGGTGCAGCGCACTCATGGTTAGCACTACCAGTAAATTAGCACCAATCACTTTTTGCAAAGCTAATTGAGGTGCTGCACAAAGTCGCCAAATCACCACTATATTGACAAAATAGAACATGGCTAAATGCCACACTTCTGTAAAAGAAGGCATGATAAATACATATTCCAACGTCACTAAAGCACCAAAAATACAGATACCGACCAAAGCTTCATTGACAATAAATTTTGGTAATGCAATCAAATTAACAGCCATCACCGCAGACAACATCGGAAACATATAGCCATTAGGTAACGGCGTGTATATCCACAAAGCAAAACTGGTCGCTAATGCCGCCATTACAATTAAGCCATCTTTAATGCGCAACGATAGCGGAAGCGCAATATCCCATTGTTTAACTAACTCCTGCCATGTCAAAGTCACGTTGATATCAGTAAAGGTTTTGCTGTTTTTATCAATACGTGTTGAGGTGCTCAGCAAATAATCTTTAGCTACCTGAATACGCGTCACCATTGATGCGCTCTGCATCAATTTTTCGTTCAGTTGAATAAGGCTATCTTCATTAGAAACGGCTTGCAGTAAAGACACTTTAATCACTTCAGCATCTGCATCTGCATCTGCGCTGTCGACGATACTCTTAGCTTGCTCAAGCCATTGAGTTAAACGCTCAATCGTTTCATAACTCGCAATGGTCAATAGCTTCCACTGTTTACGTTGGTGGGATAATTGGTAACTCCCTGCACTGGGCAAATCTAAAATTAAACTTTGGGATTTGATGCTTTCGGTCATCTTAGCTAAGTTAGCCTGATGGGCTAAAAGCTGATCTATACTCACCTCTTTTTTGCCATTCAAGCAGTCGGTTAGCTCTGCAACTAATTCAGTTAATTGCTCTGTGATGCTGTTGTGTTGTGCATAAAAATTGACTTCAGAATTTATCGGCCAGACAAATCGATACACAAGCGAGAACATCACCACGCCCAGTAATGTTTCTTGTAAGCGAAGAAAAATCATATTGACTGATGTTATATCGTCAAAGCTTCCCATAAAGCATATTAGAGTACATACAATAAACGTAATTCTGACAAAGTATCCGTGTTTGCGATCATAAGACATCACAGTACTAATGCCAGCAAGCAATATAAATGTCCCAATAAATAGCATTCGCTCTTGGGCAAAAAAGGCAATCATTGCAATAGCAATGCTAGCCCCCACTATTGTGCCCATAATACGGTTTTGTGCAGCTTGAATTGAATGGCTATATGATTCATTTGCCGCCAATGTAACAACGGTAATGGCTGCCCAATAAGGCTTTTCCCAGCCAAATAACAATGCCAATACAATGGCACTGGTAAAAGCCAGAGCGACTTTAATGGCTTCTTTAGTAGCAATACCCAACATATTAATCCCCTTTTGCACCATAAATATCAGGTCTGCAGCTTATTAAGCGCCATTAAAAATTTGCACTGAGGCGGTGGTGCCAACACGCAGTTGTACGTCTTCAGGAACATGTTCAATATGGATCTTAACGGGAATACGCTGTGCTAAACGGATCCATTGAAAATTAGGGTTCACATTAGGTAATAGGGTATTACCTGTGCTGCCATCTGACTTAGCAATACCAAAGCCAATGCTTTCAACTTTCGCTTCTATCGGGCTATCTGGGTTCATCATTAACGTCACGCGAGCTTCATCCCCCATATTCACCCCTTGTAAATCAGTTTCTTTAAAGAAACCTTCAATCCAAAAACTGTTCTCATCAATCAAGGCAACAACAGGGTTGTTAGCCACAACCTGGGCGCCTTGCCTAAGGTTTAGATTGGTAATAAAGCCGTCTGTAGGCGCTGTAACATGGGTATAAGCCACATTAAGTTCAGCTTGTTCAACCACTGCATCTGCTGCAGCCAGGTTAGCTTTAGCTGTTTGCACCGCGTTTTGAAAGTTATTCAAATCAAGCTCAGAAACCGTGCCGTGCTTGAGACTCTCAAGTTCCACTGCGCGATGATTTTCATTTTTAGCTTTATCTAATAATGCGCTCGCCTGCATCTGCTTTGCTTTAGCATTACTTAACTCAGCTTGGTAAATACTCGGGTCAATTTCAAACAGTAATTGGCCTTTCTTAACGCGGCTATTATCGTCTACCAGCACGTTCGTTACAGGGCCTGTCACTCTTGGGGTTATTTGAATAATGTGCGCTCTTACTTGGCCGTCACGGGTCCAAGGATTTTCAGCGTAGTTTTGATACTGGCTTAACACTGCTATTGCAGCAATCACAACCATCACCAGTGTGGTAATTATACGAAACATATCGAGCTCCAAAGTCTGATGAGTTAGGTAAAAGCGATAAATCGACTTAATAACACGGTAAATATCACCACCATGCAAAGTTCAACTAATGCTGGCAACGCTATAACGCGCTGCCAACCGAGTTTGCCAGCAACAAATGTAACCGCAACGGTAAGAAAATAAGCTAACATTACAACGATTAACAGCGGCGGAAAGTACACTTCTCCAATCGCAAATTCATGAGGCATTTGTGTCACCAATCGAGTTATAACTATAAAAGGGAGCAGCATCTTTAGATAAGCAATACTGCTAATGACGACTATTGTATCGATTGATTATTGTTTAACGGAATCGCTTAAAGAGGATGAGACCCGTCAAAGTTATTCCCATGACTGGCTCTTGTACCAATGACTGAATAGAGACTATCTTTAATAATATTTAGTGAGGCACGAACATCGTATTCAATGAGCCAATAATCGCTCAAATAAACCATTTTGAGTGGATTTGTTAAAACAAATGATGAGTATGAACAAAGCAGGTAAAGAAATACCTCATAAGCAACTGAATACGCTTGCTTACTGTTTCAATTGATACAGGGTTTAATTACACTGACTCTTGAAGGTAATTTTCTCAATCTGCATCAAATGACGTAGCTTGGCGAGTCACTTAACCAGAAATAATGATAAATGGAGCCCATACCCGATGAATTTTAGCTTAGAGCAATTACGCGCATTCGTTGCGGTTTATGAACAGCGCTCATTTAGTAAAGCTGCAGTTAAGTTAGATAAGCACCGTACAACTATTGGGCAAGTGATTACCAACCTAGAAGATCAAGTCGCAGTAGAGCTGTTTAATCGTGTCGGTCGCAGTGTCGAAGCAACTGAGGATGGAGAACTGCTTTACACTTACGCCAAAACAACGGTTCAACAAGCACTGACTTTCGATAAAATGGCGCTCAGTTTATCTTCTGGTGGGCTTGAATCTATTACTATCGCTTATGGCAGCTTCATGTCTCCCGGGATTTTAAGCGACATTCGTCTTAAGTTGCTGGAAGAGTTTCCCAATATGAAAGTGCACTTTGTAGTGCGCACTAAACCAGAAGTCAAAAAAGGCATTGAAGATGGCAGTATTCATCTGGCTATTGTCAATGTTTACAACAGCAAAGTGGTCAACAGTATTGACTTTACTTTTTTAAAGAATTTAGATTTTTATTTATATACAGGTAGAGAGCACCCATTAGCTACGGCACCTATAAGTAAAACCATGTCTATGATGAAATCATCAAAGCAATTAGTATTGAAAGCCATGATCGATGACGAAATGGAACAAAAAGTCATATTATCTTCAGATCATGAAATCATCGATCAAATGACATTAATACTCAGATTACTCGAAGCGAATGTTGGCTGGGCTTTATTGCCTAGCTTAGTATCCATGTCACCAAGCTTCAAAGACAAAGTCGTTACGTTCAAGTCTGAACAAGTTCTTGATCATATTAGTGTCCCTGTAGCGCTATGGGCACCGTATTCAAAACAAATTGCGCCAATTAAAGCGATTATCTCCAAAATCTTTGCAGAGTTTGTCTACCCTCAAATTTCAGAGTAACTTAACGGTTAGTTACTTTTCTTTTAACGGCTTATTGAGCACAATCAATAAGCCGTTTTTCATCCGTTTCACTCTTCACTTCTCACTTTTTACTCGGTCTGAATAGGATGCAGCTTCACGACTTACCTCTTTTTTATATCTCTTAAGGGATATTTCTGCAAATATTACTCAAATATAATAATCTCCCCCCTAGACTCCTAACTTCTATTTCACTGATAAAAATCAACAACCTAAAACACAAAACCACTCTATTTTCTCTCAGGATACAAACCTACAGAGGATTCGATCCATCAAATGGGATTAATTGTGTCTAGTTTCCTGCCCTAATATTGCTGCCGAAACCACGAACTATCACTCACATTCAGTTCAATAGTGAATCAGTCAATGGTTCAAATTAACCAGTAATTATTCACTTTTGAATTAAATTTTAAGGCAGCAAATATTATGAGCATTATCGAAAATCTATTTGCCGTATCTCCTTACATCGCTTTATTTATTACACTCGCGTTAGGTTACCTCATCGGTAAAATCACCATCGGCCGTTTTGTGCTTGGTGGCGTAGCAGGAACCTTAATCATGGGCGTGTTAATTGGCCAATTTGGAGTACAAATAGACCCAGGTGTAAAAACCATTTTCTTCGCGTTATTCATTTACGCAGTCGGTTATCAAGGCGGACCACAATTTTTCAGTGCGCTTAACTTCAGAACCATCAACATCTTGTTATCTGCAGTTGTTATGACAGTCACAGGTTTACTCTGTGTACTTGCTGCAGCATTGATGTTTGATCTTGATAGCGGCACAGCAGCAGGTCTTGCAGCAGGTGGCTTAACACAATCAGCCATTATCGGTACAGCAGGTGATGCTATATCACAGCTAGGTAACGTCACCGAAGAAGCTAAACAGTTGATGCAAACCAACGTAGCAGTCGGTTATGCCGTGACCTACATCTTTGGTTCATTAGGTCCAATTTTAATGGTGTCATGGTTAATTCCGACCTTCATGAAATGGGATATCCGCGGCGAAGCACTTAAGCTTGCTGAAAAAATGTCAGACGGAAAACCAGAGCTAGCAGTTGGTGAGTTTAACGCCATTACCGACCTGGTATCTCGTGCTTATCAAATTGATGGCAGCAGCGATTTCATTGGCCGCACTAGTCAACACATCAATAAAGATTTGCTCGATATTGCTATCGAAATGATTGACCGTAACGGTAATGCCATTGAGCTTGATAAAGACATCACAATTCAAGCTGGCGACGTTGTCATTGTCACTGGCCGCCGTGAAGCGATTGCAGGTTATATGAACACTGCAAGCTGTGAAGTTGCTATGCCAAAAGGAATCAGCTTAATTGAAGAAAATCGTCAGCTTATTGCGAAAGATGCCAGCCTAGTGGGTAAAACCATTGCTGAAGTTAAAGCAAAAGCCAATGCGGATACTTACCGTGGCGTTTATGTCACCGACATTATTCGTGGTGGTCATTCACAAATTGTCGACGCTGACTTTATCGTCGCTAAAGACGACATCATACAGCTAACGGGTACCGCTAAAGACATTAACCGTGTAGAGAAAAATATTGGTAAGCGTTTAGGCTCAGCCGTTGCCACTGATTATATCTTCTTTGGTTTAGGTATGGTGGCTGGTCTACTAATTGGCCTAATCAGTTTCGAAATTGCCGGTATTCCCGTCACAATTGGTTCTGGCGCGGGTTGTTTAATCTCAGGCTTATTCGTGGGTTGGTTACGTAGCCGTAAACCTGCTATTGGCTCACTACCTTTAGGCGCTTCTACCTTCTTACGTGACTTTGGTTTAGCTGTGTTTGTCGGCATTGTTGGCTTGCAAGCGGGCCCAGAAGCCATTAATACCATGAAAGAACACGGTTTAACTTTATTATTCTTGGGTATGGCAGTGACCATTATTCCACAAATCATTTCATTCTTTATTTCTTACTACGTATTGAAAATTAAGAACCCAATTGAAGCATTAGCTTGTGTTTCTGGTGGCCGCAGCGCTAACCCAGCATTCGCAGCCTTACTTGAAAAAGCAGGCAACGCGACACCAGTATTTGCTTTCACAGTGACTTATGCCATTGCCAATGTATTGCTCACCCTTTGGGGCCCTATCATTGTCGGCATCGTGTCAACTCAGTAATTTCAAAGTAATAGCTTCAAATTTAACAACATTTCGGCGAGTGAGTTCACTCAACTAGCTCGCCAATATCAGATTTTCAAATATCAAAAGGTACAAACTATGAACAATCAAAACACTAACGACCTAATGGCAATCGATTTCACTCAATTTGCAGACTTAAGCCCATTTGAACTGAAAGATAAACTTATCGAAGTTGCACAATCAGTACCTGATCGCACTTTGTTAGATGCTGGCCGTGGTAACCCAAACTTTTTAGCCACCTTGCCACGTAAAGCGTTCCTTCGTTTAGGTGACTTCGCACTAGAAGAGTCAGAGCGCAGCTACTCATACCTCAATCAAGGGTTTGGCGGTATCCCAGATGGTGACGGTGTTGTCGCCCGTTTCGATACCTTTGCTAAAGCGAATCAAGGTCGTGAAGGCGTTGAGTTTTTACAAAAAGCGATTAGCTATGCCAAAGACCGTTTAGGCATCGAAAAGCAGTCTTTCTTACATGAATTTGTTAACGCATTCCTTGCCTGTAACTACCCAGTACCATCACGTATGCTAACTAACATTGAAAAAGTCGTTAAGCAATACATCGGCGAAGAAATGTATGGTGATTTGCCAATGAATTCTGACTTTGATTTGTTTGCAACTGAAGGCGGCACTGCGTCAATGACCTATACCTTCGCCACAATGGCAAACAATGGTCTGCTTAAAAAAGGCGACAAAGTGGCACTTATCACGCCAATCTTTACCCCTTACTTAGAAATTCCAGAGCTTGCTGAGTACGACCTAGAAGTCGTTGAAATTCGCCTTGATGAAACCACATGGCAGTTACCGCAATCAGAAATTGAAAAATTAGCTGATACTGATATCAAACTACTTTGTGTGGTTAACCCAGCAAACCCAGCGTCAGTGAAATTTTCTGACGATACACTGAACCGCTTAACTGACTTTGTAAACACCCAACGTAGTGACTTATTTATCATTACTGATGACGTATACAGCACCTTTGCAGACAACTTTGTGTCACTGTTTGCAAAACTGCCATACAACACTTTATGTGTGTACTCATTCTCAAAATACTTCGGTGCAACCGGCTGGCGTTTAGGCACCATTGGTATCCATCACAGCAATGTGTTTGATGATGCTATGCGTGCCCTACCTGAAGCTCATCAGCTAGAACTTGATAACCGCTACAAAACGATCACTCCTGATCCACGTAGCATCAAATTTATCGACCGTATCGTTGCTGATAGCCGCGCGGTAGCACTAAACCACACCGCTGGTTTAGCATTACCACAGCAAGTTCAAATGGCGTTGTTCTCTTTAAATTGCTTAATGGATTTAGAAGACAACTACAAAGCAGCTTGTAAACGCATTATCCGTGAACGTTACATCACCCTTTACAAAAATATGGGGATTGAAGTTGAAGAAAACGTCGACCGTGTTGATTACTACACCTTACTAGAGCTAGACACTTTAGGTGGCAAACTTTATGGTGAAGCGTTTGTTGAATGGTTCAAAGACAGCGGTAAAGGCAAAGACTTCCTATTCCGTTTAGCTCACAAAACGGGAGTTATCTTACTTCCAGGTAAAGGCTTTGACGTCGTGCATCCATCAGTACGCGTTTCTTTAGCAAACTTAACTCATCACGAATACGAGTTAATTGGCCGTGAAACACGCTCAGTATTGAACGATTACTTTACTGAGTTTCAAGCAGCTACTGCGTAATGAATAACACCTGTATTGGCTCACTTAACTGAGCCAGTACTCGTGACAGTAATCGTGCCAAACTATTACTAAAACTATTACTAAAACTATTACTAAAACTATTACCAGTAATAACCGTCAATACTATTGTAAATACTAACGCCAATCATTAGATTGGCGTGTTTGTATGCTCGAATAGCTTTTCTAAGAATCTTCATAAAACCTTGTGCATAAGAAAGCCTTACTGGTGGATTTCATCCATCAACAAGGATTATGACTATTCAAGATCACAGACTATCATTAGCCATATTGAAATCAATCGCGTAAGCCTTTATAAGCTAACGTTAACCAGCAGCATCATTGTCAGAACATGGCATTCTTCCAGTATTGTGCTCGCATTGTTCATCACAACTTTACTTATAATAGGTCATTACATGAAAGGTATTATTTCAATTCAATCTCACGTGGTATTTGGGCATGCAGGTAACAGTTCTGCCGTGTTCCCTCTGCAGCGCATGGGCATGGAAGTGTGGCCTATTCATACGGTACAATTTTCAAATCACACCCAATATAAACAAGGTTGGAAAGGTCGTGCATTTTCTGCTGACGACATCAACCAACTTGTGGCAGGTATCGACAACATAGGTAAACTGGCGGATTGCCAAGCGATACTTTCAGGTTATCAAGGCAGTGCAGAACAATGCCAGGCAATTATTCATACCGTTAACAGTGTAAAACAACAAAACCCTGATGCGATTTATGTGTGCGATCCTGTGATGGGCGATCCTGAAAAAGGCTGCATTCTGGCAGACGGGATCACTGAGCAATTAATCAATGATGTCATGCCTATCGCAGATGTCATTGTGCCTAACCAATTTGAATTAACTCAATTTACAGGCATGGAAATCAATAACCTAGAACAAGCAAAACTCGCCTGCGAAAAAGCACTGACTCTAGGACCTAAAATCGTATTAGTAAAGCACCTGCACTCTATTGCTGATGACACCTTTACCATGATGTTAGCCACTGCAGATGGCATGTATATTTCCCAGCGACCACAGCTTGAATTTAACCGCCAGCCTGTTGGTGTGGGTGATTTAATATCAGCGTTGTTTACTGGGGGGCTATTACAAGACATGAGCGCAGTAACAGCATTTGAACATGCCACTAACGCTTGTTATGGGGTATTAAAAGAAACCCATAAAAGGCAAGAGTGGGAGCTACAAACCATTGCAGCTCAAGCTGAACTCGTTCAGCCAACTGAAGTATTTCACGCCAAAGTTGTTTAAGACTTAGACATAAAAAAGCAGGAATCAATTAGATTCCTGCAAACTAGGTGGGGGGGGAGTTACAACAGTCACTACACACCCAAAGCAGTGACTGCAAGATGTTTCATCCGCTTAGCATTAATAGTTAGCTTGGAATGTTAACCATAATTTATCGGTATCATTTGAAAAGTCATAGCCTTCATCTGCACCGCTGAAGCTGGCATATTTCACACCTAAGCTGTAATGCTTAGCAAATGGGTAAGTAGCAGCAACGCCCCACTCTGTTCCCATATCAATATCGCCATAATCTGATTCAAACTGGTGATATTTGGCTAGTAATTTAAGACCGGCAACTTTACCCGTTAAGATCACATGAGTATCGACTAAACCGTTATCCCAGTTACCTTTTCCGCCAAACAAGAATTTGTCAGTCCAACCGTTAAAGGCATGAAGTGTTGCTAATGGTGTAATAAAGCCAGCTTTACCACTATCAGAACCTAATACTTCATAACCCACTTTTGCGCCAAAGGCGTCAAAATCGATACCCGCACCTAACTTGTAGTAATCCGCGCTGTAACTTACAGGGTTATCACCCCCTTCAGACTGCTGCGCATATTCAGCTTCATAACTGACTTTCAGCGCATCTAATTTGATATTACCCGCAGCTCGAATACCAAAGGTATCAGTAGAAAAGGCAGCAACATCAGTATTATCAATCAAGTAACCATAACCGGTTAAATTAACGAACTCTAAACCTTTATAATTGATATTGATTAAGCTGGTTTCGTTTTCATGTTCTTCTTTACCTGAACCTTCAGGGAAAATACGATTTACATTAGCGACATACGCATAGTAAGCCGTCAAGTTTTCAATCGCGGTGTTTTTAATCGAAACCGCATCATAGGTTTGTTCATTTTGACGGAAGCCCACTCCGCCAACAAAACGCTGGTTATCTAATAAAATGCGTTGGCGACCTAATTTAGCTAACGTTTCAGCAGGGCCTTTATACCCAATAAAACCTTGGTTGATTTGGGTATATTTATAATCACCGATCAGTGGTTCATTATCCGTAGAGCGAACATCATCAACTTCCGCTACTGCAAATAAATTATATATATCACCTGTTTGATAAGTTAAACGTGTGCGTAATGTGGTTTGGTTTTGTTGATCCACATTGGCAACATCGACATCTTCATAGCGCAATCTAAATTGCACATTCACTGACGAGTCATCGATAAAGGCTTTTTTCAATGGGTCAACAGTTTCAGTTTCAGCATAGGCCGTAGAAGTCGCTAAACTGGCAAGAACGGCTAATGTGAGGGTACTTAATTTCATTTATTGTAATCCTTTTATTTCATCATCTCGAGTGATGTTATAAAGGTGAAATGAAATGAAATAATTGATCTAGAACAATGTTACAAAAGAGCTACAATTACGCATCAATATTTGTGAGCCAGATCATTAACTTATACTAAATTAGCATACCTCGAAATAGGTATTTTTAGCATTGACTCATATATTATTTACTAAATAATTGATTACCGTTTTACTTTTATCCTGCCAATAAAGCCTAAATAAAAATGACTATCCAAAAAAAGCCTGAAATAAGCATTTCAGGCTTTATTGAATTTTTTCAAAATCGACTTTAAACGGCTCAAAAAAGCTCTTTTTTAATAAGTTTTAATAAAAAAGTTTCACGCTCAATGGATAAACCTTTTTTGTCACTGTTCGTCATGGTATTGAGATTATGTTGAATCGCCTCATCAATATCCATCCACACGGGTTTCATGCCATTATTAATCTCGTGGGACTCAAACTGGGTTTCACCCAATTCACTATCTATCTCGCAGGTATAGCAGTATGACAACATATGGATTAACGTCATGCCATCACGTACCCAAGGGCGATATTCCTCGTACAAGCCAAATTCTTTAATATTACGAATTGATTTAGCGCCAGTTTCTTCTTGTAGTTCTCGTACTAAACCTTGCTCAAACTCTTCATGATCATCAACCCCGCCACCAGGTAAAGTGTAATCATGATAACGCTCGGTATAGAGCATTAAAATAGTATTACCTTGCAGTACAATTGCCCTCGCAGCTCGGCGAGTTAACATTGAGTCTTGCTGTTGAGCAACAAACTGACTAGGTGTGTCGGGGTGGTGGCTGGTTTTTAAATGGCGCATAACAAGATCATCAAAATAAAAACGCGCATGATACGCTATTTTTCATAGGAAATATTCCTTCCCTCATCCAAACGTCAATCAATTTTTAATCAATAAACAAAAGCAAAAATGACCCAACATCAATAGTGCCCCCTCTCATTATTAAAACCTCTGCCATACGCTAACTTGTCACTTATAGCACCGAGACGCGCAAAAAAAGACCAAATAAATCTTTACTTAATAATCTCTATTACGCAATATAACAACATAAGACATTGATAAATAAGGACTTTAACGACACATAACGCTACAACTGTTAAGTAATTGTAATCAACAACTAAAAGAATATTTTTCACTTAAAATAACAAGGACGTCGCTATGAACAAGCTCAAGACTCACGCACCAAAGTTAGCAACAAAGTTAGCAACAAAGTTAGCAACAAAGTTAGCAACGGCAATATCAATCAGTTTATTGGCTTTTACTGCGCAAGCTGATAATCAGCAAAACTCAGCATCTAATGGTTTTCATCACGATATCAGCGCTGCGTATATCGACGATAATGACAACAGCGACAATACTTCAGTATTGGCTGGTTACCGCTATTACTTAAATACTGTCGATACTGATAAAGGACCTTTGGCGCTGAATACCTTTTTGGCACAATCATCCAATATTGGGGTGAATTATATAAAGTCAGATTTATCCGAAACGACAAACTATCAAATTGATGGTACCTATGTATTTGCTTCAAAATGGTTTATCGGTGCTAATTACCAGCAAATCAATGATGATTCTGATGGCTGGTTTTATCCTTATGATGAATCACTTTACGGCATTAATCTTGGCTATTATTTTAATGACACATCATCCGTCTCGGTTTTCTATCAAAACCAAAGTGGCTCAGACAATTACCAAAACCCAAATGCTGACAGCCAAGATTGGGTGATGAATGCCAACTTTGATAATCAAGCTGACATCTTTGGTGTTAATCTACAAAGTTATATTCCGATGGAGTCTTTCAGTGGGATTAATTTATTTGCGAGTTGGCAATATCGTGATAGTAACAACAGTAATTTCAGCCAATTGGTAGCTAATGATAACGATCCTCAACGAGCTTTTACCAATACCAATGAGCAAACAATGCATCACCTATACCTTGCTGCTGATTTTTATATTAATCATGCATGGTCAATCGGTGTAAATTACGCTTGGCAAGATGTCGATGGGACTTTTGTAATTAAAAACAGCTTGCTTCCTGATGACTCCGTAAACCACTATTCCGATAGCTTTAATCATTATGGGGTCAACACCGCTTACTGGTGGCAATTGTCTCAACATTTTTCAGCTAAATTTAGCGTAGCAAAGCAATTTAATGATGAACTCTCAGACAACTTATTGCTAGGAATTGACATCAATGCTCGCTTTTAAATAGACATCATTTAAATTTTCCTAAATAGCCTGTTGTGGCAGTTCCCCAAAACCTGTCGCAACAAGCCGATAACAATCACGCTGTTTCCCCTCATTTCCTGCACCGTTTCTGCACTTTTTAACGCTAGGATAAACCAAACTCAATTAAGCAAGCGCTTAACAAGTAGACCTCTGTACCTAGAGGCTTGTAAACAGCTCTTGATAACTGCCTATTTATAAATTGCTTTTTATAACAAGTGGAAGCCCTTGCCATGAAACTCTTTGCCCCGACCAAGCAACACTCAATTAGCCTAATAAAGTCAGCCTTATTTGTACTCATCACAAGCACATTACTGGCTTGTGGCAGTAGCGATGATGATACTGCTGTTGAAGATGCTGATGAAGTTATCACCACTCCAGACGACTCTACTGATGATTCAGGTGATGATTCTGATAATGACTCTGGTGATGATTCTGGAGACGACCCTGATAATGAAACGCCTTCAACAGGTTCAACAGATGGTGTGCTGTGTGATTATGTAAATAGCACCTATAACGAATCTGAATCGGTTTATAACACCAGTAATGCCGAGTGGACTTGCGAGGAAGGTGAACGCTTGCTTGATGCTAATGGGATCCCTGATCATGAAGTGGGATTATTTCCTAATGCAAATAATCCAAACAGCATTTATGAGCAAGATGTTTCTGCCAGTTACACCTTAACCCCTGAAGAAAGTAACACTGCTACAACCCTTGGTGGCCCCAGAGGTGTTTTAGGCTATGTACTTAATGGGGTAAAAATTGATGCTAGTACCGCTGGCACTTGTGATGACTCTGGTGATGATTGCAGTTTAGTTGGCAATGACGGCAACTGGAATATTGAAGCATTGGGCCAATCAAGTTTCAACTTTGGCACCGATGACAATAACGCCCATGTTCAACCTGGCGGTGAATACCATTACCATGGCATGCCAGAAGGCTTCGTCACTTTACAAGGTGGTAGCAGCGATAAAATGACCATTATCGGCTGGGCAGCAGATGGCTTTCCTATTTATGCTCGTTACGGCTATAGCATCGCAGACGATGCCAGTTCTGCCATTAAAACCATTACAGGCAGTTATCAGTTAGTGACCAACGCCAGCAGTAGCAGACCATCAACTGACATATATCCATTGGGTACATTCGCGCAAGATTGGGAGTACGTAGCAGGTTCAGGTGATTTGGATGAGTGTAATGGCCGTGTTGGGGTCACTCCTGAGTTTCCTGATGGCATTTATCATTACTATGCCACTGACAGCTACCCCTACTTTCAACGTTGTGTAAAAGGTGAACTGTAAATAACTGTCTAACTATTGGCATCATGATGAAGTCAATGAAGCCATCAAGCATAAAACCTATTAAGAGTATGAGTACATGAAATTAATAAAGAAACTCGCTGCAGGGATCACTACTTGTATCATCTTGAGTGGATTAACATTCTCATCTGTTCAGGCACATATGATGGTGGCCCAACATGGCACAATTAACTTAGTCGATGATGGTGCCTTTATGGTGCTATCACTGCCGGTGTCGGCGTTTCATTTTCTTGATAATAGTCTGACTGAACTTGATGGCTCTGATGCTGCTGATGGCTCTGATGCTGATGCTGCTGATGGCTCTGATGGCTCTGATGGCTCTGATGGCTCTGATGATGTTGATAAAAAAATCGGCAATATATCAATGTCGAACCTGAGCATTGATCAAAATAATGACGGAAAACTATCATCTGATGAATTACAACAGCATCGACAACAAATAAGCCGCATCATTCTACAACGGGTAAGTTTAAGCGATGCTACTGGCCCACTGCCTCTGCAAGGGTTGATTATTTCATTGGCTTCACATGGCTCTCCTAAACAGCCATCAGATCAAATCATCGTTATGGGCAGGTTCAAACTCAACAAGAATCAAGATCCCCTCATATTTGAGAATCAATTATTTGGTAAAAGTTTCAGTGAACAAGTGATTGATATGAGTGTCACTCGGCAAGAGGATAAGCAGAAAAAAGTATTTCAAATTTCAGTAAATGCTCCATCGCATCAATTATTTTCCGTTCTATAAAATGAAAACATTCACACTAGCATTAAGTTACCTTTGATATTCATAACAAAACGGCAGCCATTTAGGTTGCCATTTTCATCTTAATCTTAATCTTAATCTTAATCTTAATCTATTTATAATACCTATGTCTTTAAAGTCATTGCTAACAATAAGTGATTAAATTAATCAGCCAGTCTTACCACATCAACATCTAATGAAGTTGACGACCAATCACTATCAATTTCACCTATAATTGTTAATTTGATCTCAGGAGTTGCTTGAATACCATGCCAATCATCATTTTCAATTTCTACCACAATCTCACCGCTATCATCCTTAAAACGATATTCTTCATCACCTAAAGACTCGACAATATAGCCTGTTAATACTGCAGGAGTATCATCTTTTGCTTCTAACGCTTTAGCTGCTGTATTCACCACGCCTCGACTTGGACCAGTAAAGCCTCCTACTTGGCTAACACTTGCTTTAGCCGATGGTGTAACGACTGAATCAGTATAACCTTCAGAAGAGCTGGCGATTGCTGTTGTTGAAGCAAATAACACGCCGCACACTAATAATTTCTTCATTTGATGACCTCAAAATAGCTAACTTTTAATAGGAACATCATACTATAAATTAGTTGTACAAAAGCTGACATTTACAGTGGTTAATATTAATCATCGTTAATGGTTAACTTGTGAAGTTTATTAAGGCAGCTTAAGACCTGTCTTGAAAAGGATATTGTTGCCGCACTGGTTACCTAAATAGGGACTATCAGCTAATCATTCACCATCGACTCACACTCAAAGCCTTGGCGCATTGAGTCAAATCGACACTGAGAACCACATTGCCACGGCGCATTATCATATTTAGCTGATACCGTTTGAGCGTGAACTTTGCAGGACTGATAATCGGTGAAGTCGGTGTCCATTTCGTAGGCAGCTGAAGTATAGCCATTTTTATACACAAACGAGCTCCATACTGCAGGCCCCTTATGTTGATTAGACTGATTAATCATTATCACAGCTGTGATAACAGCAATCAGTAAAATTAAGACAACTACGATAGAAATGGCATTGGAATTTTTTGAAACGGTCATAAGTATCAGCACAGCTTTCGAAAAGAATTAGCATAAACTTTAACATGATATTTGCAATCAAAAATGCGGCCAACATCTAGTCTACAGTGATTAATAAAAGCTTACTCACGCCCTCTATTATTAACAAAACCTATAAACTAATTCTACTGAACTCTCGCTTATCAATCGCTTTATACCTGCTAACATTAATATATTGAATGTGCGGGCGATAGGTTTATAAAACATCAATTTTTAAGCCTTAAAGTCTTAAAGTCTTAAAGTCTTAAAGTCTTAAAAATGAAACCTTAAAGGCAGTCCCGTAACTTATTAATCACTAGGAACTCATCATGCAAAAGACGATTCTTGTTACCGGCTCTACCGATGGCATTGGTTTAGAAACAGCAAAGATGTTAATTGCTGAAGGTCATAAGGTGTTATTACATGGCCGTAATCCAAATAAACTGACTGACGTTGTTAATCTATTAGCTACAGCAGCAGATGAATCACAAATTGAGTCTTACGTTGCCGACTTATCGAGCATGGAAGAGGTAAGAGCTTTGGCTAAACAAATCAAAGCCAAGCATAATCACCTTGATGTGCTAATTAATAACGCAGGGGTTTATAACCCAAGCACATTAATTACCCTAGATGGCTTAGATTCACGTTATGCGGTTAATACTTATGCACCCTATTTATTAAGCCAATTATTACTGCCTATCATGGATTCAAGTAGTCGTATCGTTAACTTATCTTCTGCAGCACAGGCGGCATTTTCTGCCAATGATATGGCTAAACCAAGCCCATTGTCTGACTCAACCGTATATGCCCAAAGTAAATTGGCACTGACGATGTGGTCACGCCATTTAGGGTTAGCGATTAAAGGAACAGGCCCAATGATTGTGGCAGTTAACCCAGCATCAATGCTTGGCAGTAAAATGGTCAAACAAGCATACGGCGTTGCAGGTGGCGACTTATCGATTGGCGCAGATATATTAACTCGCGCAGCGTTAGCTGATGAGTTTGCAGAGGCAACAGGGCAATATTTTGATAATGATAGAGGACAGTTCGCCTCTCCTCACCCTGACGCTTTAGATGTGGCTAAAACAGCAAAAGTGGTAGACGTGCTAGAGCAAGTTTTGACAGAGCTGAGTTAAATTAAGTTAAGTCAGTCTTCTTTTTAAAATAAAACTACGGGTACTTATAACAATACCCGTACTGTCTTATATAAATTAACCACTACTATTTTTACAACGAACGCTTTTCAATAATATCAATATAGTTAAGTATTGCAGCAGCTAAACGCTTTGAAATTTTTCAACTTAAAGCTAAACAAGCTGTATAGTTTAGTCGCTAAATGACAATAAAAAAGCTAAAACTGCTGCGATTTCAAACAAGTTAGTCAGCCACTCATCAATTAAAATATGACTCATATCTCCTTTTGAAACTTTAAAAAAAAATTGTTATCCAGATCGCATTTTTATTTTGAAACTCCTGATAAATTCCAGATTAAGCACACACTAATATAGTGTTCACAACCACCAATACTAAGTGCTTGTAGTTTGGGCTTTATGATTGATATCGAACAGACTTTCTATTTCAAGGGCGACTTATTCCCCAACAAGAAAGCCATGTCTCGATAGAAAGGATATTTTATGGCTGAAATTATTGACCTTGTTCCAAATAATACTGAAATCGATGGGTTTGACAAACCATCTACTCCAAAAGCAAAAGAAGATATGTTGCATAGACGAGAGGTGAAAAGACGCCTTGAAGACTACTTAGAAGCACAACAACTTAAACGTGCTATGGGTGGCGATGACTTCTTTGCTTAACACGTTATTGTATTCAAACACTCTGTTTATCTATTCTGCATAAGCGTGCATTTCTCCACCATGCTTTCCGTGCATCATTAAGCTCAAGTGACTTCTCCAACACTGAGCTTAATGAACCACGCATCCATTATTTCCGCTGTTACGCTGCTTTATTTATACAAAAATGGCATAAAAAAACCACAGTTTTCATCAACGTTCAACGCTACAGATACCAGTAACTTCACGTTTAAAAATCCGTGGTTAGGAGTAAATTGAAGGGGGGAACTCCTGAAGACTAATGCCCATTTTTATCGTTTTATTTGATATACCCCATAACTTAAGCGAGGCATTGAGACTGTGATAGCTTGTTTTTCAACGTCAATTAAGTGGCTTGAATCTACATTGCTAGAAGGTAAGCCGTTATAATATAAATCACCAGCAGCCTTAAAGGTTTTCAATACATCTTCAATCGCCGTGATAGGCTCACCTTTATCTGTCATATCAATTTCAATGCTTGCAGATTGATTACCAGAATTAAACACAATCAAATATTCTTCACCACTCGTTTCATCCACTCTAGCAAAGGCAAACATGCCGCTGTTCGCTTGGATTGATGAGGCTTGAATTATTGATTCTTGAATTGCTGAATCTTGGATTGTTGAAGCTTGATAGTATCTAGGTTGATATACGCCACGACGTAAGCTTCTATGCTCTTTCCTAAGCTGACTGAGGGCTGATATCGCCATAAATAGTGGATGGGATTGATTAAAATTATCTTCAGCAGTCGTCGCTGAAGTCCCCATTAACACATTATCGTTATAACTGTTTACCCTTGATGGAAACATGTCTTCTCTTGCATCAATATCGTTACCATCACCAGTAAAGCCTTGCTCATCACCGTAATATACAACGGGGATCCCGCGCGATAAAAACATAAACGCATGGGATAAAATACTCCGCTGTAACTTTTCAGCTGCCGTCAATTCAAGTCCTGAGCCATTAATAAAATACCCCGCTCGCCCCATGTCATGGTTACTTAAAAAGGTCATCAATAAATCTGCTTGGCTATCTTCATCTTGATACAACACATCTTGCTCAAATAACTGTTTTGCTAATAGCGGGCTTTTACCACGATAAAAAATATCAGCAGCGACATCCTGAAAAGCAAAGTCTAATACCGAGGGCAATTTACCTTCTGTGGTATACAAACTGAGATGATGTGGGTTAGTGTCGTAGACCTCGCCAAATACATGAAAATTAGGAATGCCTTGCTGATTGGCATAATCAATAATTGCTGGTGTAAAAGTTTGCCAGAATGACAAATCAACATGACGCACAGTATCGATGCGAAACCCGTCAGGCTTAAACTCGGCTATCAATTGCTGATAAATTTCAATCATCCCTTTGAGCACTTGAGGATTTTTAGTATTAAGATCGTCAAGGCCATTAAAATCACCATTAAGTGAGCTTTCACCTTTAAAGCTACTATCACCTTGATTATGGTAATACTGCGGATCGTTCAACCACTCTGGCACTTTAATATCAGCGTGTTCATCAAGTATAAATGGTGAATATTGTTCTGTTTTAGATGTGCTTAATGGCTTGTATTCACAATGGTCTAGACCTTGACGGAATTGACCGTCTTGTTGATGGCACTCGCTATAGCGGATGATGTCTGCGGTGTGATTAGTGATGATGTCAAAAAACACCTTCATTCCCCGCTGGTGAGCAGCATTGATTAAGGCTTTAAGATCATCATTACTACCAAAGTGTGGATCAATTTCACTGAAATCGACAATCCAATAACCGTGATGTGCAATGCCGTCTTTTTGAATCGCCTGATTTCTCAGTAGTGGTGTCATCCAAATAGCTGTGATCCCTAGAGACGCCAAATAATCTAATTTCTGCTCAATCCCAGTAATATCACCACCATGAAAACCACGCGTTGACGCCTTATCGACACCACCGTGAGATATTCCTGACAAAGCGCCATTATCGTTAGCTTCATTGCCATTATTAAATCGATCTGGCAATACAAAATAAAAAATGTCATCCCGAATATCTCGATGTAGATAATCTTGGTAAATATCTAACGATGCTGGGGGTTCGCTTACGTTCGATTCCCTGGATATTGATTGCGTGGACGCTAATTCAAAAGCCGCTGACTCGGCTTGAGATGACTCACTTATGAGGCAACCTAGGAGCAGTACTCCTGCATTGACAGTGACTAAACCAAGCCTTGCTACACCCAATGTAGTTTTTGATAATATTGAATTCATATTTGTTCTTAATCCATTAATAGTTCAAACAAAAGTGCCACAACGAAGTGATATAAAGTTAAGGTAACTCTTCACCTTTTGCGCTCACATATAAGGCATACCAATGTTCACGGGAAAGTTTCAAGCCAATAGCTTGCTGACAAGCTGAAATTCTTTGTAAGTTCGTAGTACCAATGACGGGCTGAATTTGCGCAGGATGCTGCATTAACCAAGCAAGTAAAATGGCTTCCTTGCTAACACCGTAATCTGCGGCTAATCGCGCTACTAATTTACTGGTTTTTTGAACCGCAATTGGTTGACTACTTGCATCGACTCCAGTGTAAAGCCCCTGACACAAGCTCCCCCAAGACTGCACTTGCAGACGGTTCTGCTGGCAATACGCTAATGTACCAGGGGTAAAGTTAACCCCAGCGCCAGCTTGATTACCCGCATAAACAGTTTCATCGAGCCAATCTTGCTTGTGTAAACTCAACTCAATTTGGTTGACAACTAAAGGTGTATCCAGCGCTTGTTGAATGGCTGATACTTGATGATGCTGCATATTAGAAACACCCAAGAATCGTACTTTTCCTGCATCACGTAAACGATGGAACGTGTCTGCGACTTCCTCTGTCTCCATGAGTGGATCTGGGCGATGCAATACCAACACATCAAGGTAATCGGTTTGTAATTGTTGCAAGCTTTTATCAACACTGTGGTTAATCCATTGCGCTGATAAATCGTAACGCTTTGGCCCTAAATCATCTTCAAGACGGATACCGCATTTGGTTTGAATAAACATCTTTTCACGTAATTCAGCACGAGCTGACAACACCTGACCAAACACTTGCTCTGCTTTACCAAAGGTATAAATATCAGCATGGTCAAAGTAGTTAATTCCCTGTGCTAAAGCCGTATCTATAACCTCGTGAGCTTGATTTCGATCAGCTGCGCTAATGTCATGATTATTCCAGCCACCGCCTAGTCCCATGCAGCCATAAACCACTCGGCTAACGTCTGGTAAGTGTTGCGCAAGCGCCAAAGGCTTAACGTTGACTTGTTTTGCATTTATTGCTGAGTTTGAACCCGTGACTGATTTTGAATTAATAACTGATTTTGAATTAATAACTTGAGGCTCGGTTAAAGATGCATTCATTGAAAGGCTTCGCTCGTTATCGGCACATTTTAGATAACAATCAGTGTAAGCATTGAGCAGCAATGAGGAACCGTATTCACCAAAATCATTGTTTGATATAGCTACCAATAAAAGAATACAATTCGTTTTAAAAGATAATGATGAATAGTTTAAGATAATTAATTTAAGATGATAATTTTAGGGTGTTGATTTTAAGATGATGATGACATGAGTCGAGAACACAAAAAATTTGAACGGCTATTTCTGTTCAGTGAAGTCGCAAAACAATTAAGTTTTACTGAAGCCGCAGCCTCGCTTGAGATCTCAAGAGGATATCTTTCTGAGCAAATTAGACAGCTTGAAAAAGAGTTCGCCAGACCCTTACTCATCCGCACCACTCGCAGTGTAAAACTCACGCCTCAAGGTGAGCTTATCCTTGCAAGCATGAGCCATGTAAAACAGTCGCTTTTAGATTTAGACCGACAGATCCGTCATGAGAATAACAGTATTGCAGGACGGATTAAAATCACCGCACCAAGTCAATTTACCCAGCGTTATTTATTAGCTATCTGCAGTGAGTTTCAGCAACAACATCCACAGATTAGCTTTAGTCTCGATAGCAGTTACACCACCCATGACCTTGCCAAAAGTGATTTTGATTTAGCGATTCGCGCGACTAACACACCACCACAAAATATGGTGGCAAAAAAGCTGTTTTCTTATCAGCACATTTGCTGTGCTTCCCCTCAATACCTTAACCGTAATGGTATGCCTCAACGGGTGACAGATTTAACTAAGCATGAATGCCTAACAGCAACGGAGTTTACTGAATGGCCATTAAATGGCGAGTCATTACCTGTATTAAGTAGCCTTAGCGTTAATGACAATCACATGCTCAAATCGTTAGCCATTGCCGGACAAGGGATTATTATGGTGCCCGAATACTTAGTGGACAAAGAAATAGCCTCAGGGCAACTCATTACAGTATTACCACAGGTCAGCACTGTCTCTTCAGCCACGTATTTGATGCATCCACAATTGATCCATCAATCAGCTAGATTGTCTCGCTTTATCGAATTTACCTTGCAATGGATAGCCTATAATTTACCGCCCTCTCAGCAAGCTGCCAGCTAATCATTCTTCCTCGACGATAAATTTAGTCGACAAAAAACCTATCAATACTTGATAGGTTTTAGTGCGAATAAGCTCAAGTTTAGTTAGCCTGATCAAGGCTAAAGTCTAGCCTCACTTGCAGCCCTTTTTGCTCAATGGCTTGCCCTGCAACCGTTTTAGGTTTGTACTTCCAATTATTAATCGCTTGTATTGCTGAGCGATTAAACACTCTTCTGGGCTCAGCCTCCATCACTTGAGCATTGATAACTTCGCCCGTCTTACTAATATCAAACATCACAATCACATAACCCTCTTTACCATCTCGCGCTGCAGCCATGGGATATTGCGGTGAAACCTGCACAACAGGCATAGCATCTCCATCATTGTAGCTGCGATCATAGTTCTCTTTTGGCACAGGTAAGGCTTCAGGCGTAAAACCTTTAATGACGTCAGCATCTCCCTCTGAAGAAGTTGGCATAGGAGTACGATCAATAATTGCAGGCACTTTTTGAGGTTGCACCCTGATTTTTTTGATCACTTTTTGAGGCTCTTGTGGCTTTTGAAAAAAGTTAATCACTGGCAATGGAGCAGGTTCATCAACATATACAGCGTCACTTTTAACTAATTGCGCCATGAAAACGAATAACGCTAAAGTGACAATTGCGCCTAACAACATAATTCCAGCTTTAGTGATTAGCTGACGTGGTGCTAACAATCCCCCCTCTGAAACAAGGGCATTGCTCATATGCTGCATCACTAAATTTACTTGGTTATGCAACTGAGTTTGCGCCTGAACTTGAAGCTTAAAGATGATATTGGATTTGATCATAGACATTCCTTGTTATTTATTATTAAAACAATAGGTGGTGCCTTTTAACCTCTAGTTGCCAATTAAGTTAACTGGCAAATATTTTGTTACAAATAGCTAAAACCCGCCCAAATTTAACACCAACCAAACAAATCAATCACACAAAACCAACCAACCAGAAACACAAAAGGCACATCACAAGGGGGAGTGACAAACATATTAAGTTGATAATATCGCGATATTTTTCAGATCTGGGGGGATAAACTTAGTGATTGTTCGCGCCTAAAATCTAGGCTGATATTGAAATTACTCAATAAAAACAAGATTTGCTAACAATTATTAAATTGACTTTTTTCTTCAGTCTAAGAGTATGGATAGGTTTTTTACCGATAAAGCCCACTTTCGTTAAAATACCCATAAAAAATAACATCGAATAATTATAAAAATATAAACCGATTCCATCCTTTGTAAGGAAGCAGACAACAATGAAAAAAACACTGATCGCAATTGCACTGGCCTCAACATTTTTGAGCGCTTGTGGCACTTCAGATGTAAAAACCACAGATAACGCCACAGATAAAGTTAAAGCAGCAGTCGCCACCCTAACCCAAAAAGCTGAATTGGGTGATTTCGGCGTTGATTTAACCGCTCGTAATGAAGCTGTTAAACCAGGTGATGATTTCTTTATGTATGCCAGCGGTACTTGGTATGACAATTTTGAAATGCCAGCTGATAAAACTCGCTACGGTGCATTTACCGCATTAGGTGAACGCAGCGAGCAGCAAGTCAAAGAAATCATTGATGATATCGCAAGCCGCAGCGACCTGAATGCTGAAGAGCAATTAATTGCTGACTTTTATCAGTCTTATATGGACACAGATACCATCAACAAACTGGGTATCAGCCCAATTCAAGGTACTTTAGACACCATTACAGCGATCAAAAGTACCGATGACTTAACCCAAGTTTTTGGTAATGCATGGCTAACCGATGCTGAATCGCCAATTTCTGGTGGTATGTGGTTTAACCGTCTTGATCCAAACCAGTATGAATTATCAATTGGTGCCGGTGGTTTAGGTCTTCCAGATCGTTCTTACTACCTAGAAGATAGCGAGCGTTTTGTAAAAATTCGTAGCGCCTACGTAAGCCATATTGCTGAAATGCTTGCTTTTGCAGGCATTAAAGATGGCCAAGCTCGCGCTGAAGCGATTGTGGCATTAGAATCTAAAATAGCTGAAGGTCAATGGCCACGTGAAAAACGTCGTAACCGTGATTTAACCTTAAATCAGGTAAAACGTGCTGACTTAAACAATGAATACCCTAACTTCAACTGGGACTTATTCTTTGAGCAATCAGGTTACCAAATACCACAGCTTAACGTTTCTCAGCCTGAGCCTATCAAGGCAATGATTGAGTTGGTTAATAATCAGCCACTCAATGTATGGCAAGATTACCTCACCTTCCACACTGTCAGTAACAATGCAGGTTTATTATCGGAAGATATCTACAATACTAGCTTTGCGTTTTACGGCAAAGAACTCAGCGGTCAAGAAGAGCCTAAGCCACGTTGGAAGCGCGCTGTCGCTGAAATGTCCGGTACTCAGTCACTTGGTTTTGCAATCGGTAAAGTCTATGTTGCTCGCTACTTCCCTGAGTCATCTAAGCAACAAATGGCTGAGTTAGTAGAAAACCTTCGATCTGCATTAGGCCAACGCATTGATGGTCTTGATTGGATGGGCGATGAAACTAAAGTGAACGCTCACGCTAAGCTAGCTGCCTTCAAGCCTAAAATTGGTTACCCTGATGTGTGGCAAGAGTTTGATGGATTAGCACTGACTAACAAAGATTTGCTAAGCAATATCAAAAATCTACGTCAGTACTTCCATGCCGATAGCGTTGCTAAAGAGCTGAAGAAAACCGATCGCAATCGTTGGGGCATGACACCACAATTTGTCAATGCTTATTACAATAGCTCATTTAACGAAATTGTATTCCCAGCGGCAATTTTACAACCGCCATTCTTCGATCCTAATGCTGATCCTGCTGTGAATTACGGTGGTATTGGCGCAGTTATTGGCCATGAAATGGGCCATGGTTTTGATGACCAAGGTTCTAAGTCTGATGCTAATGGTATTCAGCGTAACTGGTGGACTGATAGCGACCGTGCTGCATTTGAAGCGAAAGCAGATATGCTTGCCGCCCAATACAGTCAATATGAGCCTATCCCTGAAAACTTCGTTAATGGCCGTAATAGCTTAGGCGAAAACATTGGTGATGTTGGTGGTCTATCTATGGCATATCACGCTTACCAGTTAAGTTTAAATGGCAAAGAAGCACCAATTATCGACGGATTAACTGGCGATCAGCGTTTCTTCTTAGCTTGGGCACAAGTGTGGAAAGAAAAACGCACCGAACAAAGCATGTTAAGCCAGCTTCGCGCCGGTACCCATGCTCCTGGTCGATACCGCGCATTAGCACCACGTAACCATGATGCATGGTACAAAGCATTTGATGTTAAGCCTGGTGACAAACTGTATTTACCTGAAGATGAGCGTGTTCGCATCTGGTAATCAGTTAACCATTCAAACGTGAGTTTTCATATTGAACTCGCACAAAAAAGCCAGTCACTGACTGGCTTTTTTATTAACTCATTAAGGCGGTATTAAATAGAAATTTTATTTCGCTAGCTTCACCACCACGCGGCCACGCACCTTGCCAGCAATCAGAGCATCAGCGGTATTAATCACTTCATCTAAACTGATTTCTTTGGAAATATCATCAAACATTTCCGGCTCGATAATCTCAGCCAAACGCTGCCAAGCCTCTAACCTATCTTCAAGTGGGCGCATGACGCTGTCGATACCCGCTAATGTCACCCCGCGTAAAATAAATGGCATCACTGAAGATGGAAAATCCATTCCCTGGGCTAAACCACACGCTGCCACTGTGCCGCCATATTGGGTACTAGCACAAATGTTTGCCAAGGTATGACTCCCTACAGAATCAATCGCACCAGCCCAACGTTCTCTCGCTAATGGACGACCAGGCTCTGATAAAGTATTACGATCAATCACCTCTGTAGCGCCTAACTTTTCTAGATAAGCGGATTGTTCAGCACGACCTGTTGAAGCCACAACTTTATAACCAAGCTTGGCTAGAATAGCGATAGCAAAGCTCCCTACTCCGCCATTGGCGCCTGTTACTAAAACTTCACCTTTATCCGGTGTCACACCGTTTTTTTCAAGTGCAATAACAGACAGCATGGCCGTATAACCTGCAGTACCAATTGACATAGCTTGTCTTGGCGTAAACGCTGCTGGAAGCGGAATTAACCATTCACTTTTTAAACGTGCCTTTGTCGCTAAGCCACCACAGTGAACTTCGCCAACTCCGAAACCATTAAGTAGCACATGGTCGCCTTGAGTAAATTTATCACTATCTGATTGCTCAACCACACCGACTAAATCAATACCCGGGATCATAGGAAACTGCCTAACAACCGGTCCTTTTCCGGTAATCGCCAAAGCATCTTTATAATTTACCGTGCTATAAAGTACCTTCACGCTAACATCGCCTTCAGGTAACAGACTTTCATCAATTGCTTTAACTTCTGCGCGATAACCTTGGTCATCTTTTTCAATCAATAAACCATTAAACATGGTGTCTCCTTAATATAGACCGAGCGTCTATAAATGGTTAAAAATTTTTTATCGCGGTAATCCAGCGATAAAAAACTCGAGGTAATTCTGTAAAGGTTGGGTGCTTTGAACTAGCTTAGCGCGGCTTACCGCACCTTCCCAGCCAACCCAAAACTGTTCAGCAAGTAATTCACAATTTGCACTTTGTGCGATTTCACCTTGAGCTTTAGCCGCCTCAAGACAAATGGATAACCTTTGTTGCCAATCTAAAAATATATCAATCAACTGCTGGCGATAGCTTTCAGGCAGCAAGTCCACTTCTTGGCCTAAATTACCCACTAAACAACCTCGTTTGAACTCAAACCGAGCCATACCAGTTTTGGCGCTTTCTACAAATTGGCCAATACGTGCTAAGGGCGAATAGGCTTGATCTAACAAGTGCTTATCAAGTTTGTGCGCAAAATAAGTCGCATAATTGTCAATCACAACCTGACCAAACTCTTCTTTACTGGAAAAGTAATAATAGAAAGATCCCTTAGGCACGCCTACTTTTCGCAATATTTGATCAATCCCTGATGAAGCAAAACCTTTTTCGGTCAGCTGCTCAAGGCCGCTGCGAATTAACTCAGCGCGAGTATCTTGATTGTCTCTTGCAGCCTTTGGTGGTCGACCTCGACGAGGTTTAGCCGCTTTTACCAGTTGTGATTCTGTCATGGTTCAATATTAGACCGATCGTCTAGTTAAATACAAGTATCGTCTGCAATCTCAATCCAAATTTGAGAATTTGATCGCAAATGATCTCTTAAAGGAAAAGAGGTAGTCGCAAGCTATAGAACAAAGCTTGATTGAACAACGCTGGATTGAAACAAGTCTCATAAATTACAGTTTAAATCATGCTAGAACTTGCTAAGAATATTCATCAATATTAAGCCATTCATTTTGTGGCTTAGTGTTTAACTATTATATCAGTGTTTAACTATTATATTAGTGTTTAACTATTATACTTAGTGTTTAACTAATATATTAGTGTTTAACTCTTATATTAATGATTAACCTTTTTGATAGCTTAACTTTCTGATAGTTAAACTTTGCGATCGCATAAATCCATTTCACTATCATAAAATCTATTTGCACTATCATGAAACCAGCTTGCACCAAGTTGAATCAATAAAGTCTTAAAACAGCCCTTAAAAATCTAAACTCAACCGAAAGACTCACAACTATCGCACCTCTATAGCTCATCGAACTCACTGTTAGCACAGTAATTTTACTTACCTGCACCAATAATGAACCTGTCAAGCGTAACATTTTTGCAACATAGGAATAATTCTTGCTTCACTAAGCCTATGAATTTTAATAAGAGAATAGCTTTGGGGAGCATAAATGGACAATATTAGTGACGCAATCGGGGTCATTGCACAAAGTGCAGACACCCTTTTTATCCTACTTGGTGCAATTATGGTGCTTGCGATGCACGCAGGCTTTGCATTTTTAGAGGTTGGTACCGTTCGACACAAAAACCAAGTTAACGCATTAGTTAAAATCTTAACTGATTTCGCCTTTTCAGCTGTCGCCTACTTCGTCATAGGTTATCAAATTGCTTATGGTAGCCACTTTTTTGTTAGCGCCGACACGCTAGCAGCAAATAATGGCTATGACTTAGTGAAGTTCTTTTTCCTATTAACGTTCGCGGCAGCGATTCCAGCAATCGTATCAGGAGGTATTGCTGAACGTGGCAGTTTCCGTCCATTCTTGTTTGCATCAGCGTTAATTGTTGCCTTTGTTTATCCACTTTTCGAAGGGATTATTTGGAATGGTAACTATGGTTTTCAAGCATGGCTTGGCAGTACTTTTGGCGCTGAGTTTCATGACTTTGCAGGTTCAGTTGTCGTCCATGGCATGGGCGGCTGGTTAGCGTTAGTCGCAGTTTACTTTTTGGGTGTCCGTGGTGGTCGTAAACCTGGGGTAGCCTTTGCACCTTCAAACATTCCGTTTCTTGCATTGGGTTCATGGATCTTAATCGTTGGTTGGTTTGGCTTTAATGTCATGTCAGCACAAACCTTAGATGGCATTAGTGGCCTTGTAGCATTAAATAGCTTAATGGCCATGGTGGGCGGCACTATTATTGCGCTTCTTGTCGGTAAAAATGACCCCGGATTTATTCATAATGGTCCACTAGCAGGCTTAGTCGCTGTTTGTGCAGGTTCTGATTTAATGCATCCTATTGGCGCTTTCGTGGTAGGCGGGGTTGCTGGCGGACTGTTTGTATTTGTGTTCACTAAGCTTCAGCGCAGCACTAAAATTGATGATGTCTTAGGTGTATGGCCACTTCATGGTTTATGTGGTGTTTGGGGTGGTATTGCAGCGGGTATATTTGGCCAACAAAGTCTCGGCGGCCTTGGTGGTGTAAGCGTTATGTCGCAACTTGTCGGCACTGCTGCTGGCGTCGTATTCGCTGTGGTTGGTGGGTTCATCGTTTATGGCATCGTCAATAAAGTATCTAGCTTACGTTTAAGCCAAGAAGATGAATATATCGGCGCTGACTTAGCCATTCATAAAATTGGCTCCACCAATGCAGACAAGTAACCGAAATCAATAAAACCATTATTGTACTGATTTTCAGTAACAAAAAAGCTCAAGCGATGGCTTGAGCTTTTTATTGAAACCTGACAATTATAAAACTGTAATGACGTCAGCTTCTGGTAAGCGGGCTTTAGGTAAGCCTTTGTTATAATCTTCGCCGTCTTTGTGGTAACCAATCGCTAACGCGAATTGACACACATAACCGCCTAATTCTTCATTAAAAATCTCACCGATTAAATCCGGGTCAACCCCTTCCATTGGCGTTGAATCAATACCTAAGCGAGCAAGTACATGCAAAGTATTACCAATTGCTATGTAAGTTTGTGCCTTAGTCCAGCCGCCATTATAACCATTCTCATCGGTATTAAGGTCCACAAAACCAAAAGCTCCGTTAAGCATGTTGTCATACATTTCAGCAGGTAAATGACCTGAAGAAACTTCAACATCAACGACTTTTCTGTAGTCATCTTTAGTGAAATTAGGGTTATGAGCGAACATAATAATATGTGACGCTTCAGTCGCATGCGGTTGGTTAAACTGATGCATATTAGCAAATGTGTCGTGGAAACGTTGTTTTGCTGCATCGCTCTCAAGCACAATGAATTTCCATGGCTGTGAGTTAATAGAGGAAGCTGATAAACGAATAGCTTCTTTAAGCACAGTCATATCTTCAGCCGAAATACGCTTTGATGAATCGTATTTTTTAGCAGTGTAACGGCTGTTTAAATCTTTAATAATTTGGTGAGACATGATGATTTTCCTCATTGAACGATGTCGATGGAGTGCATATTAAAGATCATTACGAAAGAGAAAAAGAGCCGATAGCTCCAATCATTATGGTCTTAATCATCCACAATGAACCACTTTGTTATTCCAATTTGTTTTCTAGTGAAAATTACCGCCATAATAACAAGCGCGCTTTTAGGGCTGTTTAAGTAGCGGGTTACTGTTTGAGAATCTATTTAAAAAATAACATTCACAATGGCTATAGCCATAACTATGACTATGACAATAACCATAACTATGACTATGACTATGACAATAACCATAACAATAGCCATGACCTGACAATAGCCATGCTATAGCCCATTCATGCATCATGGTAAAAATCAAAGCTCAAGGAATAGCGAAAATGAAATCACCAACTTGGACCTTAATGGCTGCTTTTATCACAGCAACCTGCTCGATGAGTCTGCCTTACTCTGCTCACTCAACCGACATAAAGTCCGATTTTATTTGGCCAGCTAATTATCAAGCCGCTGTCAGTCTGTCCTATGATGATGCGTTAATGAGTCAATTAGCCCATGCTATTCCAGCACTGGATAAATATGGCTTTAAAGCCTCTTTTTACCTCACCTTAGCAAATCCAGGTACACAGCAAGGAATGGAGCAATGGCGCTCCGTAGCCGCTAATGGTCATGAGCTAGGTAATCACACCATTTTTCACCCTTGTAGTAAAAGTCAAAAAGACCGTGACTGGGTTGCCGCTTATCATGATATCGACACTAAAACCTTGACTCAGATACAGCAAGAAATCAGCGTCGCCAATACTTTTCTGCAAGCAATAGATAGCCAAACCAGTCGCACTTTTACTATTCCCTGCGGCGATACTGAAACCGCTGAAGGTAATTATGTCGAGGTAATAAGAAACGATTTCGTGGCGATTAAAGGCTTTAATCCGCAGTATGATGCCAAATTTGATTTGTTGATGATGCCCGAAAATGTCAGTGGTGAAGCGCTGATTAACTTTGTAAAAAAAGCCCACAGACAAGGTGGCATCGCCAATATCTTGTTTCATGGAATTGAAGGAGATTACTTAACTGTCAGTAATCAAGCTCATGATGAATTATTGCAGTATTTAAGTGATAACCGAGAAACGCTATGGGTCGATAATTACCGAAATATTATGCAATACGTAAAGCTCAAGCATCAACCACTCAATCCCCAAGAATAAGCTAAGTGATCGATCACTCATACTTCTGAAGCAAAAAGTGGTTCACTCCTCTTTTCAACCATTTTCCAGTCGGTCGAAAACCGATAGTTAGACACACTTCAAACTTTAATAAATTAACTGATATTTATACTTTTTTTCTAAATAAGCCTGTGATTTTTGTTCTATACTGAATTTAAGCTAATCTCGGTGTAAAAGGATTTACAAAGATAATGATGGTGTTATGGAATGACCAGAAACTGATTAATTTAATTAAGTTTGCACCTGCCTTAACAGTGTGCTTTTTCATGATTATTATTAATATTGTCATCATCAGTGACAACCAAGAAAAAGCCAACAACAGTATAATATCCCTCAGAGAAGACGTCATTGCTCGCCAAAAACAAGAAATCAAACAGCAAGTCAATCAAGTTATAAACATCATTGAATTCAAAAAAAGTGCAGCGCTTTCACAGCTAAAAAACCTATCTAGAATGCGAGTAAATGAAGCCCACGCTATTGCTCTCAATATCTTTAATATCAACCAAGATAAACCTGAATCAGAAGTCAAAAAAATGATTGTTGATGCATTAAGGCCGATTAGGTTTAATGATGGCAGAGGTTATTTTTTTATTTTCCAAATGGATGGCATAAATGTACTACACGGATTAAAACCTCATTTAGAAAATACCTCAGTATGGAACGCTCAAGATCTTCGTGGGACTTATATCCTGAAAGAGCACATCCAGAAAATACAACTGCATAACGGTGAAGCTTTTTATCATTGGTGGTATCAAAAACCTGGTTTTCCAGCTAATCAAGAGTTCGAAAAAGTGGGCTATGGCAAACAATTTGGCCCCTATGACTGGTTTATCGGCACAGGCGAATATCTCGCCGATGTAGAAGAAGATATTAAAGATACCCTCCTAAACTGGATTTCTGAATATGATGACGACAAACATCAGCGTGTCTTCATTATTAATAAGAGTGGTCATCCACTGGCCAACCCTATCAGCCATCAACGACATGACTTCGTCGAACACCATGAGCACACGACTCAAGAATTAGTCAATCAGTTGCTCTCTCAAGTTAGCATTGAGGGGAATTTCATGGAATTTGATTTAGCTAATTTAACCAAAGAAAAAAGAGCCCCTGTTGAAATTAGTTATGCCAAATTACTTGAGCCATGGGGCTGGGTTGTCGGGGCACATTTCAATTCTCATGACTTTGAAAAGTATCTGAATAATAAACAGGAGAAATTGCTTTTAAATAACCATGAAAAACTGATGAAGGTGCTCACTTTAAGTATTCTATCGACCTTTTTTATGGTGGGAGGCTGCCTATTCGCCAGTAATTTAATTGCTAAAAGATTTAAAAAGTTCAAGTTTCAAATTGAGAAAGACTTTAAAAGGTTAGAAAACTCCAAAGCCACCATGAAGCATATGGCGATGCATGATGGCCTCACAGGGTTTCCTAATCGATTATGCTTCGTAGAGCATATTGCTAAAGGGATCAAAACCGCTAACAAAAAGCATAAAAAACTCGCGGTATTATTGATTGATATCGATAATTTTAAAAAAATTAATGATGTTTATGGCCATTCAGTTGGGGATGAATTACTCAAAGAAGTGAGCCGAAACATAGAACAATCTATAGTGTCAGAAGACACAGCTTCACGCTTTGGCGGAGACGAGTTCGCATTTTGCTTTCCAAACTTAGACAACATTCATCAAGTGCATCAAAAAGTTGTCTTGATCCAGGATATCTTTAATCGAGAATATAGCTTGAATGACAATCATCATGAGATTAAAGGTAGCATTGGGATCAGTATGTACCCCTCTGACAGCCAAGACCCTGAAGGGTTAATTCGCAAAGCCGATATTGCACTTTATAAATCCAAAGCCAAATTGAATGGTTTGGTCAATTTCTTTGATGAAGAGGTCGATGCTCAAATAACTTATGAATACCAACTTGAAGAACAGCTAAGATCCGCTTTAGCCAAGAATGAAATTAGCGTCTTATATCAACCTCAAATCACCACAAATTCTGAAAAACTGCAGAGTGTTGAAGCATTAGCCCGTTGGAACAATCCAATACTGGGTAACATCTCACCAGAAATTTTCATTAATATTGCCGAGAAAACAGGCCTAATAAACAGCATAGGTTTGTTTATATTCCGTAAAACCTGTGAAGATATTTTAGCCATCTCACCCAATGGCGATAGTGCGATCCGTGTGGCTATTAATATTTCTCCCCATCAATTATTGGATATCAATTTTGCCGAATCGATTACTCAAATAGTTAATGAGGTCCATATTGATCAGCAACGTATTACATTAGAAATTACTGAAAACTTAGTCCTGAAAGATTTAAAAAAGACATCCATTATTTTAAATGAATTAAAAGCACTAGGATTTGGTATTTCCCTTGATGATTTTGGTACAGGATATTCTTCATTAAGCTATTTAAATGAACTGCCAATAACTGAAATCAAAATAGATCGCTGTTTCATTAATAATATGATCAGCAGCCCACAAAGTAATGCCCTAGTCAAAGCCATTTTAGCTATAAGTGAAGCTTACGATATCAAAGTCGTCGCTGAAGGGGTCGAAGAAAAAGAACAGTTTTCAACTTTAAAATCATATGGTTGTGAACTAATACAAGGTTACTACTTCGATAAACCCTTAACGTTAGCGCAATTAGAATCAAAATACTTCCATAAACACTAAAACCTTAATAAGTGCTCAGCCTTGGGTACTGTCTGCAACTCTATCTGAGATTGAAGTGATTGAGTCTTTACTCTATGGTGATTAACATAGAAAGCGGCTTTCTAATTACAGCCTAATAACTAATGTACATAACTCAATAAATAATCAAAATGAAACCAGTTAACACACGCATGGATACCAATTTACTTCAGCCATCTCCCCCACCTCACGCCTTGATTGTAGAAGGTGGTGCCATGCGAGGGATTTTTGCCTCAGGAGTGTTAGATCGTTTTATTGATTTAAACCATCGCCCTTTTGATTTTTGTATCGGTGTTTCCGCTGGTTCAACTAATCTCGCCTCTTGGCTTTCAAATCAAAAGCAACGAAATTACCGTATTATCACCCACTACTCATGCTTGCCTGAATTTATTGATTTAAAACGTTTTATTAAAGGTGGACACTGGCTAGACCTAAACTGGTTATGGGATATTCTTGCCAAAGAATGTCACTTTGATATGGACACCTTTAGCCAACAACCAGTCCCACTATTTGTGGTCACAACAGACATTACTACTGGAAAAGCGGTTTATATTAAAAGTAATGCTGACAATATCGAACATATCTTAAAAGCATCATGTTCAGTACCTATCGCATTTAGAGATTTTCCAGCCTATCAAGGCAGCCCCATGACAGATGGCGGTATCGCTGACTCGATTCCAATTATCAAAGCCTACGAAATGGGAGCGAAAGAAATCACTGTCGTGCTATCAAGGCCACTGGGTTACCGAAAGAAATCCCCGAAACTACCTTGGCTAATAAAGCGTGCATTAAAAGCTCACCCACAATTAGCCAATGCAATGGTCAATCGTGCCAATAGTTATAATGACGCGATTGATTTTATTCAGTCACCACCCCTGGATTGCAAAATCAATGTTATCGCTCCACCAGCAGAATTCAATGTTGGCCGTCTAACCACAGATAAAGCCACCTTAGAGTCGGGTTATCAAATGGGCATTGATGCCGCCAATCTAACAGTTGGTAACAGTTGAACCGGTAAACTCAGCCTTAAATAATATCAGCCTTAAACAATAGACAAAAAAAACCGGACATAAAGTCCGGTTAACGTGTTGCTTCCGTGCACTGGTTACGAAAAAAATGCCTTAAGGCAAGTTGGCTATTCGTGACACCACAAAACATGATAACGAACGCCAATAACCAACGAGTAGATTGATAATTCAGTGATTGCTTTTCTTATACTAATTATGGGTAAAACATACTTATAACGGTGTTACTTATGGCAGTTCTTGTGACCACACGGTGTCATTTACCACCTTGTCAAAGCCATACTTGTAAAGCGCTTTCATGTATTCAAGGTCAAACATTGCTTTGGTTTTTGATGGCGCGGTAAACTCATCATCAACATAGGTAAAACGTAAATCGATTTGCTGAAGTTCGCTATCGTAAAGCATCTTGTATAAGTCTCCACGACTTTGCAGTACGGTTAAGCTTTTTAAACTGCGGGTTAGGAGTTTCATGCCTTTATCTGGCGTCGGTTCATAGGGCATATTAAACATGCCGTTGCGAATAACATGAATATAAGGCTGCTGCGTTAACCCTAAAGCTTTGGACACTTTGTTAAAGTCAGTTTGAGTCGGTTCAAAGAACATTTGCGCCGATAAACCGCCATCGACATGCAACTCTTCGTATTGTTCACCTTGATAATTCACTTGAATAAACTGCGGTGGAAAAACCCCAGGAATTGAAGAGCTTGCAGCAATAATCTGATGAATTAAAGCCTGTTTATTTTCTATATCGCTATTGGCAATTTGACCAATATTCCAAATGGATAAACGACCTGAATCAAATTGAGTGGTGCCAATAAAGAGTCGACGACCCGCTTGATGTTGCTTGGCGATTTGCTCAATCATTTCTGGGTTATATACATGGGTAATAAACTCGAACATATTGTCGCCATTGCTAAACCCATCTTTGAATAACGTATTTAAAAAATTACGTTTACCAATCACTTCTTTATCTGTGATACCTAACATGACTTCTTTTAGTCGAGGAACTTCATCGCCACCTAAAAATGCAAATGGTGCAATCAGAGCCCCTGCGCTCACGCCTGTTACAATGGTGTATTGCTCAAGTTTATCTTGTTCATATAAGCCATTTACGATACCAGTACCAAACGCACCTTTAGCACCTCCCCCCGATAGCACGAGAATATTTAACGCATCACCTTGAACCTTCAGTGGAGTTGATTTGTTAAGCTCTGAATATAAAAAATCATCCTGCTCACCGGCCCAAAAACGTAAAGGTTCTTTCGATGAATTATCGGCCACATCACCAACAATAGCCTGTTCATATCCTTTTTCAGGAATACGAATATCTAGTGTATGCGTCGTGCTACAGCCCATTAAAATGGTCACTAACAATAATGCAGCTAATTTCTTAATATGAGTCATGCTATCTCTCTTTTGGTCTGTATAGCGACATGCATCTCACTCGTTTAACTGTTTTTATTAGCAGTAAACAGGAAGGCTTATCGTTCAATAAACGGGGTTATATCTGTTATGACTAATTACCCCCTAATAAGCACACCATGGTGTATTTATTTTAAGGCTAACGTCATATATGCAGCTTGAATTGGGGCACTATAAAGACAAACTAGCCTGCACTTAAATCACGTTTGTAGGATTAAACCCTCGCCTAGAACATCCATACCTTTAACTCTCTTGCTGAGTGTTTTGGCTTGCTCCAATAAAAAATAACAAATCAAATCACCACCTCTCCCAAGAGTCATCTTCCGTTTAAAAGCACAAAACCTTAGCTAAGCGTTTAAAGCTAAGCGACTAAAGCTAAGCGGCTATAACTAAGCGCCTAAAGCTAAGCGGCTATAACTAAGCGGCTTAGGCTAAACCTTTAAAGTTAAGCGCCTATAACTAAGCGACTAAAACTAAGCGACTATAACTACGCCCTTAAAACCAATCGACGATTGGCAATTGGTTAATTGCCATTCAGCTCAATTAACTCGCTCCCACGACTTAATAAAGAACAAATAACCCTCAGCGAGCAAAAAACAACCTGAGGGTTTCATCCTACAAACGCGATTAACTTAAATTAATGTCTCCCCCTAGAATGCTCGCCAACACATTAAGACCGATGCAATTTCAACAATGTAACAAGATGAGCAGCACATAAAGATGCGCCACTTTAAGCAGAAATTGTATGGGGTTCACAACTGACCAAGGTTCGTTAGTTGATATCAATAACGATTGAATACGCATAGTTTTGCGGTTCAATAGGAGTATTAGACATGAGCTTTACAAAGAACTGGATGACATCATTCCCAATGCAAGTATTAACCCTTGGTATAGGCTTGTTGGCACTCAATTATCCAGTGCATGCATTTGCTGAAGATACGCAAATCGAAGTCGTTAAACAGCAAGAACAAATTTTGACTGGCAGAGCTATTTTTGCAAAGTACGGTATTGCTGATGATCTACCTAAGCTTGGCTTAAGCTCGTTAATGCAAGGTGAGCATCTGGTTGAGCACGTCACCCGCACTGTGACGGTCGGCGATGAAACAAGCAGCACAGAAGCTTTTTTAGTCCAAAATACCGATAACAAAGGCAACATTGATTTAAGAATCAAATACGACCCAGCCAAAATTGATGAAAACGAAGACATCATCAATGAAATAGAAGCCAACACAAAAATTGAGTATCGTCTGCGTAAATATGCCCAGAGCTACGATCCAAACTCAGTGACGGCAACAGAACTTGATAACGGCCAAGTGGAAATCGCCTTTAACTACTCAAAGTTTGGTTTGCCACAAGATATTGCTTATTTCCGTTTTATGCGCGTGAAACTTACCGTTGATAATGGTCAACCTGTGCGTATGGTCATTAAAAACACCCGTGATTTTGCATACAAAAAGTACCGTATGCGCGACTATAGCCAGATTGTCGATTTTGAAACTCATGCCAATGGCGTTGTCAGCATGAAACAAAAACACATTAAAATTGCTGGCGAGAACAAAAAGGGTGTCCCTGTCAGTCTCACCACGCTCGTTGAGCCCGTTGCTTTTTACAATGAAGATATGAGTTCGACTGTACTCAATGAAGCACGTTTATCTCAAGTGTCTGACCCACGCTACCACGAGGAGAGCGTAAAGCTAGATCGCGTATTCCCATTAATGAGCGATATGGTTCGTCAACAAGGTATCGATGTGCCGTTACCATTTGGTATTTCTATGGCTTACCGCAACCAAGACATGAACTTTGGCTTTACTGACTTTGACATTATGGGCGTTAAGTTAAATGAACTATTCGATCCTTATAAATCGGTAGCTCAAGTGACAGCTGAAACACTCACTTTACGTGGTGAAGTGAATATCCTGCCATTTTGGAATGTGTTCGGTTACTACGGAAAACTAAATGTTGATGCCAACGTTGATGCGGAGTACACCGGTGAAATTGGCCGTCAGCTACAAGATGCACTGAATAACAAACTGCCTGGTTTAGGGAACGCAGTATGTGATGGGCTATCTGCATTATGTAACTCGGGCACATTATCAGTGCCACTTGATTTACATTATGACTTAGCCGGTATCGGTACAACTTTATCAGTTGGCTACAAACAGTTTTTCGCTTCAGTAACCACCACTTACACCAAAACAAGAATGGAAGGTAGTGATAAGTGGAGCGACGGTATCTTAACGGTTCAACCTATGCTGGGTTACCAACTGGCTGATTACCGTGCACAATTTTTTGTTGGTGCTGAATATCAAGGCTTAAAACCGAATATGGAAGGCACGATTGCTGGTGTTGAAATTGGTGGAGAAGAGTTTTTCTATAACGTCGGTGTTGACGTTAATAAGTGGGCTTTCCTTGCAGGCTTTAACAAGCAAATAGGTAAAAACTATAACGTCAGTGTGCTTTACAACAAAGGCGAAACACGTAACTCATTTACAGTTAACTTTGGCTACCACTTCTAAATCTTAATTGTTCGACAAAGCACATGACGAGCTAGCCAACTAAAGGCTAGCTCAATATCACTGACTATGGCTATGTAGGCTGAAAACTCAATGAGGACTCCATCCTACATATGCGATTACAGATAGATAGCTTGAGCAATTATTATACACCCACATTCACTGACAGCGCAGCCAACAGACCTTAACAATAATCAGTAAGCCTAACTTGGCGAACTGCTGGCTACGTCAACAGCCTAGCTTATAACAGCTAGAGTATTACAGGATACAACGATGACTTTGTTCAATAAAACACTACTAGCCGTTACCATTACACTGACTTTAGCCGCTTGCGGTAGTGATAGTGATGAGACGCCAGAAACAACACCGACTCCACCACCACAACTACAGCCGTTACCACCTGAAGAGGTCAGCCTTGAAATCGGTAACAGCATTATTACAGCAACAAAAGAATCTCACGTAATCACTTCAATTGACGGCGAAGAGTCTTTAGCCAGCATTGAAAGCTTTAAAGGCATTACTTATGCAACAGCAGAACGATTTGTTCACAGCGGCGTAAGCGACATGACAACTGAAGTTAATGCCACAGAGTTTGGTTTTGCGTGTCCGCAACTTAAAACCACTCACGAATTACAGTCTGAAGATTGTTTAAATCTTAACATCTGGCGACCAGCTGATGTTGAAGAAAACGCTTCATTACCAGTCTATGTATTTATTCATGGTGGCGATTTCGAGTCAGGTGCAGGTTCTGAACCGCTTATTCATGGCGATACCGTTGTCGCTCAAGGTACTGCTGAAGGTAACCCATTTATTGCCATTACCCTTAACTATCGTTTAGGCATGTTAGGCAGCCATTGGCTGAAAGATTCGCAGGGCGGCAACTATGGCCTTGGCGACCAAAAAACAGCCCTTAAGTGGATTAACCAAAACATCGCAGAATTCGGCGGTGATATTGAAAATATCACCTTAATGGGTCAAGGCGCTGGCGCTATGTCTGTCGGTATTTTACAGCAAACTGACACCGAAGAGCCGATGTCAGGTGAGTACTTCACTCGCGCGATTATGCAAAGTAATCCAGCAGGTTTCGATTATCGTAGTTACGACCAAGCAGAAGATTTTGCCGATAAAATAGCAGATTATCAGGCCGAAATGCCTGAGCTTGACCAAGTTGATTTAAAAGATTTGCCACTTGATCAATTGTTAGAAGTACAAAGAAAAGCATCATCAGCGCTTTCGCGCATTGGCGACTGGACTGGATTATCTTGTGTTGACTTAGACAACTTAGTTGGCAGTGGTGTTTGTTTAACCAGTAAGGTTTCAAATGAAACGACGCCATTAGCAAACTTAATGCCTTTCGCGCCTTACATTGAATATAAAAAACCGATTTTTGGTTCAACCATTAAAGGTTATCACTTAAGAACTCAGCCAGCACTTGATCACTTCACTGTGCCAACGGTTGTGGGGTCAAACACTGACGAAGCTAGCAGCACCGCTATGCTGCCAAGCTTAACGTTTTTAATTCCAACCATTATTAACTTAATGACTGAAGATGACCAAGATTTAATCGAGCAAGGCAATGTTAACCAAAACATGATTGAGTGGCTTGCAGACAAAAATAACATGGCATTAGTAGAGCAAGAAATTGCCCAACTAACTGCTGATGATATTAAAGCGCAAGTCGAGCTTGGCGATATTTTACCAAGTTCTGCATACGAGGCGATTACCAAGTTTTACTTTGGTTTAGGTAATGGTGACACCACGAATGGCTTATTAAGCTTAACTGATTTTTACCCAAACAAAGAAGGTGAAGTGTCAGGCGCGTTAGCCAACATGAAGCAGTTTAAAATGATGTTGAATGACGTGTTATTTGCAGGACCTGCACGTAAACAGGCTCGCGACAGCCAAGAGGATAATGTAGAAGCGACCTTTTACCAATTTGGTTATCACGCAAGCTTTAACGTATGGACTTACAATACCGATGGACAAGAAGGCGCTGTGGATATTGGCGATGTACTTAAGACTGTAAGCTGTATTAGCGGCGCTTGTAACGCATCAGAACTGCCATTTGTGTTTAACAAACCGTTAAAACTGGATGGTTCTTCAGTAAAAGTAAGCACTAAAGACCAAGCATTGATGGATAGAATGTCTCGTCTATGGTTCAGCGATGAACTATTTAGCGACTACCAATACAACAGTGACAGTGTTCTTGTGTTTGATGAAGATGGCGTTGAAACCTTCACCCAAGATTGGGATAGCAAACAACCAGGCGTCGACCCAGAATTACGCGACGGTCGCCTTCAAGGACTAGAAAACCTAAATCTAATATTAGGTTACATGTAAGCATTAACCAGGTGTCTACCACAACACACTAATGACATGTTAATAAGGCCAGTTCGCTGGCCTTTTCTATGACTTTTTCTTGCTAAGGTAAAATATTTTCAATGACATTATTCAAACTTAACCAGCACAATTCCATTTGGGCTTTGCTATGTGGCATCTTGCTGTTAAGCGGCTGCGCTACCCCGAACCCAAGCGTACCAGACGATTTTGAGGCCAACTTTCAAAAGCGTGATTATCAAGCTAAAGCTTATATCATCCCTAGAGCCAATGAAGCATTTGCACACCGTATTGAGTTAGTCAGGCAAGCCAAAAGTAGCATCGACATGACCTACTTTTCATGGAATGGCGATACCTTAGGACTAAGCCTGCTAAATGAAATTAGCAAGGCTGCCGATCGCGGCGTCAAAGTTAGGTTAACCTTAGATGACTTATTAGTGTTTAATGACAAATGGTTAGCTGATATTGATAAACACCCTAATGTACAAATCAGAATATTTAACCCTTTTAATTCGCGCAAAATGGGTTGGGCTGGACGCGCTTTTGATTTTCAAATTCATCAGCAGAAGCTAGATAATCGCCTGCACGAAAAATACTTTAACATTGACCATCAGCAGATGATTTTAGGTGGTAGAAATATCGGTGACGAATATTTCGGTTACAGTAAAGCGGCCAACTTTTACGACCTAGATGTTTTATTTTCAGGTGACGTCATCGCGCCTTTCGCGGTCAATTACGAGCGTCAGTGGCACAGTGAACACTTAGTGCCCATTGCCGAACTAATTCAAGTTAAAAAAGACATTAACGATACCCGCTATTTTACAAAAGCCTTCAATAAGGCAACAAAAAAGCATGCTGAAATTATTGCCGATATTGAGCACACCATCAACACAATGCCAGCAGCGCAGTGGATTGATGTCACCGTTTCCCCAGTGTTTGATTCGCTAAAGAAAATGGAAAACCGTTTACCTTACTTTAGACAACGTGCTGAAATTGCAATCCAGGATGAATTGGCTAATGCCAAAGAGGCGGTTATTTCAACCCCATATATTGTGCCAACCGACGGTGATTTTTCGGTGATATCAAAGCTTACAAAGCAAGGTGCAAAAGTACAGCTAGTCACAAACTCATCGGCATCGAACGACTCGTTATTTATACCAGCCTACTACGAAGAACACCGTAAAACCTTACTGGATATGGGCGTCGATATTTTCGAATATAAAGACACGGCTAAAAATGATGACCACTTTTATCATGGCGATACTTATTACCATAATAAAACCATCATTTTAGATAGCCGCGTGTCTTATGTCGGGTCGTCTAACTTTGATCCGCGCTCAGACTTTATCAATGTGGAGTTTGGGTTATTTGTTCACAGTGCAGCCTTTGCTGAGAAATTGCATCATTACCTATTTGCCCAGCAATCATCTCTGTATTGGCAAGTGAGTAAAAACGCTGAAGGCGAGATTGAATGGCAGTCGCAACAAGAAGTACTAAAGTCAAACCCAAACTATGGTAGTTGGCATAAGCTACCGGATTGGGTATTCAAGAAAATGGATGGTGAGTCGGAGCTTTAATAGACGACAAAACGGGGTCCTTAGTTACCCACTAAGGACCCTTTATTATTGATGTGATTATCAATCTTTTGCTTACGACCCATTAACCTCAGTCAAACTCACACGCTTGGTTAGCTTGAATGGTTTCCGATGCGATTTGCCCCAATAGCTGTTGTGTCGACTCCTCAACTGCGATATCAGCTATATACGGCAACAAATCTGCAGACTGGCCAGTTATCACTTCATAAAACACCAAAGCAGTCAATAAGTTGCCCATCAGCGAGGCATGATTTCCATCTGTACTGTGTAACTTAAAACTTGGAACCGTCATTAAGGTCTTATTCCAAGCTAATCCCACAGGGGCAACACAGGCTTTTTGCACTGCTGCAATACTTTGATGCAGTGAGTGTACTTGCCGCCCTTCATCTGGTCTGCCTTTTTGTGGGTGTTCAGGAAATAGAATCGGCGTAATTGCCGATTCTTTCGCTGTTGCTATCCATGTTCTTGCAGCAATGGTTGGATAAGATACAGTCCCTGATTGCGAGTACTTTTGAGCTTGTAAAATAATATGACTCCATGACTTTGAAGCCAAAATATCTAACCTGCGCTGCTGACTAACTGGATTATCTAAATACCCACCAGCCGCATTCACTGCAGTAACTTGTACGTTGCTATTACCTGCCAAAATCAGTTTAGTTATCAAGCTTGCCTGAGCAGAGACATGACTATTGCCAAACAGTAACACTTGATAATGTTGAACATCTCTATTATCTGGAATTGCTAGATTACTAGCAGTATTTGTCTCTGTTATTGTTGGTGGGGGAGTTTCTTGCGCAGGCTCACTCATTACAGAGTCACTTCCACAAGCTGATAATAGTCCCGTTGTAAAAATCACAGTGGCGAAACGGATAACATATCTTAAAAACATAATGACTCCTTTGAGTGGCCTGATTAATGTTTGGATTAGTTAAAAATCGGCGTGTAAATTTGCTTTAGTGCTGCCGCATCATATACCGCCTCATGAGGTACATTATTCAATTCTGAAAAACGCACAGGCTTAATACACCCTTGCCATAACTTCGTCTCAGTGCCATTACTCAAGGCGCTCACTGCAGGATGTGCCGTTATTTCAGTTGTCTCGTCACAACCATTGATTTGACGCCAATGGGCTAAGGTGCCATCCACTGATTGGATTTCGCCCTCGACTCTACCATTCATAGGGACATCGGTATCTCTAGGGCTATGTAAATGATGTATGGTCACTGGTGTAGAAGTTGTGCACTGTTCAAAGTCTCCGCGAAACTGGCCAGCAAGTGATACGACTGCAGAAATTTGCTCTGGGATCTCACAGGCCAATTTATACCCCATAAATCCACCAGCAGAATAACCAAACACATACACTTTATCGCTAGTAATATTATTTTCTGCTTTCAAGCGCGTGATAAGATTCACTATAAAATCTGTATCTACAGCGCCTCCTCTTTCTGTATTTAAACTATCCCAGCCCCAAAACTCATTACTGCCCTGCGGGCTAGCTGACAGTAATTGCTGTTCTTCGGTAATGGTTTTCGCATCAAAAATCCCAGACACTTTTTGGGGTGTTCCTGGCGCACCATGTAAGAATAATGCGATACCTTTTATCTCTTCATCAGGGGTGTAAATAATCACGTCACGCTCATCAAGCCTTAAGCAGCTAGAACCCTCTAAAGGCGCTTTACTTGCACATTTAGGCGTTTCATCTGTAACCTTTGGGGCATCAACTGATTCGTTGCTATTATTTCCGCTACATCCCATGAGCAGCCCAGTTAATACCGTACAAGCTGCTAAGTTTTTATACTGTCGACTTGGCTTGTTTATCAGTTGAAAATTAATCCTTACTTGCTTTGTGCTTTTTTTCATATCATTCCCTTTAACATTTTTAAGTGCTTTGCTTTCGTTCACATAGTGTGTAGCGACCTTGCTTTCAAGCAATAAAGAGGTAAGAATGGTTTGATAATGGAATAATAATGATTAATAAAATCATAAGGATATAAATGCGATTTGCCTTTGGCGATATCATTGTTGACGTTGAGCAAGTCAAAATAACCAAAAAAGGCGAGCACCTGGAATGCGAACCTAGGGTATTTGAACTGTTATTATTTTTTTGTCAGCGCCCTTTAGAAGCCATTTCTAGAGAAGAATTAGTCAACACTGTTTGGCAAGGCAGAATAGTCAGTGATGCTGCAGTCAATCGCGCTATCGGCGAGTTAAGAAAGCTCATTGAAGATACCCCCTCGTCACCACAATGGATTAAAACCGTCAGTAAAGTTGGATATCGATTTACTGTCAGCCCAACTCAGGAAGATGCAGAAACAAACAGTGGAAACACAACTGATTCATTCGCTGAAAATTCGTCTCTGCTATTAGATAATAATGGTCATAAAGAATCTCAAACAGAGACTCAAGCAATTGCTATTAATCCAAAAAGAAAAAATATAGCCGTCCTACTTTTAATTAGTATTTCGTTCCTTACTTTAACCTTAGTTGCTCTTTGGGGCACTTTTCCAATCGTTAAACAAAGTAAACCTTTGGCAAAGCATCAACTGCAAGTGATACAACGTAAACCACTAACGTCCATTACTGGCAGTGCTTTTAATCCTGCTTATCATCAAGCTAACCAGCAATTAGTGTACTTATATCGAGCAAGCAGTGATGACTATGCTCAAGTTCATCTACAAATAAACAATGGCGCCCGTTCAGCGCTAACCCAAGATAGTTTTTATTATACTGATGTCGTATTTGGCAGTGGCAATCTTGTTTATGCATCGCGATTAAATAACTTACAAGAGCGTCATTGTGAAATTGTTCAAATAGATACTATAAGTCAGCAAGTGACCTCACTTTTCAAGTGCGGCATAAATGTAGTGACACAACTCGCCTTCGATAGCCATAAACAACGATTATTGTATCAATCTCGCCCGAGTATCTCTGAGCCATACAGCATCCATGCCTGGCAAATTGATACAGGCAGAAAACAGCAAATCACTCACCCCAAACAATTCGGTAATAACCTTGGCGATTACACCTTTTCACTCTCTAGCGATAATCGATATCTTTCGGTGATTGAATATGATGCTGACAACAAGGACACGATGAAACTGATTGACCTTGACGATAATCAGTTGCTGCAAACCCATCCATTTATTGATGATGTTTTTGGTTTAATGTGGCGCTCAGATACTGAATTACTGGCCAGTAATAGTGATGGCTTATTTATATTTGACATAACTAAGCAGCAGTTAACGCCAATAGAGCATAGCGATCAATTTGCTAGATTAGCAGCAGGGAAAAATGATCAAACGATACTCACTGAGCGCAGTCAAATTAGAATGAACATCGTCAGTTATCCTATTACGGTTGAGGCCACTAGTGTTGAAGAGGCTAGTGTTGAAGAAGCTAGAGCTGATAGCGCCAGTCTCAATAATACTGTTGTTAAAACAGATACCGTCACTCCACTAACAGCAAGTTCAGGTATCAATCAAACACCAGTATTAGGTAATCAAAGCAATATTATGGCTTTTATTTCTGATCGAAATGGTGAAAGAAATATCTATATTAAAGATGGTAAAAGTACGCTCATACAAACAGCCTTCAAAGGTGAGATAAAGCACATCAGTGCAATGGCTTGGACACATAACGATAAGTATTTGATTGCGAGTATTAACAGTCAACTGTTTCGCTACTCAATAAACGATCAACGCTGGCAAGCAATAGCTGAAAGCTTTGCTCAAGTACATCATGTTGCCGCAAGTGAAAATGCCATCTTATTTAGCGCAGAAATAGACAACAAGTGGAATATTTGGCAATTACCAATTGATGCACAAGGTAATATTAACCAAGGCACAGCCTCACAGTTGACAACAAAAGGCGGTTATAGCGTTCAAGCAAATAACCAAACTGTCTACTTTAGCAAATTCAATCACCCTGGATTATTCCAATTAAACTTAAATGTAAGTACTGAGAACTTAAATGATGAAGTGGCAGAGAAGGTACTGATTGATGATTTCCCTATTGCAGCTTGGCGACATTGGCAGCTAAAGGGAGACTATATATATTACCTACTTGGCAAAGAGTATCTGTCATTAAATTTAACCAACAACGAAATAAAGCCTCTGCATCATTTTTCAGGCAGAGCACCCAGTGGCTGTAATTTAGCCGTTCAGCGCAACTTTTTGGCCTGCGATAGAATTGAATTGAGTCAAAGCAATATATGGCAATTAACGCTATCACATTAAACAAAATGCCCTCTTCTGAGGGCGTTTTGTCAATGAGTAGCTTTCGTTAGTCAGGTTATTATTGTAATGATTTTTTAATCTGAGCCGTATCTCTTTTTGACAGCTTAATATACATAATCAATGACAAGAAGATCACCACGCCACCCGCTAGCTTTTGCATTTCTACGCTTTCACCTAACATCAAGATACTCAACATTAAGGTCCAAATCGGCTCTAAAACCATAATCAGCGCGGCGGTTTCCATGTTCACAGAATACTGACCTATTGTCTGTAATAAGTAACGCAGCGATGTCGCAAACACTGTAGATAACACAAACCATATCGCCAAGTTACTGCTGACTTCAAACGGTGCTTGCTGCGTGAACGCAACATAAATACCGCCGACTAAACCTACCATAAACAGCTGTAAGCAGATTGAATCTAACGGTTTAATACGATTGCTGATCTTCTTATTTAATACAAAATGAACTGACAATAACGCTGAAGCGAATAAAAAGAACCATTGAGATTCATCCACTTGCCAGCCATTGGTTAATGTCATGAGCATCATCCCAGCAATACTCATGGGTAAGGCATACCAAAAAGCTTTGTTAGGCTTAATCTTAAATAAAATCCAGGCTGTCATCGGTGCAATGATCATGGCTAGGCTCATGATGAATGCCCCTTCCGACAAGCTTTGGGTCACTGACACCGCATGTACCCATACCAATAGTGCCAGACCTAGAAAGATCCCCACGCCACAAGCAAGCAGAATTTGTTTCGCCCGCAAACGCCATAAGCTTTTATAGCAAAATGGCAGTAACACTAGACTTGCTAGCATGAAGCGACTGGCAATAAAGGTCTCGCCTGGCATATCCATTACCACGACTTTCGAGGCTATCCAGCCAAGTGCAGCCAACAAAGTGGCGATGAATAAAAACAAGGCTCCGCGCATGTATGGCCTCTAAAGTGGAATTGATGAATATGAAAAGAAGTGACGCTGTTATAAACGATTATCGATAAAGTCACGAACATCGTTGTTGTAAACTGTGAAATCAACGAGATTTATCACGGTGGATTTAAATAATTAAAATACCAAAAAAATAGCAACCAAGCGTTAGCGAGGTTGCTATTAATCTCTATTCTAGTAGATCGCAGCGGATTCAACTAGCCAATCTTTTTAGCCATGAGCTAGTTTACTGCTCACTGTACTCTGGGTAATCAGTTAAGCCTTTTTCATCTCCGCCGAATAAGGTAGCTGGATCATGGGCAACTAACGGGTAACCATTTTTGATGCGGTTCGGTAGGTCAGGGTTTGATACAAACGGACGACCAAAACCAATCATGTCAGCTAAGCCATCGTTAATCGCTTGTCCGCCCTTTGCTGCGTCATACTTACCTGCGTAAATTAACACGCCTTTGTAAGCTTCACGTACGGCTTGTCTGAATTCAAGTGGGGTTTCAGGCGCATCATCCCAATCTACTTCTGCGATGTGTAAATAAACAATGTTATGGCCATTAAGCATTGCTGCAGCAGCGGTATAGGTTTCAACAGGCGTTGCATCAACAGTGCCGTTAAGTGAGGTAAATGGCGCTAAACGCACACCCACTTTATCAGCGCCAATTGCATCAACCATCGCCGTGACGACTTCACTTAAAAAGCGTAGACGGTTTTCGATTGAGCCACCATATTCATCAGTGCGATCGTTCGCTTCTGAATCAATGAACTGATTGATCAAATAACCATTTGCCGCATGTAACTCGATTCCATCAAAGCCTGCTTCAATGGCATTTAATGCAGCCTGACGATACTCCCCAATCACTTGTTCGATATCAGCTTTGGTCATTGCACGTGGCTCAACCACATCCACAAAACCCGGTGCATTGCTGCCGTCATCAATGAATACTTTTACATTTTCAGCTTTCATCGCTGATGATGAAATTGGCTGTTCACCGCCAATGTTTGCTGGATGGGTAACGCGACCTACGTGCCAAAGCTGAGCAAAGACAACTCCACCATTAGCATGCACGGCTTCAGTGGTTTTCTTCCAACCCGCAATTTGCTCAGGCGAGTAAATGCCTGGTGTCCAAGCATAGCCTTGACCCATTGCTGAAATTTGGGTGCCCTCAGCCACAATTAGACCTGCTTGTGCGCGCTGACCATAGTACTCAGCCATCATATCGTTTGCAGAGTTACCAGGCTGTGTTGCACGAGAGCGTGTCATTGGTGGCATAACAATACGGTTTTTTAGGGCGTGTTCACCTAATTGAATAGTTTGAAATAATGCATCTTTCATGGTCTTTCCTTATAACGAAAATGGGAAATCAATCGGCAATATGCCAAGGAAAATTTAATCTAATTGAATCAGTTCAATCTGGTAGTTATCTGGATCGGTAATAAAAGCAATGTGAGTTTCGCCGCCTTTAACAGGGCCTGGCTCGCGAGTGATGTTTCCGCCTAATGCTTTAATCTTGTCACACGCCGCATAAATATCGTCAACACCTAAGGCTAAATGACCAAAAGCGTTACCCATTTCATATTCATTGGTATCCCAATTATGGGTCAATTCGATAGTCGTGCCGCCTTGCTCATAACCAACAAACACTAAGGTATAGCGATAATCAGTATTTTCATGACGCTCTAACACCTTCATACCCAATACATGAGTGTAAAATTCTATTGATGTATCAAGATCAGCAACTCTGATCATCGTGTGTAGAAATTTCATAAAATACCCTTAAGTATGTGCAAATAAATGTGCTGCTATCTCTAGCGAATAAAGCTATTTTACGACTTAGTATTATAAAAATATAATCATTAAAAATTCTTAAAATCATAATTTTTTGTTATACAAACTAAGTATTCCCCATTTTATTGCCAGAACCACAGGTTAATTTGCAATCAAAACCATAAGTGACTCAGTTAAATTCAGATACTCGGTCAGCAGATTTTTAAGTAAACGATGTGAGGATATATTCGACCAGAACTGCTTTAGATAGCGTTTAAAAGCATCAGAGAGAAAAACTTGTATTAAATTAGGGTATTTAAAAGAAGGTAAGAAGTGGTCAGTACCGCCAATCTAAAAGACACTCATTAGAAGTCGATACTGACGAAAGGATAATTAAGCGTAAGAATTAAAATAAGCCACTTGCACAGGATTTTTAAGCGCTTTAGGGCGAATATTTTGCACTTCAGCAATCACCTTATCGGCTGGTATGCCATGTGCCAACATGATTAAACCGATCACTAAACCTGTACGCCCAGTGCCGCCTTTACAGTGAACGGCAATGGTGCCCTTTTGTGAGACTAGCTCAAGTATTTCATCTTTGTGCGTTTGCCACGCTGCTTCAAATACTTCATTAGGCGCTGCATCATCCAATATAGGTAATTGAATCCAGCGAATATCATTCTCAGCGCAGACATTCGGTAAAGACTCAGCATTATTAGCCACCATTTCTTTATCAAACATTAACGTCAGCAGCATATCAGTACCAGCTTGCTTTAAGGTAGCAACTGAATCAGTTAATGAGGCCTCTTTAGTACCAGGACAAGGGGTAAAAATCAGTTGTGCGCCATTGTCTAAGGTTAAGGCGTCAAATGGGTGTGAAGACATAAACATATTCCTAAATGATGAAGGGCAAACGAATGGGCCTATTATAATCCAAAGCTCGCATCAGTATTATGACAAAAGCCGATTTCATATTTTTACAAACACTGATACATGTTCAACCACTTATAATGCAGCAAATAAAAAAGCGAACCTTGAGGTTCGCTTTTATCGTTAATACATTGGCTGAATGTAGATTACTTCGCAGCCAACTTACGCGCTTGATGCAGCTTTTTATAGCTTTCAATCAGACGCAAATGTGGCTCAATCCCTTCAAGGTTCATGCTGGTTTTAGTTAAACCATAAAAACGCACGCTACCGTTTACACTGCCGACAACATTTTCCATCACTTCTTCCCCGAACATACGGTTAAAGCTATGTAGGTAATGCTCAAGCTCAAGGTCTTCTTCTAGTTCAATTTCAAGTACGGCGTTTACCGCTTGATAGAACAAGCCACGTTCAACCGTGTTATCGTTAAACTGTAAGAAGTCACCGACCAATTCGCTGGCTTCTTCATGAGCACCCAATGCTAGGTAAATAAGGATTTTCAGCTCCATAATAGTCAGCTGTCCCCACACGGTATTTTCATCAAATACAATGCCAATCATGGTGCGAATGTCAGTGTAGTTATCTTGCTGACTTTCATCTAAACGATTCACTAAATCCACCAGCTCTTCATCCGATAATGAGTGCAGGTTTAAAATATCTTCGCGGTAATCCAACGCTTTATTGGTGTTATCCCAGATTAAATCTTCTACTGGGTACACTTCAGAAAAATCAGGTACTAACATACGACATGCTGATGCGCCTAATTGATCAAATTCAGCGGTATACACTTCTTTGCCTAACGCTTCTAAAATGCCAAACAAGCCGTTGGCTTCTTCCTCTGAGGTGCCAGAGAAATCCCACTCGCAAAATTCGTAGTCGTGATTACTGCTAAAGAAACGCCATGAAATAACACCCGTTGAATCAATAAAGTGCTCAACAAAGTTTTCTGGTTCACTAACAGCCATGCTGTTAAACGTAGGCTTAGGGACATCGTTTAACCCTTCAAAACTGCGACCTTGTAGTAATTCAGTAAGGCTTCGTTCTAATGCGACTTCAAAGCTTGGATGCGCGCCGAATGAAGCAAATACACCGCCAGTTTTCGGGTTCATTAAGGTGACACACATTACTGGGAATTCACCACCCAGTGAGGCATCTTTAACAACAACTGGGAAGCCTTGATCTTCTAAGCCTTTAATACCCGCAAGAATACTTGGGTATTTCTCAAGCACTGACATTGGCACATCTGGCAGGACTATTTCTTGCTCAATGATTTGACGCTTAACTGCGCGTTCAAAGATTTCTGATAAACACTGAACTTGGGCTTCTTGCAGGTTATTACCCGCGCTCATGCCGTTACTTAAGAATAGGTTTTCAATTAAGTTTGACGGGAAATACACCGTTTCGCCATCAGAGTGACGAGTATAAGGGATCGTGCAGATACCACGCTCAATATTACCTGAGTTAGTATCAATCAAATGCGAGCCATGTAGCTCTTCATCTGGGTTGTAGATATCTAGCGTGTACTCATCCAAAATCCCCTTAGGCAGCGCATCATCTTCTTCAAGCTCAAACCACTTTTCATTTGGGTAATGTACGAATTCGCTATTAGCGATCTCATTGCCAAAGAACTGATCGTTATAGAAAAAGTTACAATTTAAGCGTTCAATAAATTCGCCTAACGCTGAACATAATGCACTTTCTTTGGTTGCGCCTTTACCATTGGTGAAACACATTGGTGATGCAGCATCACGGATATGTAATGACCACACGTTTGGCACTATGTTACGCCAAGATGAGATTTCAATTTTCATCCCAAGGTCGGCTAGCATGCCTGTCATGTTTTTAATGGTTTCTTCTAGGGGTAAATCTTTACCTAGAATGAAGGTGCTTTCATCACCGTCAGGTTGACCCATTAGCATTGCATTGGCATCTGCATCGAGGTTTTCAACGGTTTCAACTTTAAATTCTGGACTGGTTTGTACAACTTTCTTCACTGTACAACGATCAATTGAGCGTAAGATCCCGGTGCGATCTTTTTCAGAAATATCATCAGGCAGTTCAACCTGAATTTGAAAGATCTGGTTATAACGATCTTCAGGGTCGACAATATTATTTTGCGACAAGCGAATATTGTCAGTAGAAATATCACGCGCCTTACAATACACCTTGATAAAGTACGCCGCACACAGCGCAGATGATGCAAGGAAATAATCAAACGGACTTGGCGCAGTGCCATCACCTTTATAGCGAATAGGCTGATCGGCCGTGACCGTAAAATCGTCAAACTTGGCTTCAAGCCTTAAGTTATCGAGAAAGTTAACTTTGATTTCCATTGAATACACCCACAACTGACTAGCAAAATATAGTTAAAACAGCGCTAACGATCGCGCTTATCTATCGAATTAGGGTGAATTATCGGTGTTTTTAGCGCATTAGTCTTGGGTTAATTAAAATAAAAACCCAACAAAGGAAAATATTGACCTTCTTAGATACTATTTAGCTTAGGGTCTGTTGATCTTTCAAGGTTGTTTTTGCAGCGAGTTGTTGGCTGTTTATACAAGGCAGAGACTTTGTAGTGTAGTTATTCTACATAATAAGTCGATAACGCAGTAAAAATGGCCAACAAACGCTGCCCAAAGGGTTCGACTAAAAGCGTTTTACTCTTTGTTGGATGAATTTTGCTTAGATGACTAGGCATCAACTCATCCGTCTCGATTAAAACGCTTTTATTTCGAACAAAACTTAACCAGCAAAGATCAACAGGCCCTAAGCATTAACCCAATAATTAATTTGAGTAACGCACTAAAAAAATAAAAATCCCTCCCCCCTCTTTGCTGGCATCAACTTTTGTTGATTGCCAGTTTTTTTATGACTAATTTACACTAGCTTTATTAGCTATATCTAAACTTACCCTTGAAAATCATACTTAGTCGCCCAATAACCTATTTAAGCTTATTACTTATTAACGAGGGCATATGTTTGCACTATTGGCTTTGATCATTGTTTCAATTATTGCCATTGGCCTTATTGTGTCCAAGCCAATGCGAACTCAGCGTCATAGAGAAAAAATCACGCTGCAACCATTTCCTAAAGCGTGGCGAAACATACTTAAGCGTCGATTCCCTTATTTCAAAGCGATGCCAACCGATCTTCAACTGCAACTTAAAAAACACATTCAAGTGTTTATTGCAGAAAAGGAATTTGTTGGCTGTGACGGCTTTGAGATTACAGATGAAGTCAAAGTCACCATTGCGGCTCAGGCATGCTTACTACTACTCAATCGTAAAACGAACTTTTACCCAAAACTGAAACAGATTTTAGTATATCCATATGCCTTTATTGTCGAGAAAAGAGGCACTGACTTTGCTGGAGTTGAATCTAATCAACGAAATGTTTTACTCGGTGAATCATGGGGGAATGGGAAAATTATATTATCCTGGAAGAGCACTCTTGATGGTGCCGCAGATCCATTTGATGGTCAAAATGTCGTGATTCATGAATTCGCACATCAACTCGATCAAGAAAATGGCCAAGCGAACGGTGCGCCACCTTTGCGAGACATTACAAATTATTCAACCTGGTCGAAGGTGTTAGGTCAGGAGTTTGAAAACCTACAACACTGTGCAAAACAACAAGTTCCCTCATTGTTTAGCTATTATGGCGCGACTAACCCTGCTGAGTTTTTTGCCGTTATTAGCGAGACCTTCTTTGAAAAACCCCATGAATTTTACCAACGACACAATTTGCTTTATAAAGAGTTAAGCCAATTTTATCAGCTTGACCCCATCAACTGGCACTAGTGCCATACTGAGTTAATTTAGTATAAAAATACAACAAGGAATTTCCATGCATAAAGCGCTTCTTACCTTTCTATTAACCAGCAGTTTATGGCTAATGTCATCACTTCCAGCAGAAGCCAATGACACGATTTCAGTTGAGTCGAGACAGCAAGCCGATACTTTATTAGATAAACTCCATCAAGATGCCAGTAATGCTAATTGGGATAGCTACTTTTCACTTTATGATGAGAAAGCCGTTTTTCTTGGCACCGATGCGACTGAGCGGTGGGATATGAGCCAGTTTGCAGGTTATGCAAGACCCACTGATGGATGGCACTATGAGGTCAAATCTCGCCAGTTATTACAATTTGACAATACCATCGTATTTGATGAGTTACTGCATAGTGCAAGTTACGGTTTATGCCGCGGTACAGGTGCATTGCAACTCACTGAAAATGGTTGGAAGATTGTGCAATACCACTTAAGCATTGCTATCCCTAATGAGAATGCTAAGGCCGTAGCCAAGCTTATAGGAGCAAGATAATAGGAGTAGATTAATAGTTGCTGGTTCATAAGCCCAGAATACTATTTGTGATGATGGCCATGGCATTAACCCGTTGGCCATCAATATTGGCAGTTTTTTTTGTTAATAGCTTTAGTTTATAGCTTTAGTTTATAGCTTTAGTTTATAGCTTTAGTTTATAGCTTTAGTTTATAGCTTTAGTTAATAGCCTTAGTTTATAGCTTGGGCTTATTCTGCACTATAAAACTGCTTAGCAATGATACGTACTATCTCGTTTTTTAACCATTCAGGCCCATAATCATTCATATCGTTGTGTCTGGCTTTTTCAATCGTGACTACAGAAATATTTGCAGCATCTTCATCAGCGCCAGGAAGCACACCTTCATCTGCAGGATAATCACTTGCTCGTATAGATAACACTTCAATATCAGGACTTCTTGGCAGAGCCACTCTGCGATGATCTAACGTAATAATACGAGCAATATATTGCACCTGTTTATTTGTGCTTTTGTTTGCCCCTGCACCATTTAGCTTTGATTTGTTGCTAACAACACCGTAGTCAGCTAACCAAGCTGAAATATCGCCGCCATTAGAGTGACCCACCAGGGTGATTTGATTAAAGTCATAGTTTGCATAATGATGAGCTTCAGCATAAAGCTCATCACCGCTAAAGTACTCGTGAATGAAATCCAAAGTATTTGCGCCGCGCTGCCAATTTTCAGATCGTGTTTCCATAAATGGCTGAATACCTGACAACGAAGGATCTGACGGTAGCTCATGACGAACCGCAATAACTAGCGTGCCATGTTGCTGAAAGAAATGGCTAATGAATTGATAATCAGTATGCAACAATCCATACCCAGAACTTAGAATAACCACAGGGCATGGTTTATCTGGCGTACAAGCGAACTTAGATGAAGGATGATATAACTCAACAGGAATTAATCTATTTCGAGCAGTATCCATAATCTCAAGTGCTTGAGAAGCTTGTGGTGAATTAAGTGTTAATTCAGACGCTGAAGCTGTGAGGCGAAATGAGATAATAAGGCTGCACAATAAGCTGCAGCACATTAGAAAACGGTAAAGAGTCGAACGACGACAAAAGGAATTAAAGCCATTATTTGAAAGCATTTTCATGTTTAAAAGTAATCTCATTTGTAAAACTAAGTTCGTGTGTAAAATCAAGCTCATGTGTAAAACTAAGCTCATGTTTAAGCAGTTTCACAACAGTAATCCTCATCAAAGTAACGACCACTGTAGGTAAAATGCGTAAAACACAAGCCTGTTGATATGTGAGTTTAAGTGAATATTTGTTATTTTACCGTAAGCCCAAAGCAAAGATTGGCCAATTGAGTTAAATGACAAAAGCTATCAAAATCTTGTTGAGTAAGCTGCCTTGCAGAAAATTGTTTGTCCGCATAAAACAAACCAATCGTTTTATCATTAACGACAATGGGCGCAACCACAAAACCATGTTTAAACTGGCTTAAGTCAAAATCTGAACCAATAAAAGCATCCATATCAGCAGGTGCTCTTTCATCAAACTCGTGCAACCACTTCGCCTTTTTACTGTTTATGCTTTGCAAAAATGGATTACTGTCACCTGACATTTCAATTAAAAGTTTTTGCTTGAATTTATCCGCATCATCACCAAAAGCAATCCGTGGTGATAGTTGTTTTCGATTAGGAGACAGTAACATCACTGCGCAGCGATCAACTCCTACACCGTCTAAAACCCCTTCTAAAGTTGTTTGCACAACTTGATTAAAATCGGCTTTGTGAATCGCAAACTCTGTCAGCTCACGTAATTTTTTCAGCTGAAGAACCAAATTAGCTTCTCTAAACTGCTGCAAAGGTTCAGGCTTATCTAATGTCGATATTATTTCTGCTGTATCAGGCAAGTGTTGAACAAGTTCAATGGCACCATAATCTTCAGCTAAACGTATCGTTGCTTCAGCACAGCGACTCAGCCGCGCTTTACATTGCTCTAAACTGATATTTTGAATTTCAGCAGCGGCAGTTAATAATTCATTTAGCTTTTCAGCATTTACATGGGGCTGATTCAAAGCATCTGTAATTTCGTTAGCTAAAAATATACTGCGAATTTCAGGCATTCTTTCATCAGGGTGTGACAAAGATGTGGTGAGCACATCCCCTAAGCCCCAAGCTCTAGCAATGCTTTGCGTTAACTGCGAGAACGAGGTACCAAGTTTTTCCCTGACGATAACTTTCTGCTGCTTGGGCGAGTCACACGCTAATAAAGCTTGATCTAAATGATCAACAAAATCACCGCCAATACTCCAAAAAGCACTTTCCCCGATTCGATATAATAAAGAGGCGATAAACACCTCTTCACGCAAGGCTTCATCATAATCTTTGAGCATCACTCTCGAAATCATTGCCGATTGAAATGAGTGCGCCATCAATTTGATTAAACGCTGATAAACAGATTCGGAAAGGTTATGATTTTCTAAAAGACTCGTTAGCAGTTTTGCGGTAATGCAGATATTACGAATGGTATCAAAGCCAAGCACGACTGCTGCACGGCTAACAGTAGTCACATGGCTAGTACCTTTATTATAAATAGCACTATTGGCAACCCGTAAAATACGCGTGGTTAAGGCATTATCGTGCATAACACTTCGACCAAGAGACGCTAATGAAGACACATCATCCTTAGCAAGTTTCTCTAAGTCTCTAATAGTGGAACATAAAGCAGGCATTTCTTGATCACTAATACGTTTAGTCCAGTAATCGACACCTTTTGTTATGGGTAGTGAGGTTTTCAAGTACAGACTCATCAATTATGACAGTATTTTTACTATAACCTTTTAATAACAATAAACTCATTATTTTTTGCAAAAAAAAACGGCTCCGAAGAGCCGCAACACAAGCGAATGGTTGAAAACTTACTGGGTAGGAAGTTAAAAATCCTCGCATTAAGAACCACTGCTAGCTTTCGCTAATATTCCGAATACTGGATAAAAACCCGATGAAACCTGTAGGTGAGTAACACCGGGGTAAATCAGCTGCAAAGCAGCTAAACTGTTACAAAGTTAATAACGATTAAAACTGTTCTTCTTCAGTAGAGCCTGTTAACGCTGTCACTGATGACTTACCGCCTTGAATACAAGTAGTGACTTGGTCAAAGTAACCAGTACCCACTTCTTGCTGATGCGATACGAATGTGTAGCCTTTTTCAGCTGCTGCAAATTCAACTTCTTGTACTTTTTCAACATAGTGCTTCATACCTTCACCACGTGCATAGTCATAAGCTAAATCGAACATGTTGTACCACATGTTATGAATGCCCGCTAACGTAATGAACTGGTACTTGTAGCCCATGTTCGAAAGTTCTTGTTGGAACTTCGCAATCGTTGCATCGTCCAAGTTCTTCTTCCAGTTAAATGAAGGTGAACAGTTATAAGCGAGTAATTGGTCTGGGTACTGTGCATGAATTGCATCAGCAAATTTCTTTGCTTCTTCAAGACATGGTTTAGCCGTTTCACACCAAATCAAATCAGCATAAGGTGCGTAAGCTAGACCGCGAGAAATAGCTTGGTCTATACCCGCATTAACACGGTAAAAGCCTTCTTCAGTTCGCTCACCAGTAACAAAGTCACGGTCATAAGCATCGCAGTCAGATGTCATTAAATCAGCTGCGTTAGCATCGGTACGTGCAATTACCAGTGTTTCAACACCGCTTACATCAGCCGCTAAACGTGCAGCAACTAACTTTTGAACCGCTTCTTGTGTAGGGACTAATACTTTACCGCCCATGTGACCACATTTTTTAACTGACGCTAACTGATCTTCAAAGTGAACACCCGCAGCACCGGCATCGATCATTGATTTCATTAGCTCAAATGCATTCAGTACGCCACCAAAACCAGCTTCTGCATCAGCAACAATCGGTAAGAAATAATCTGTGTAATTTTCATCACCTGGATTCACTTCTTTGCCCCACTGAATTTGGTCAGCACGACGGAATGAATTATTAATACGTCCCACTACAGCAGGTACTGAGTTTGCAGGGTATAAAGACTGATCTGGGTACATAGTGCCCGCTAAGTTAGCATCAGCTGCTACCTGCCAACCTGAAAGATAAATCGCTTCAATACCCGCTTTAGCTTGTTGTACAGCTTGACCACCTGTTAATGCGCCTAAAGAGTTCACATAACCTTTCTTTGCGCCGCCATTAATTAGGCTCCAAAGTTTTTCAGCACCACGCTGTGCGATGGTATTCTCAGGCACAACCGAACCACGTAACTTGACGACTTCTTCTGCAGTAAACGGACGCTTAACACCTTTCCAACGTGGGTTTTCAGCCCAATCCTTCTTAATCGCATCAATCTGTTCTTGACGAGTTAGTTGCTTATTAGTGTTAGACATAGTGTTACTCCTTCCTGTGTAATTCGTTTTGTTATGCTATTTAATGTCGGTATTCACACCCCAATGTGTCATACCATTTCTATCTATTAAGCTTGTTACAGCTTGTTGAACTCTTTAAAACTAAGCAGTTAGTAGCTCGTAACCTGGTAAAGTTAAGAAATCAACCAGCTCATCTGAAGTGGTAATTTCATCAAATAAACCCGCCGCTTGATTAAACTTACCTTGGTTAAATCTTTCGCTGCCAAGCTCTTGCTCTACTGTGCCAAGCTCTTCGCTGAGCATGCTTTTGAACAATGCTTTTGTGACTAATTTTCCATTTGATAATGATTTTTCGTGTTGAATCCATTGCCAAATAGAAGTACGTGAAATTTCTGCTGTTGCTGCATCTTCCATTAAGCCGTAAATCGGCACACAGCCATTACCTTGGATCCATGCTTCAATGTATTGCAGCGCGATTCGAATATTTAAGCGCATCCCAGCTTCTGTTCGCTCACCAGCACAAGGTGCTAGTAGCTCATCAGCTAAAATGGGTGCATCAACATCACGAGTAATATGTAATTGGTTAGTACCAGTACCTATGTAGTCGTTAAAGATGGTCATTGCAGTATCAGCAAGACCTGGATGTGCAACCCAAGTGCCATCATGACCATTGCGAGCCTCTAGCTCCTTATCGCCTTTAACCTTTTGTAAGATGATTTCATTTTCTTCAGCTGTTTTAGCCGGAATTAATGCCGCCATGCCGCCCATCGCTAATGCGCCACGTTTATGACAAGTCTTAATCAGTAAGCGTGAATAGGCACTTAAGAAAGGCGTATCCATGGTCACAGCTTGTCTATCGGGTAAAACACGATCGGCATGTTTATTAAGTGTTTTGATATAACTAAAGATGTAATCCCAACGTCCACAGTTCAAAGCCACAATATTTGAACGAAGTTCGTAGAGGATTTCGTCCATCTCGAATACCGCAGGCAATGTTTCAATCAAACAAGTACATTTGATGGTGCCAGGCTTTAAACAAAAACGTTCTTCAACAAAAGCGAATACTTTTGCCCACCAGCGAGCCTCAACATGGCTTTCAAGTTTTGGGATATAGAAATAAGGGCCACTACCTTTAGCTAATAACTGGTGGTAGTTGTGATAAAAGTACATTGCGAAATCAAATAATCCACCAGGGATAGCTTCGCCTTTAAATTCAACATGTTTCTCTTTTAAATGCAGACCACGAACGCGGCAAATTAATACAGCTGGATCTTCATCTAAGGTGTAATGCTTACCCGTGTTTTCTGCTGTAAAACTGATATCGCCTCGAACAGCATCACGTAGGTTAATTTGACCTTGAACCACCTTTTCCCAACTAGGTGCTAATGAATCTTCAAAATCTGCCATAAATACTTTCACGTTGGCGTTCAGGGCATTAATAATCATTTTACGATCTACAGGACCGGTAATTTCCACTCTACGGTCAGTGAGATCTTCTGGCATGCCACGAATGCTCCACTCACCATCACGAATAGCGCGAGTTTCTGGCAAAAAATCTGGAAGCTCACCATTATCAATGCGTTGCTGCTTTTGTTTACGCTTACTCAGCAGCTCAGGTACTTCTTCATTAAGCTCTTCACACAGCGCAGCAAGTAAAGAAAGCGCGCCATCATTAAAGATTGTTTCTTGGCCAGGGACCTTTGGACCAATTAACGCAAGTTCTGCGCTTGTTGGTAATTCAGTATCAGCACTTGGCTGCGATTTAGCATATTTAGCCACTAATTGTTCTGCTGTCATATTAAGCCCCTTGAGCATAAGTCAGTTTTAAAAAGAGAGAAGCCTGCACATTAAGCATGACTTTATAGATGAAAGCGGGTTGCGCTCTATTTCTCTATCTCCAAAACAAACCTGCCAAAATTTAACCACCAAATGTTTGTTTCGTACTAAAACCTAACCAGAAACGTTTGCATTTGCAACAGCTTGAAATGACCTAAAAACAATCAAAAACATGAAGATAAATTGGTATTACCAAGCCACACAAACACCCAAGCATATGTTTTAACTAAATTTTTAAATAAAACAAACTTTTAACATAACCTTAATGGTAAATTGTCTTACAACTTAACCAGACGTCACGAAAGGTAATTTAAAAGGTAATATAAAAACATAGTGTAAATTTTAATTTACTTAAATTTTATGTATTTATACCAAAGTAGAATCAAGCTTTTGTTTTGAACTAACCTAAAGGTAAAGCAACCTAAATGATTAAAAACAATGACATAGATAAAGCTCCTTCAAAAGTGGATTCAAACAAGCGTTTTAAGTTGACGTTTACGTTAACGAAATTACAATAGTAGAATAATTACTCTAGAGCTTGACCGATGTTGCCCGATCAACATCACAGAATTTCTTGGTTTCAATGAAAATAAATCGATTTTTTTTATTAAAAAGTAAAAAAACTGTCATTTTTCGATTTTTGAGCTGAAAAACCATCAAAAACACCGCAGTGACTAGAAGGATTAACTGCACGCTTCAACCATATATTCCCCCTCAACTTATGACTTAGGATCATATGAGTCTAATTCAGAGGGCGTATGATTTACTAAAGCGTTAATTGAAGAGTTGATTGAAGTGTTAGTTGAAGACTTAGTGCAGGGGGTAGCAAACATAATGGGAATAATCAGACGTTAATAGCTAGCCTGCATATGGATGAACTATCACAGCTAGTGGTTGTAACCGAGCTTTCATGATCAACAATGAGTAAATTAATGGTCAAATAAATAGTTAAATGAATAGTAAAAGAAACAGCCAAATGATGATTCACAGCTCTTGTTTTGAATGCTTACAACAGCAAGCCCCCAAGCGAAAGCATTGAAAGGCAATACTCTGAATACTTGTGTCTTAGATTGAGTGACTGATTGATCAGGTGTGTGATTGAGTGATTGAGTGAGTGAGTGAGTACGAACCATAGTCCTCTGACAGGCACAAAGCACAAAACTCACAGCTCACAGCTCACAGCTCACAGCTCACAGCTCACAGCTCACAATACTAACCAAAAGAATCAATACACAAGAATCTATACGCAAGAACCAAAAGTCTGGAATCCAGAAATAGGCAGCAACAAGAAAGTATTAAGGTAAGTAATGCAGTAACAGCCAACGCCGCCACAATAAAAACGATAGATAGCAGTGCTATTTATGAATAACTCGCATTAAGAATAGAAAATAATTGAAACAGCTATGGGTTGTTTGGATTTGTTTTGATATGAGAACTAAGCACGACACTGATATTTAAAAAGAGACATGCCTTACTTAAGACTTAACTACTCGATTTCGACCTTCAGATTTCGCTTTATAGAGCGCGTTATCTGCACGATTTAATATAGGGTCTAGGCTTAAGTCATCGTTAATTAAATCACTCACCCCAAAACTACCTGTAATCGTAAATTGATGACCAGAGTAACGAGTATTGATATTAGCAAATGCTGTACACAAGCTTTGCGCGCATTCATATGCAAAATCAATATCAGTGAACGGCATAAAGATCGCAAATTCTTCGCCACCTAAACGGCAAACAATGTCACTGGCACGTTTATGTTCAGTAATCGTATCAGCCACCTTTTTTAACGCCCAGTCACCAGTAGCATGGCCGTAACTATCATTAATTTTTTTAAACCAATCTAAATCAATAACAATGACACTAATACTGCCTTGCTGAGCTTGCACTTGAATAAATTCATTCTCAGCTTTTTCGATGCCTGCGCCTCGATTATATAAACCTGTCAACGCATCTATTTGCGCTTGTTTACGGAATTGATTTCGCTGCATCCAAGCTGCTGACAACATCAAACTCAAAAAAGCCACCGTGCCGACTAATACCGTTGAGAACATAAAAGAAGAGCTTTTTTCGTTATTCAACATACTACGCTGCTTAGCAATCATCTCATGATCTTGTACGAGTTGGTTCAGTTCACGAGTTTTCTCTGCAGAATCGAACTTAACCATTTGGTAGGCATTTTCTTTTACTTTTTTCTCATTGATTATCTGCATATCTAAGGCATGAGCTAGAACCTGATATTGATAAGCTTCTTTATATCTACCTTGTCGATTAGCAAGCATTGATAATATTTCACTTACTTTTCTCTTAGGTAACATATAAATAGAATCATTGGGTAGCGCATTGACCAATTCAGCATAATGGGTAGCGGTTTCGAATTCTTTAATATGATAGTGGACTATCGCTAATAGTGCGTTTGTCCTTGATAGTTCGTAGCTGAAATTGAATCTTTGATAAACATTTAAAGCAGTTTCCAACTGCTCTTTAGCCTTACTATATTCACTCATTTCCAGGTTGATTTCAGCTAACCCTTTTAGAGCCATAGCCCCAACAAGAGAAAACTCGTGAGTTTGACAATAAGCGTATGCTTCGTCAAAAGTGGAGGTAGCTTCTTGGTAGAGTCTCAAATTCAAATTGCTGTAGCCTAGTCCTACAAGCCCATAGCAATGGCTTTTAGGTGACTGTTGTTTATTCAAGTCCAATAGTTTCTCAGAAATTCGTTTACTTTCTTTATATGCATCCATGTCCAGGTATACATTTAAAATACGTAAATATGACTCTAGTTTTAATTCTAGATCTTGGTAGGTTTCTACTCGTTCAAGGTTCTTTCTTAATTCAATAAATGCAGAAGTGTAATTTTTTAGGCCTATATATGAAGTGACCTTATACATATAAGACTGGGTTAATAATATTCTATCTGTTGCCACTTTTTGTACATCATCTAGGCGAATAAGTGCAGTCTCAAAATTGCCTATCATTATTTGTCTTTGGGCATCGATCATCCATAACCTAGCAAGCTGGTCATTATTTAAAATTGAGCTTTTATCATGTAAGGCACTAAAAAGCACCTCCCCTTCATCAGGGGAAGTTTTCATCGTTTTTTCTAATTGCGATAACTCTATATCAATTTGCTGGTCAGTATTGGCAAAAGCAAAAGGACTTAGAAAAAACAAAATCAATAATAAAAATTTCAAGCCATTAGCCTAAGAGTGATGAACAAACAATATTTTAGATTTATCAACATCCCCAATTAATGCACAAACTTTACCTTCATCGCATGACATTACAGCTTCTTGTTCCTCTTTACTCAAGCCGTAATCCTGCATGACTTTTTCAGGCGAGCTTTCATAGGCTTGTTTTAATTTTGCATCCGAGCTTAAATCCGTTAAAAAAGAGCTAAGTTTTGACATAGTAATTTCCATTTTAGTGTTGAAAGGTTTATCCAATATCGCAAGCTTCAATCCCAAGGCGCTTTAATATGTCGAAATTTAAAGCTAATTGCTCCGAGGGAGGTATTAATAATGTACTAATGGTGCTGAGTTCAACATGAGGCAACTGCTCAAGGTTGAAACGTTCAATTCTAGGTTTTAAATGAGGTAAGGTAGCAGCTTCGTAAATGACTACCTCATGCTCACGCGGATACCACTGTGATAGATGCTCAACTAAGATCTCTAACCGCTCTGATGTTGTCGAAAATTCAGTTAACGTATGTTCGCCAGCTAACGATATTTGCCACAGGAGTAGATGGGTCTTAGGGTTAGGAATATGCTGATACAGCATAAATTGAGTGGCTTCGTAGCTTTGATGTCCGGAAGTGCCAGGATCTATACCTAAATCAGCCCATAGGCACGATTCTGCTGAAACTCCTGGCAGCATTTCAGCTTGATAACCTTCTAATCTCGCCTGCTTAATCGATAAATGCGACACACAAGCAAAAACGCCAGGATGACCATACAAAGCAACAACCACGTTTAAGCCAAGACGTACTTGTTCGAGTATTGCATCGACCATTTGCGAGTAAGTATCACGGCGATTTTTTACTTCACCTTTTTGGGCATAATAAGGCTGAAGTGAGTGATGATTAGCATTTAAACTGACTAGCCAACGTTCAGTAAACCCATCAGGAACCAGCGAAAAAATGATATCTGCATTTTCAATGTAGCTTTTACTTAATACACTGATCTGCCCAGCTAGTTGCAAACCGGTACCTACAAATGTCACCTTACCTGCTGATTTTTGAGGTGCCAGTGATTGTTGATTTTTTTTAGTTTCTTTTGATGACATCGTTAATCATTATTCTTTTTGTCAAATTAGAGCGAATATTAAGCACGTATCGGGCTATGCAGGTTTATGAATTAACTTAATTAATCAATTTTTCTGTCTCTGCTAAAACCTATTATTCAAACTTATATAATTACTCTTGGATTTACCATATTTTTCTACATTTATGTAACAATTAAGCGCGATTACCTGAGTAATTAGTCAAGTTTACTAAGTTGTGAGGAACTAACTGACAGCTATCCACTCTATTATTCACACAGTTATAGCATCCAACAGTTAATAGCCACTTGTCAGCATAGGGAAGCCTTGGGTATGATGGCGTCAGATTTTTAGGAAATAGCGCAGACAATGATAAACAAAAAACAAAGTCTTACCCTTTTAGGCGCAGTTGCGCTATCAGTATCTTTAAGTGCCTGTAGTGTTTTTGATTGGTTAATCTATAAGCCTGATGTACCGCAAGGTAACTACATGGAGTTACAACAAGTAGAAAAGCTACGTGTTGAAATGACTAAAGAGCAAGCCGAATACATATTAGGTCGCCCAGTACTGCGTGACAGTTTCGCTGATAATATTTGGTATTACGTTTATCACTTTAAAAGTGGTCGTAATGCCAGCGTGACTCACAAAGAGCTTATTTTATACTTCGACGGTGATTTACTCACCAAAGTTGAAGGCGATTACAAATTAAGTGATGACTTTGATACACCACTTAATGAAGGTGCACTGCCAACCGTATCTGCGCCTGTGGTTGCTCCGTTGCTACCTGAGCAAGAGCCTAACGCCATTCGCCGTGATGCTAAGCCACTGGTTGAAGAAGAACGTATTTCAAAGGAAAATGACGTTCCTAAAGGCGGTAATCAAAATCGGCCAAAAGGCGAGTAACCAAATTATACTCACAAAAAAGCGGACAGCATTAGCTGTCCGCTTTTTTTATACGTAAAACTCGTTACACATAGCATTACGCATCAATATCACATGGATAGCTTAAGTTTATAAATTAAAGCTTAGCACCAGTAATTTTGTTGCTGCGCCCTTCCTCTTTCGCTTTTTCAGCTCGCTTACGGCGTACATCTTTAGGGTCCGCAATGAGTGGCCTATATATCTCAATACGCTGACCTTGTTGTAGCACTTCATCATGCTTGGCTTGGCGGCTGAATACTCCAAGTTTGACCTTTTCAAGATCAATTTCAGGGAAAAAACTGACAATATTACTCTGCTTAACAGCCTCAATAAAAGTGGTGCCAGGCATCACACTAATGGTGATAATTTTTTGTTGCGTAGGGAGCGCATAAATCACATCCACAGAGAATGTTTCAACGTCATTTGTCATTGTAAATTACCTTGGCTCTATCGGTAAAAGCCGTCACCATCGAATTCATTAACTCTTTAAATACACGGCCAAATGCCATGTCCGCAAGCGGGTTTGAAAACTCAAAATTTAAGTCAAACTCAACTTTGCAAGCATCTTCCGTCAACTCAGTAAAACGCCAAATGCCATCTAAGTTTTTAAATGGGCCATTTTCAAGAGCAAGAGACACGGATTTTCCAGGCACAACCTGATTGCGGGTCGTAAACGTTTTACGAATACCCGCTTTAGATACATCAACCGATGCGACCATTGTCTTACCATCAAACTCAAGGACTTTACCGCCCACACAGCCAGGTAAAAACTCATGGTACGACTCAACGTCATTTACCAGATCATACATTTGCATTGCACTGAAGCGTACAAGCACATTTTTTGAAATTTTTGGCATGAATAACAACACTATCGATAACAATCTGCCAATTTTAACACGCTTGAAGTAAAACGCATCCATTACGATTAAGGAATAAACTCGCATCTTTAAGTGGTTTGGGTATAATCCCTTGATTAGTTTATTCTCTCCCCCATATCTGCAGTATGTGAAAACGAGCAGATCTTTTAAATGGGATAACAGCGGGCAGTACACGCGATTATGGTAAAAAAGAATTCGAAAAAATCAAAGAATCCACCCGCTACGATTACACGTAATAAGCGCGCGACCTTTGAATTTAAAATTGAAGAAAAAGTAGAAGCAGGACTTGAGCTACAAGGCTGGGAAGTTAAATCCTTGCGTATGGGTAAAGTGACCTTAGCTGATTGCTATGTTTTCATCAAAAACGGTGAAGCATTCATGCATGGTTGTACTGTTCAGCCCCTCAACACAGCGACGACCCATGTAGTATGCGATCCGGTTCGTACTAAAAAGCTACTAATGAAGCGCAGCGAAATTGATAAACTTGAAGGCTTAATTGAGCGTCAAGGTTATACCTTAGTGCCGCTATCTCTATACTGGCGCAAAAGCGCTTGGGTAAAAGTAGAGATTGGTCTAGGTAAAGGTAAAAAAGACCATGACAAGCGTCAAGACACTAAAGAAAGAGAATGGAAAGTCGAACAGTCGCGCGTAATGAAAAAGAGCAGACTGGACGGATAATATACAAACGATTGTGTTTTAGTGGAATACGCTAGGTATTTTAGCGTTTACCCGATACAATCAACAAACTTTGGGGGCGATTCTGGATTCGACAGGATTCACGAAACCCTGGGAGCATGTCGAGGGGCGGTTGGCCTCGTAAAAAGCCGCACTGTTATAGTTGCTAACGACTCTAACTACTCTCTAGCAGCTTAGGCTAGCTAGCCATCTTACCCACGTCTCTCAAATGGGCAGGGATTCAAGATGGTCATATTACATTTGATAGCGAGGGAACTCCGTCCGAGGGTGAACCGCGAAATAGTATCGGACTCGCCAATTGCAATCCTGTCTTTCGGAGTGTACTTGGTTAATCAAAAGAGAGACTAAACATGTAGCGCCTTGGATGTAGGCTTTCTGGACGCGGGTTCAAATCCCGCCGCCTCCACCAAATACTAAAAAGACCACCTAGCAATAGGTGGTCTTTTTTTGTCTACAACTTGTAATCGTTTATTATCCGTATCAATAACCTAGTACGCACACGTCATGTTTTGCTCTAAAGCACATTCTATAATACCCTGTTAACTAGTGCTTTTTATAACAAACAAGGATAGTTTAATGAATAATAATGCCAAAAAGCAATATACCCAGCTAAGAACTTTCCATGTATGAACAACCCCATAAACCAAGTCACTCATCTATGATGAACAGCGGTATTATTTTAGTATTAAGACAAATACTAGGCCACACCGACATCAAAGACACAATGCGCTACGCCCACTTCGCACCCGATCACCTAGATAATGCGATAACTAAAAACCCGATTACAGGATTGCTAAAATAGATGAAAGATAACGCTGATAATTATGTACTAACAATAGTTAGTTGGACTATGTTCATGTATTTACTTTCCCAACCAGAAATAAATGCTGAGAAAGAGCATCTCTATCTCATACCTACTTTATTTTTTGTTTGTATATCAAGTGGAACATTTAGTTTTTTAAACATGAATTCTCAAATTTTTAAGTTAATATCCAGTCCTCTATGTAAACATAAAACATGGCTAAAGCTACTTTTTATAATAGAGCCTGCATTGTTTTTTATTTTATTCATGTGTATTAGTAAAATCATTGAATTAAAAACTGATGAGACGGCTGCAATCTTATCCGTGTTTATTGGCACTGTTGGAGGTATGGTTGTTATAATGTTCGACGGCATATTGAAGAGAATCACGCAACAAAATCAAATAACAAGTGACGACAGCAAGGCGGAAAAAGTTACAACCTATAGCAACAACCAGCCACCAACAAACACTCAAGCTCCTGAAAAACAGCAAAAACCTATACACCTCGACACCACAAAATAAATGTAGGCTTTCTGGACGCAAGTTCAAATCCCGCCTCCACCAAATACTTAAAAGGGCTTAACCGCAAGGTTAAGCCCTTTTTCTTTGCCTTAAATAAAACATTTACGTCTCAAATTATTCAAAACACTTCAATTGATTCACATTTGGCGGCGGGAGCTGAACCAAGGCCCATAATTTTCACATAAAAAAACACCTGCTTGTTGGCAGGTGTTTCGAATCTAAATTGGCAATAATGCTAATTAGTTTTGTTTTCTAACAAACTTAGATTTAAGCATCATTTGACCGTGGCCATCAACTTTACAATCGATGTCGTGGTCTGCATCTACAAAGCGTTTGATAACCGCTTTAGTGCCAACTTTAAGAACGAGCGAAGAACCTTTAACTTTAAGATCTTTAATCAAGGTCACTTTATCTTCTTCAGCCAGTAAGTTACCAACAGCATCTTTTAAAATGATTGCATCTGGATCGATGATTTCTTCATTCGGGTTCCATTCATGAGCACATTCAGGGCAAACTAATTGTGAACCGTCTTCGTATACATATACAGATTCACATTTTGGACATGGTGGGATAGCGCTCATGGTAATTTCTCTCAATTGATATAAGTTTTCAGGCTGATTAGCCTAAGTCATTCCACTAATAAGCAGAAATAGATGTTTTACATTATACGTAATTTATTGGATCTCAGCCAGTAACAGCACATTACTCGAGTCACAGTTATAACACTGAGATCCTAGATTACAACAAGACTGCACCATTGAGTTTTGCACCTACAAGATAGTAATTCCCCTTACACCTCTGAACAGTACAATTTTTCGCTCACTTGCTGTTGACCCTAGGTCATATTCAGCTCATATTGATACATAATTGTTAATATTTACATCAACTTCTACAACATTTTTCGGTTTGTTATTTGGGAGCAGAATATCTTGTTATTATTAGTAAGGCCTAGCCTTTGAGTTTAATTGCTCACTATCTCCATAAATGGAAAATTAGGCTGGGTATCTTTTTTGTGCTTATCTGTATATGGCCTATTCAAACTTGGGTCATTTCGTTAATGTCCCATGATGCACTCACGCCGTATGAAATTAATCTCACTCTACCCTTATCAGACGAGCTAAATCAGCAATACGGTTTATCCGCTTCAAGTCACATAGAAAGCGTGTTTGTCAGTGGCAGTTTCTCCGATTGGCACCCTGACGATGCCTATTATCAAATGCGAGCTAATGGCGACAATCAATGGCAATTCACATTACCCCTTCATCATGGCGACATAGAATACAAACTGGTTTTACAGGTTAAAGGTGAACAAGATCCTATTTGGATTTTAGACCCTTATAACCCGAATACATCAGTTAACCCATGGGGAAACAAGAACTCGTTAATAGAAGTTGCCGATTGGCCAAAAATTGCGTTAATAACTCAATTGCTGACTTTTGCACTGATTGGCTCTTTCTATTATTTTGCTTACTTGAGCCCTTACTCTATTGGTTGCTGCATTTAAAAATGCCATTGCATCGCAAGCTAATGCTAACCAATGTGTTGATCCTTGTGTGTGCTCAAGTGATTTTTTTCAGTTACCAATTACATCAAAATAGACAGTTAATTAAGCTGAGTGTCAGTGACACCTTACACAATATGCACTTGCTTTTAGCCAGTAACCAGGTTGATTTCACTGATTTAACCAGCCAAAAAACGCAGATAGATAAAACCATTAGTCATTTCTTTAACCAAGCGACAACTCGCATTGATAAAAAGCAAACCAGTCTATTTCAAATTACCTTGTCAGACTTTGCGGTTCTCGATAACGATGGCCAACTGATTTCTTTACATCATAGACAACAAAATGAATCGATTCAGCTTGATAGAGCCACAAAACTGGGATTTAACTCTACCTCAGATTATTTTGTCAAAGGCATGTGGTCCAAGTTAATTCCACTAGCAAAACAAGATGCACTCAATGGCCAGTTAATTACCGCTAAAAGACCGCCAGCCATTCGACATGTCGAAACCAATAAAACGCGCCAAGGAGAATGGGTACTGGGCTTTAGCCAGGTCATGCAGCCTATTATTGAGCGTGGCCAACTGATGGGGTTTTACGGTGGATCTATTCAAGTGAAGCTTTATGGTGCAGAACTATTAAATACACTTATCTTTCAATTAATGCTGCTGTCTGGCGTATTGGCGTTAGCGAGTTGGTTATTAATGAGTGTAGGTAAAATCGTTACGGCGGATATTTTAACTTTGACCAATTGGACCCAAAAAGTGGTCAAAGGTGACTTAACCCAAAAACTAAAACTGAATAGCCAAGATGAAATTCAGCAACTCGGCGATAATTTTGAAATCATGCGCCAGTCTTTAGCTGAAAGCTTTCATCAAATTGAACAGCAAAACAGTAACCTATTTAAAGAGGCTTATTTTAATAATCTCACTGGGTTACCTAATCGCAAAAAACTCTATGCTGATTTAAGCAAGCATCAAGCAAGTTCTTTGTTGGTATTCAACATTAACAACTTTGGTGAGATAAATGATTTTTATGGCATAACCACTGGCGATACTATCATTCAAAAGGTCGCGAATGGCTTGGAGCTGTCTTGCGCCCCTCACAGCCTTTATAAAACAGGGGCTGATGAGTTTGTAGTACTCATGGCTTGTGACTGCAGTAATCAGCAACTGCAACAATTAGCAGAACACATCATTGACCATATCAGTCATCAAGCGATGACAATTGATGGTAATGAGCTCTATGTCACCTTAAGCGCAGGTGGAGCACATTGCGTTAACGACCAATATTCTCAATTACATCAACAAGCAGATTTAGCGCGGCGTATTGGTCGTCGTCAGTTCCAGCGATATCGATTATTTACGCCAGATATGTCAAACCCAAAAGCCTTTGAAGCGAACATGCATCAAAACCGAATGTTGGTATCAGCTGTTCAGCATGATTGGGTGACGCCGTATGTGCAGTTAATAAACCCATTGTCAGCCGATGCACAGCCTAAATTTGAGTGTTTGATGCGAATCTGTCTTGACGATGGCACAGTGCTGACACCGGCGATGTTTATGCAAACGGCAGTACGTTCAAGACTTTATCCTCGGATGATGAAAACCATGTTAGAAAAGTCATTCTCTCTCTTTAGTCAGTTACCTTATGAGTTTTCGGTGAATATTTCACTGGAGGATATTGCTGATAGTGAGCGAGTTGCCGAGCTATTTGAGCTGCTTAAGGCAAACCCGGAGACCTCAACCAGACTGACCTTTGAATTGCTCGAAAGTGAAGAAATCACCAACTATGATTTAGTCCATGACTTTATTGTGAAGGTAAAACCTTTCGGCTGTAAAATTGCCATTGATGACTTTGGTGCAGGCTACTCTAACTTTGTCCATTTAATGAGTCTTGATATCGATGTCATCAAAATTGACGGTTCATTAATCCGCAATCTTGATATCGACACCAAAGCGCAACACTTAGTTGAAACTGTGACCCATTTTGCCAAAAAAATGAACATTAAGACGGTAGCCGAATTTGTAGACTCAGAACAAGTACTCTCGCAAGTAAAACACTATCAAATTGATTATGCCCAAGGCTTTTTACTTGGAAAACCTGAAGCCTCGATTGAAGCCGCCTTATCTATCCAAAGAGACAATAGTGCTTAACCCTTATTAATAAACATTAAGTACTAATTAACTGCAGCACTAATTAAGTGGAGCTGTTATGCCCACTTTAAAGCGACATAAAAATGCTGCGAAGTGACGCAGCATTGTGTTTAAGCTAGGGTTATTAATTGCGCTAGCTCAAGCAAGCTAAAGCAAACTCCTGCTTGTGGTTACACTAACTCAGCAAGCATGGCATCGTCATAAGCGGTGAGTTCAAGTCCATCGCGCACTCTAGCGACATAATCAGGGTTGGCGATAAAAGCTCTACCGATTGCTAATAAATCAAATTGATTATTCGCAATCGCCTTACTACCTGTTTCGGCGGTATAACTGCCCACGCCCACTAATGTTTGCTGATATTGCTGGCGTAAATAACGAGACGCCGTTCCACCTAAATAATCAAACTCCATCGCATCATCAAATATACCAAGATGTATAAATGCCAAGTGACGGGTTTCTAGCTGCTTTAACAGTGTATCGAAAACCGCTCTATCACCTTGATTAGGTTCCATATTGAAATATGCACCAGGTGATAAGCGAATTGCCGTTCTATCACTGCCGATAGCTGCAATAATTGCATCGACTACTTCAACTGCAAAGCGCGCCATATTTTCAGGTGTTTCACCGTATTCGTCTGTGCGGTTATTACATGAGTAATGCAAAAATTGATCGATTAAGTAACCATTGGCACCGTGGATTTCTACCCCATCAAAACCCGCTTCGATCGCGTTACTTGCTGCAGTTGCGTAGTCACTGACTAGTTGCGCAATATCTGCTTGAGTGGCGGCTTTAGGCTGTTGATAGGTTAATTCTCGATTTCTAGGTATCGTGCCTTCAATGCCAATATTCGATGCTGAAATCACTTCGCCATTTTGCTCACCAAAAAAGAACGGATGAGCGACACGCCCTGTATGCCATAACTGCGCGAAAATCTTGCCGCCTTTGTCATGTACAGCCTTAGTGACGACTTTCCAGCCTTCAATTTGCGCTTGCGTATAAAGGCCTGGGGTATTCACATAACCTTGACCATCGGGGCGGATAATGGTCGCTTCGCTAATGATTAATCCTGCATCGGCTCGGCGAGCATAATATGCTGCCATGGTAGCGGTAGGCACTAAGTTATCATCAGCCATACAACGAGTCAGTGGCGCCATAATTATTTTATTATTCAGGGTTAACGTGTCATTGAGCTTATACGGGGTGAACAAGGTGGCGGTCATAAAATACTTCCTTGATAAAAACGGTTTAACAAACTGAATACGCAAATCAATTTTACTATTCGGCCAGTTAACATTCGAACATGAAAAAGCGACTCACTAGTAGTCGCTTAAAAATACGCTTTGTATGTACGTTGTAAATAGAAATTTAGTTCTGAATTAGACTAAATTTTTCTGAGCGTAGACACGTTCACCTAATGAGTTGAGGATTTTACATTCACCATCAAGTACAGCAATAATCGACTTTCCTGCTCTAAAATCATTAGGCAGCATTACCCTGCCCGTTTCGCTTACATCTAAGCCTGTCAACACGGTATTTTTCATTAATAACCCCACAGGAGCCTCATAAAATAATACTGTCACCGTCGCTTTATTTTCGTTATCAGTGGTGGCCGGTTCTTGAATCACTTTTGTCATATTTTTACTCTCTTACCGATGCTAACTACATGCTTACGATATGGTTTTTATATCACTTGTTTCAGTCTAGACGATTATTGTTGCTAATACCTCATTCAAGCAATCAATATCTTACACAAATTTAACACCATCTATGGTAAATTAATCCTAATAATCCTATATCGGCTGATCTGCATCAACTGCAACGCCCATATAGACTAAACAGCTGCGATTATTTTTGTTAGAATCAGCGGCAATTTTTCGAAATTCAAAACGAGATCAAGATGGGAAGAGCATACCAAAACCGCAAAGAATCTATGGCAAAAACTGCCGGCCAAAAAACGCGTATCTATTCGCGCTACGGTAAAGAAATATACGTTTGTGCTAAAAATGGTGGTTTTGATCCTGATGGTAACCTTGCGTTACGCAGCCTAATTACCCGTGCAAAGAAGGATCAAGTCCCTACTCACGTTATTGAACGCGCAATTGAAAAAGCCAGAGGCGGTGGCGGTGAAGATTATGATACTGCTCGCTATGAAGGTTTCGGCCCTGGTGGTTGTTCAGTTATCGTTGACTGTTTAACCGATAACGTAAAGCGTACATTCACTGAAGTTCGTCAAGCATTCGTTAAAAACGATGCAAAATTAGGCGGACCAGGCACAGTTGCTCATAGTTTTGATCATCAAGCGGTATTTGTATTTGCTGGTGACGATGATGAAGCGATTCTTGAATTATTAATGATGGCTGATGTTGATGTAACTGACGTTGAGTTAGAAGATGGCATGATCAGCGTATTCGCGCCTATTACTGAATTCAGCAAAGCACGCATTGCTTTGACCGAAGAAATTGCTGACATCAACTTTGAAGTTGAACATATTACTTTTGTACCTCAAGCCATGACTGAACTGACTGGTGAAGATGTTGAGACCTTCGACAAATTCATTAACGCGTTAGAAGATTGTGATGATGTACAAAATGTTTACCATAATGCAGAAATTAACGATTAATCCGTGAGTTTCTTGCAATAAAAAACGCAGTCATTTGACTGCGTTTTTTTGTATCTAACTCATATTAGCTTGATTTACTTAAGATCCATTTCTTGGACTCGTTCATAAGCAATTTCAGGCGCTGTGACTTCTGGTTTGGCGTGTAAATCAGCTTTTAGCTGACCTTTTCGATGCTTTAATGCTGCATCAAGTTTTTTACCTGCACTTGAAAGCGCAGGGTACATAACAGGGTCTGAGGCTTTTGCAGCTATACGACTTCCTTCATAATTTGTCGTGATTTCAACTTCAAATTCGCCGTGTTCTTTTGAGATGATAATATCGAGCGATATTAACGTAGGGAAATGGCTGGCAATTTTAGTGAACTTTGCGCTAACGTCTTCTTTTACAGTATCTGTAACATCAACATGGTGACCTGAAAGATTTATTTTCATAGATAACTTATCCTTTAATAATATAGCTTGGCTATATACTTCACTTTCTAGCAGATATTTGTGCTTACATAAGTAGATTTTGGGGCGTATGTCCTAGATCACAAGGGTAATCGCATTAATCATTGTTAACTTAATAAACAACCTGCTTCCATTTTCATACTTATGTCATTTATTTAGTTTACAGCTTTAGTATAGACATAAAACCACAACAAAATCTGCAACTTTTGTCGTCTTTACGCTGAATTTGTATTTATTGTCATTTTTCAAACAATTAAGTGTACTTTTTGATTGTTTTTCATTCTATTAGCCGTGATAAAGTTTGTGATAGATTGTTCATGTACGGTTTATCCGCCAATACAGATGCAATAATGCTCAGGGTTAAAGCTGTAAGCATTGATAGCATTAACCACAAATACTGAATAAAACGACTATTACTCTCTCAATAAAAAGCCCAGCTAAAGCTGGGCTATAAAAGTGAAGCCTATAATAACTAGGCTAATATATACTCTTCATTACTGGTTTAATTCACAGAAGTAACGCTCAATACTGGCGAGCTTGAACTTGGCCCAGTAACCGTAAAGCGATAAGTCCCCGCTGTTGCCACGTCAAACTGCATGTTTGCGCCTTTTGAAGCCAACGTTTTCATATCGCCTTCAACAACAGCTTCTTCACCTGCTATCGCGCCCAAATCAATAGTAGACCAATCTCCGGTAGCAATCTTAAACTCTGCATTACCCGCTTCTAAAGCGATATCAACAGTGTAAACAGATGAACCTTGATAGCTCAGGGCATCAACTTCGCCCCAACCATTCATTCCGCCACGAATATACACAGTATTAGTGCCAAACATTTCTGTTTTATTGACAGTTAGCATTGGCTCTAAACGATTACTCATATCAAAAGTAAAAGTGTACATTTCTTCAGTTTCAAAGTTGAGACTCATATTCGTCCCAGCAACCGCTAACGCTTTGGCAGCATCTAAGGTCACTGCACCATTATCATCTAAACTGCCATAATCAACTGTAGACCAATCACTTGAGGCAACTTTAAATTCATGGTTTGCAGCTGATACCAATATTTCTGCTTGGTAAATACTGCCGCCCATGTAAACCAATTCATTGGTTTCGCCCCAGCCATTCATGCCGCCACGAACATAAACACTCGTGCCGACGAAAGGCTCTTCGTTGTATACGGTGAGTACAGGGTTATCTTTATCTGCTGCATTAAGTGAGAACACATAAGTGGCATCTGTTGCTGCTGTAAAGCTTAAGTTAGCTCCGCTTGGGGCAAGTTGCTCTGCAACATCTTCCTCAACACCAGCTTCAGCATCAGATACGCCGCCAAAATCAACGGTGCTCCAATCTGCTGAGGCAATTTTAAAGTCATAGCCACCAGCGGCTAAAGTAATTGCAACGCGATATTCACCACTACCAATATAAGTAAAGCTATCCACTTCACCCCAGCCGTTCATGCCACCACGAACAAACACTTCTGTGCTGCCATATGGCACAACATCTGGCGCACCCGCTGTAGCATTAGCACTTAAACCTGTACCTTGTGTATCACCCTGATTTTTAACAAATACAGCGGTGGTATAAGCAGGGACAGTAAACGTACCTTCTTCAGTACCCACGCTAAAGTTTGCACTTTGCACTGTGGTGTCAATCGACATAGATAAACTTGGATGCAAACTAAACCCAGATGCTGTCGGCACTGTATGAGACTGCTCATTTTCACTGCCGTTGATCATCACGACCATGGCATCAACTGAAGGATCTATATCAGTTAAATCAGCACCATCATCAATACTCATCACAATCACGCCCTGAGTCTGATTTTTGCCAATATTATGGAAACCAACACGGTCAATAATGTCTTGCTCAGTCGTTAAACGCAGTAATGGGCTCGTTTTACGTATTGATAAAAACTCATTAAAGACGTTAGAAGCAAACTCAATTTCAGACATAGAAGGGGCTGAATTAGGATTCCCCGCAAGCGCAATAATTTGCTCCATTTTCTCAGCATTATCTTGCTCTAACGGTAAGCCTACATTCCAGTTATTACTGCCTTTAGTAAAGTCGACCCAGTTAAACCAATCGCCGGAATCATAAGTATTTCGGTCTAATGATTTTGAGCGCAACATGTCACCACCCATTTGTAGAAATGGAATACCTTGGCTCATTAATGGAATCGTAGCGGCAATATTTTGCACTCGTACGCGGCTATCTAACGATAAACCAATATCATTTGAATACTGTAAAATATCCCAAAGCGTTTCGTTATCATGCTTTGATACATAGTTAATACTGTCTGCAGGATCTAAGGTGTAACCTGTTGGCTGTGAGTTCCAGCTAAAGCTACTCCCGGTGGCAGTATTACCGTTAAAGTCTTTTAGTACGTAGTTTTGTAAGTTACCTGCCATTGATAAGCGCAGAGTATCTTGGTCACGCAGATAATCGTCTTTTTGCTCTATTGCAAATAAAGCCCCCCCTCGAACGGCCTCACGAATACGGTCATTGTAGGTACCGACTTCGCTGCCTGCCATATTTGCTTGAGTGGCTTGTTCGAACAATCGATTATCGGCGACTTCACCAAAGTTCCAACCTTCACCGTAGAAGTAGTTATCAGCATCCACCGCTTGAACGGCATCACGGGCGGCTAAAATACTGCTTTTAGGCATATGTCCCATGACATCAAAACGGAAACCATCAAAGCCATATTGTTCAGCTAAAATCACCATGGAATCAGAGACAAACTTATCCATCATTCGATGTTCTGTTGCCGTATTATCACAACAGGTTGAAGACTCAATGTTGCCAGTAATTTCGTTATAACGGTGGTAATAACCTGGCACGACTTTATCAAGCACTGAGTTATCCCAAAGCCCAGATGAACTGGTATGGTTATACACCACATCTAACACGACTCTTAGCCCTAACTCATGTAAAGCTAAGTTCATTTCACGCAGTTCTTTTACACGAGCAATGCCATCGGCATCGCTAGCATAACTGCCTTCAGGTGCAATAAAGTGCTGAGGGTCATAACCCCAGTTAAAGCTGTCATAACCGCGCATAGCTTCAACTAATGCTTGAGCATCATTTGAGCCTGGTAATGCTCCTTCTAGGATTGATTGAATTGTGGCTGATTTATCTTGGGTAACACAGGCATCTGCATTATCTTCAATCTTGTCACACAAGGTGCCTAAAGTGTCTGTTATATCAACTCGCTCTGCCGGATCTTCATTAACAGTAGCGATATCATTGACAGGCAATAAATGAAAATGAGTCACGCCGCTCTCAGCGAGCTTACGCAGATGATCAACAGGTGCACTACCCTCTTCAGTAAAGGCTAAATATTTGCCACGATTCGCTTCTGAAGTGCTTTCATTACGCGCACTAAAGTCACGAACATGACCTTCGTAAATCACGATATCTTCAGGATTGGCAACCGTCATAACTTCGTGGTCATCCCAACCTTCTGGCTTTAAATCATCGTCACTTAAATTAATAAATTGACTATAGCGGCCATTGGTTGACACATTCAGAGAATAAGGGTCCGTTGATTCAAGTGTTTCAATAGCTTTAGTTACAGGATGGAAAACGGTGAGTTCGTAACGGTAATACATTCTGTCTAAGCTCATATCACCACTGAATGACCAAATACCTGTTTCAGCATTTAAGGTCATCGACTCAGTGCTGGTTAAGTTTTTAGCTGCATCATAAACGTTCAAATTCACCGTCTGAGCTGTTGGTGCCCAGACTTTCGCCATGATGTTACTGCCATCATAGATTATGCCTAAGTCAGCTTCATCAGCATCATTCTCACCAGCGGTGTAAAGTGCATCAAGTACTTTAGCTGCTTGAACATGGGTTGCTGCGACAGGTTTGTTGTCGCCATCATAAGCCACCATGATTAACTGGTTTTTAGCGACCATTTTAGCTTCATCAGCACTAAAGTTTGCTTCATAAGCTGGCCAATTCGCTAAATGCGGTACTAGGGCTTTTTGGGCATCAGTGAGTTCACTGCTCATCACTTCAACTTGTGTGCCACTGATATTGCCTGCGATATCGCTCTCAATACCTGCGGTTGCAGAATGATGAATGACAAACTTTGCAATTCCGTCCGCAGACTGATTCCATACAAAAGTATTTTGATCTAACCAATGGGCACTTGCCCCCTCAATAGAGAAACCGACATCCAATATAGGGAAGTTATAGACATCAGGAGTGCCATCAATTGTAAAATTAGCGCGATCAAATTGCGCCTCTATTGCAGTAGAATCTTCATAAGCCTTGAGGTTAACCGACAAATCACCTGCAGATAACGCCTTGGTATCACCATCATGGATAATAAATTGGGCACACTCTGAGTACCCTTCTTTAAGATTAAGGATCCAATAAGCACCGTAGTTTTCATCAACACCATCAAACAGGTGGCCATTACTCCATTCTGTGGAGTCAAACGGTGGGGCATAGCTATTACAGGCATCGTTATTCCAAGTATGGAGCCTGTATGCCGAATAATTCGGATTCGTTTCGGTGTTATTATTATCCTTCAAGCGGTTGTAATATAGAACAGCTTGATTTTCACCAGCTAAAACCACAGGTAAAGGTAAACTGTCGTTATAACCAACAATACAAGCTTCATTTTTGGCATCAGGGAAAGTCGGTGCTTTACACACTTTTGCTGGCGGAGCCACACATTCAGTGCCTGTAGAGTTGGGAATGTTTGGCGAACTACAAGTCAATAATACCTCACCTGGTTCTGATGATTCACTACCACAGCCTGTCAATGCTGTGATACTAGCTGCAACCGCAGTCAATTTTATTATTTTAGAAATACTCATCATGAGTGGGCTCTCCCCATTGAATATGTTTTTATCAAACGTGATACTTGGTGTTTATTCTCTCGATTTTCTTTCAAGTGATTACATTGCATAAGTGAACCCCAAATAATATTCACGCCCAAAATATTGAATCGTTCCTGTTTTTTGCTGGGTGCCAAAATAACTTTTGGTGGGTTCATCGGTTAAATTGTTTACTTGAAATAACACACCTAACCCATCAGTGACTTGATAAGACGCTTGATAGTCAATGACTGTCTCACCATCAAAGTTGACCACTTGCTCATTAATCGCCACTTGTTCTGACACAAACTCATCGCGATAACGCGCACTCACTCGGGTTTCAAAGCCTTCATAGGAATAGAACAGTGTTGCATTAGCAACGTTATTAGATAATCCAGGTAATGATTGAATCGTTGTATCACCACCTAAACTGGTGATAGATTCAACCTCTGATTCGGTATAGGAATAACTGGCATTAAAGCCTAAGCCTGACCAAGCATCAGGTAAGGTTGAAAATACTTGGGTATAAGCTAATTCCAGGCCGCGGATGTAACCACCGTTAGCATTATTTACTGCGGTGGTATAAGTGCCGTTATAGGTGGGTACACGGGAATTATTATCAAGCTCTTTGTATTCTGGGACATTAAAGCCATTCCCTGCAAAATCGAAATCAGTGATACCAATGGTATCAATGAATGAGTCAATATTTTTGTAGAATACTGCGGCAACTATCGCACCGTCATCAAGGTAGTATTCATAAGATAAATCATACTGATCGGCATAAAATGGTTTTAAGAAAGGATTGTTAGTACTGGAACCATTGATTTCGCCATCATCTGAAACCGTTGCACTAATATCGCCAGCAAGACGATTGATTGGCGGGCGAGACATCACTTTCGCGGCCGCAAAGCGCAATTGAGACTCATCATTTAATTTGAAATTAAGGTTTATCGATGGCAAATAATCTGTATAGCTAATACCTTGAACTGTGCGCGCATAGTGTTGATTGATAATGCCTATGTCGTCTGTAATGTTTTGCGCACCTAACTCAGGCTCCCCACCGACATTTTGCAACATGGTTGCTGATTGGTCAGTGTTAACCACACGCACGCCAAAGTTACCCGTTATAGGCAAGCTGCCTATTTCTAGATCGATATTAGCCATCACATAACCAGAAAAGACCTCTTCGTATACCTCCCCGCTTTGCAGCATGGTCCATGAGTAACCATTTTCATAACCTTTCGCGTCAATGACTCCAGCAGAATTACCCCAAGTTTGTACAGGTTGCGGTGTGCCATCAGGGAACCAGGCATTGAGCGCTTTATCTACATCAATCGCTAGATATGAAGGGAAGTAACCAAAGTCCCCTTCCCAGTCGACCACTGTGGCCATTTCATCAGTTAACCTAAGTGGTGGTTGCGATTCAGAAAAGGCATTATCAGCACCATATTCAAATACCGAGCGATCATTTGAGTAGGTACGATCAGAGTAGCGACCACCAAACTCTATACTTGAGATAAAATCATTATCAAGTTCATAGGTGAAATCTAAACGAAATGCAGTTAATTCATCCTCATTTACAAAGGGGTAAATACCGTATTTACTCACCATCACTTTATCTATATTTGAAAAGTCATCAGCCTGATTAAAACCCACATCAGGTAGATTTAAACCATTAAGTAGATAGTTGATTGCCACATCATTATCAAATATGGGTGAATCGATGGTGGCATCTTCTGCAACGTTAGACCATAGCAAACCATTACGGAAATCACTTTTAGCTGACGATAACGACACATCTAAATTTACATTTAAATTATCAGTGACTTGCCAATCAGCATTGATGCCAAAGCTGTTTACTTCATCAAAATCTTGATTGTCATCGTTGACGATTTCAACGCGAGTATTACTGTCTTTTGATTTACGCCCGAAATTACCACCAACCACTGCATTACCATCTAATACAGGGTTATGAATATTGGCATTTTCACCATCAAGTTTTACCCTAAAACCACGAGCAAAAGCTTCACTATCAAAACGAGAAATAAAAGCATCTGCCTTCAGGACAAAGTTTTCAACAGGTGCCCACTCAATAGCCCCCATGTAGCCATTTCGGGTTTCAACACCGCCTAAATGTTGTAACTCGAAGCCTTCACCTAGGTATTCTTTATGGACATTGCTCATGTCACCGTCATCGCCAACAGGCCCATTAGTATCATTCTCTAAGCCATCAACATCTAACGAGCCATTATAAGCAAAGCCTACAAATTGCGTCGCGACACTGGGTTGCTCAAGCCTTGCATATCCAACAGCCACCCCTAAGGTATCTTCTAAGAACTTACCTTGATACGAGAAGCTTAAGCGATGACCAAACTCTTCTGCGCCAAACACTTCGTCAGCGCGGTCGTTATACATGCCACGAACATTAGCTGTAAAGTTGTGTTGTTTTTCTTTGCTTAATGGGCTGACGGTAGTAAGTTCAACCGTACCCGCTACACCACCTTCGATGAGTGATGCTTTTGGCGATTTATAAACTGCAGCTGAACTGATTAACTCTGAAGGATATTGGTCAAACTCAATACTACGTGAACCACTTGTCGATACCTGCTCACGCCCATTTAAAGTTGAAAAGACAAAGCCTCCAGACATACCACGAATATTGATTTCTGCAGCTTGGCCACCTGTACGTACCGCTGAAATACCCGGTAGTCGCGTTAATGCATCAGCCATTGATACATCAGGCAGTGCACCTAAGTCATCTGCTGATAGTTGCTCAGAAACGGTATCCCCATAGCGTTTTGAGTTGAGAGAATCAATTAAGCTGCGACTATATCCAGTCACATTAATCCGTTCGATATCTGTGTCTTCTTCCACAGCCTCAGGGTTAGATTCTGCTAACACATTGGTAGGTGTCGTGCTTTCAGTCGCTTGGACTTCAACATCAGCTGTTGATGACTGGACTGATTGTGTTTTTACCTCATCGGCTGCCAAAGCCTGACTAGGAGTTAATATAAAACTGACTCCTGCCGCCGCTAGCGCTAGCGATAAAACACTAGGTTTACAATTGAACATTGAGTTTCCCCTCACCTTACTGACTTTATAGTCACCCAACATTCAGTTATACGACTCAGACTAATGGAATATCAGGCATTATTATTTGGTTATAGTAGTCATGGATAAGTATTCGCCTCAATTTATTGCATACGTATTCATAACATTTGATTAACAATTAAGGCTATTAAATAAAGGCTAAGAGGATGAAAAATCGGATAAAAACTATCCAAATAAATATTGCAAAGGAATTTTTACTCTAGGCTAGTCTTTAAATATCTAAGCTTTAGTAGATTTCATCAGTCACTTAGGTAAAATGCTTGTTCAGCGAAAAATATCTAGGCAAATGCTTTTACATCATTTGATGTTTTACTCAAAAAAGCTTATCTAAATATTTGAAATTGTTAATAAAGGATTTTTAGATGGGTTTTAAGTTAACGGTAAAGTGGCAAGCGGATCACTTTGAGCATACTGCACCAGAATTTAACCGAGACCACCAAATTGAGTTCGGTTCAGGCCAAGTGGTTAATGCTTCTTCAGCGCCAGAATACAAGGGTAATGAAGCTAAGGTAAATCCTGAAGAGAGTTTGTTGGCAGCATTATCCTCATGCCATATGTTAACTTTTTTAGCCATAGCTCATCTAAAACGGCTCACCGTTGAAACTTACACTGACAACGCCAAGGCCGAGTTAGGTAAAAATGAATCGGGAAAATTATCTGTGACTAAGATGTGTCTTAATCCACAAGTAATATTTGCTGATGGTGTAGAAGTGAGCCAAGAAGTCCTGCAAAAGATTCACGATAAAGCGCATGCCAATTGCTTTATTGCCAATAGTATTAACTCTGAAGTAGAGATTAATCTGTAACTAGTTTACCTGCGATAAACACTTGAAAAGCCACTCAATTGAGTGGCTTTTCAATATGGAAATGTAAGTCTAGTAATTAACCCATATCATAAGCTTAATTCGTAAACTTAGTTAGGAAAACAGGAAGTGAGCCTGTGTTTTGAACCTGTGTTTTGAGTAAGTGTCTGACTCAATGTTTAACTCAGTGTTTTGACTGAACCTTAGGGCTCATTTTTTGCTGTTCACTATAGCCCATAAACATCTTACGATATTCATTATTGACCATTGTCCACATAACAAGACCAAACAAAAAACCTGCCGCGGGATAGATCATTAGCGCTTGAGTAAATGAGTTGACTAATTGGGTGTTCATGACGAAATGGTCGATAACAAAGATAATAAAAGCCGTTGAAATTCCCCAGCCCAATACGCCGTGTAGAAAAACAAATCGCCACTTTCCGCCCGCAATCAACGACTCGAGTTTTACTTGTTTTGAATAACTAAAGTCACTCATATCCATCCTTAGATTTGAATTCGATTTCCATATTTTAGGGTTATATTCATCTTGCTCTGACGACAATAATGAATCAACCTTTTGGCTTACAGGCCAAACTTTAACGCTTAAACTACATAAAATAAAAGCCGCTGTCGACTACTTTTTCGACAGCGGCTTTTCATTAGAAATGCTGCAAAATATTTATTGCGGCAAGATATCTTTCGCAGCGCCAGTCTCAGGGATTGGTAGTGCTTTTAACGGTAAAATAGGCGTCTGCACCATTTCATCTTTTAGGTAACTAATAGCTTTATTGAGCTGAGCATCAACACCACTGAAGGTGGCATAAGGTAAGTTATCGACTTCAATATCTGGTGTCACCCCAAAACCTTCAACAATCCAACGTCCATCCATTGCATATTGTGGGTATTCAGCCACACGTGCCATGCCTTTATCTGTAAGACGGTTTCGACCTGAAAGCCACACACCTGCTCCCGCTGTTTGCTTACCAATCACAGGGGCAATACCTAAGGCTTTAATCCCTGCAGAAAAGGTTTCTCCATCGGAATACGTCATTTGATCAGCTAACACGACTAAATGCCCTCTGAAGGTCTGCTGCATATTGGTACTAGCAGACCCATGTGTTGGCTGCCAAAATGCCCACGCACGGCGCAGTAGTTTCTCAATAATCCAACTATCAATATTGCCGCCTCGGTTACGACGAACATCGATGATTAAGCCTTCTTTATCATAGTTGGTATAAAATTCACGGGCGAAACTTTCAATGTCACCCGAGCCCATAGCATATAAGTGTAAGTAGCCCATTTTGCCATCGCTGGCTTCGGTCACTTTAGTGGCATTGTTATTGACCCAATCTAAATAACGTAATTTTGCGTCGGTGTTATTTTCATGAGGAACCACAATCGTGCTATGGCTGCGTTTACCGCGCTTTAACTCTAGTAATACTTGTTTTTTTGCTTGGTTTCTAAGCCCTTGGGTCACTTCTGCAATATTAGTGACTGGTTTGCCGTTAATCGCCAAAATAATATCACCTTCTTTAGCATCAACTTCGATACGTGCTAATGGTGATGCTTGGCTTGGTAACTCAGGATCATTTTGATAAATATGGCTTATTACTATGCCTTTTGAAGTTTGCGTTAATCGCGCGCCTAAACTTGCTCCTGTTGCAGTGTCATTTTTAGCAATGTCGCCACCCCTGACTTGTGAGTGCAAAGCGTCAAGTTCACCCATCATTTGTTTGAAAATGTCATTTAGTTCATTTCTGTCAGTCAGCCTTGCTAGCAAAGGTTGGTACTTTTTCTTTATTTCAGTCCAATCTTTACCACGCATATTTTTGTCATAAAATGAATCTCGGTGCATTAACCAGGCATCTTCAAAGATTTGTTGCCACTCTTGCATTGGCGATATGGCTAATTGCCACTGAGCCGTGTCTACTTTGGTGTTTTTAAGCTCAGCAGGTAGTTTATCGCCCGCTGTAACTATGTGTAATTCACTCGGATTAGACTGCTTAGTAATCAGCAGTTTTTCACCATTAGCAGACACCTGGTAATCAGCGATATCAGCAGCAAACTCGCTAACGTCTGCAGATAAGTGATCAAACTTAACTAATTTCAAACTGGTTTTGTTTGCATGAGTGTCTAACAAGTAGAACTTATCTTTTAACACTGTCAATTTGTCATAATTACCTGCAGTGATAGGCACTTGCCATAGTCGCTGTTTAATCCCTTTCCAATCCACTTTAGCCTTTTTAGTGGTGTTCTCTTCATCATCAGAAGTAGCAGCTAATTGCGCTGCATTAAGCTCGGTTGGTTTAACAAATGGAAACAGGGCTTTTTCATTTAATGCGATAGCAAAAACTTGTGTCCGTTTATCAAAAATCGGCCCCATATTTCTATCACCCCAAGGCGAACCCGGTGTGGCATCAAAGTGACGATTTGATAAAAAATATAACCACTGCCCATCAGGACTGAAACTTGGCGAGTACGACTCATACTTATCACTGGTTAGTGATGTAGACTTTTCTTCAGATAAAGAATAAAGCACGATTTGCGGTCGCTGCTTACCGATTTCAGCTTTCGTTACCGCAATAAGTTGGCTGTTAGCAGACCAAACGATATTAGGGTATTCACCTAATCCTTCGCCGTTAGTAATGATTTTTTGATTGTTACCTTTTTTCAAATCTAGCAACCAAACATTGCCATCATAATCATCGTGAGCAATATAGCGGCCATCTGGAGATAAATGTAAGCTAGTGCGAAGGCTACTGCCATCTTTGGTTAACTGCTTAGCCCCTTTGGTGCCATCAGCTGGGAATTTCCATATTTCTTGCTGACCTGATGCATCACTGATGCCGTATACCCACTTGCCATCAACGCTTAATACGCCGTCTCGAATGCGAGATTCAGCAGGACTTTGAATCTGCACTAATCGGCTGCCATCATGGCTGGCAACTGCAACATGGCTTCTTGCTGTTATAACCGCTTTGTCACCTTTCGCGGCAAACTCGACAGAGGTCGCGAATTCCATCGGATCGTTTATCCAATGTTCACGGCGATGAGGGAAATCAGAAGTCAAACTGACATTAATGATTGATGAGTTTTGATTAGCAATATCAAACACTTTTAAATCTGCACCGTGTTGGAAAATAACTCGGCCTTGATTTAGGGTCGCATCACGTACCTGCCATTCATTGAACTTGGTGTGCTGCTTAATATCACTGCCATTAAGCTGCATTGACCAGATGTTGTCATTTCCTGATTGGTCACTGACAAAATACAATCTTTGTTGCCACAGCATAGGTTGTCTTACTGAACCTTGATGCGCCGTTGTTAGTTTTTGCGCTTCATTTTCGCTGCCAAGCTCGAAGCGCCAAATCTCGCCCAGTGCTCCACCTCGGTAAACTTTGGCATTGTCGCCGCTGGCCTGTAAGCCAAACTGGGTGAAGTATACGTACTTACCCTGTTCATCTATCGAACCTTCAATCGCATCTGCAAGCGGTAAATCCGTTACAGCCAATGAGTTAGGATTAACGGTTTTCAGTACCCAATAATTCGCTGGGCCATGGGCATTGTCTGTTGAGTAAAGCACTTCTCCTGAAGCAGTCCAGCCTTGTAATCTGACACGGCTGTTTTCAAAACTTACCCGTTTGGCTACTCCTCCGCCAATTGGCATAACATAGACTTCTGTCGCCCCGTCATAATTCGCGGTATAGGCTAGCCATTGTCCATCTTTAGATATTGTCGCGTCTAACTCTTCAGCCGCTTGAGTGGTGATGCGTTTAGCGTTTGTTTGATTTAACTGACTGGTCCACAAGTCGCCTTCTGCGGTAAAGACCACGGTTTGGTCATGTAAGGCAGGGGCTCGGTAATAACCTTGATTGTTTGTATCGAGCGCAAAAGTTGAAGTACTGCATAAACCTAATGCCAGTAAACATGCAGTAACTGAGTGGCGAAGTTTCATAGTCAGAAAAATCCTTGTAAATATTATTATTTTCAAGGACTCAAATTAGCAAATAAATGGTTAATAAGCAGCAGTAAAGTGGAGGAAAACATCATTTAAATGATAGGAAATTGTAACCAAATTAATGTTTAATGCGACAGAAGATGTTCTGTTGAATAAAATTCTTATATATCAATATCTAAAGCAATATTCGCGACTAATGGTTCATAAGCAGCCCAGCGTTATCAATCTTGATAACACTGGGCTATGGAATGCATCACTGTTTTACTGGGATGTTAATTGCTGTTTTAGTTTTTTGAAAGCATCATATTGCGGGTGCTGTGGATTAACAATATTCGGGAATCGTTGTTCGATAGTGAGCATATAACGTTCCGCTTGAACATAATCTTCTGATTCGACCAATTCACTGAGCTGCATGACTGCCTTTTCTGCTGAATCAACATGCATTCTAGGGGCTGTTCGATCAAGTTCAGTGCGATTTCGCTCAATGTCAGTACGCTCAAGTCTAGGTTCGGTAGACGATGAAGATGTAAGTGCTTCGCCTACACTAACCCCTTCTGCAGACTCCATTTTCATTTGACCACGAACGCCTGTCTTATTGGTTTGCGGGATTTGTGCATCAAACCCTTGTACACGAGCCTGTGGCATAGGGGTATTTTTGCTCTCATTCATATAAGCTGCTTCTGACGATGTTACTCCGGTTGCGTCCATAACTGGCGCTTTTACAGTTGCCGGTTCTGCTGTTTGAACAGGTGCAGCCATTTGAACAGGATCTGCTACATCAGACATAACAGGAACACTATCATCAAGTTCCGACACTGCATGTTGTTTGAGTTCTGGGTTAAGTAACATCACTGAAGCAATAAGCATCACAGAAGCTGCACTTGATATGGGCAAGCGATGCTTTTTCCAAAAACTTAATTGGACAAGATTACTTTTCTCGGCAGTATTCACATTATTTTTTAATGAAGATGCCTGAGTCGCTTTCGCTTGTAATAAAATAGCGGCATCAATTGCGGCTGAAGGCCGTTCAAGGGCTTGCTGCTTATAGAGTGCTGAGATTTCTTGCTGTAAGGCAATAAACTCTTCATCACTCATTGCATCTTTATCTGTCTGATGACGATCAGTCATGTGTTACCCCTTGCCATTTAGCGGCAACGCATTGCTTAATGCTTTGATAGGCATATCGAATACGGCTTTTAGTGGCTTCTAAAGTGACATCAGCAATATCACTAATTGCGGCTGCGGTTAACCCTAATTCTATATTAAGTAAAAAAGCCTCTTTTTGAACTGCAGGTAAACTGGCTACACAGGACTTAAGTAATTTGGCTTTTTGTTCATCTTCAAGCTGCTCATCAGGACGGCCATGAGCTTGCTCATTATTAATACTGGCATCAAAGTTATCCATAGTCTCGTCTCCCATATCAGCAGCTTCATCAAGCGGTTTTACCGCTCTAACATGATCGATTAATAAATTATGGGCGATGCGATATAACCAAGTAGTGAACTTGGCTGTAACTTGATAATTACCCGCTGCTTTTATCACTTTGCCCCAGGTATCTTGATACAAGTCTTCAGCCAATGATTTCTGGCTCAACTGGCGAACAAAATAGCGATATAACGGGCCTTTATGCTTAGAATATAACTGCTCAAATGCCGCAGTATCACCTTGCTGATAATTCAACATGAGTTGCTCATCTGATATTCCCATTGCACTATCAGAGCTTTGCTTATTCGAGTCTGGCTTATTCGAATCGCTGTTATTTGAATCTAAGTCTTTCACTCAGGCTACCTGGCTTATTTGCTGTTTTAATTGCATTAAACCAGTTTGCCCAGACCAGCAGTTATTGTCTACTAAATATGATTATTTACCGGCAAAGGCTTAGGAACAGGTTCAAGCACTGGCTTTACAGGCAATATCAATTTTTGTTTTCCCTCAGGTAGCTCACCGGCATGTTTAGATTTTATTGGATACGGCATTGGATAAGGCTCCCGCTCATGTGGTGGTACCACCTGTTTTTTACTGCGCGCATCCCTCAATTTACTGTCTGAGGCAATAACGGCTACAGACTTGGCTAGCGCAATGAACTCTGTGCGTTCACCATCGAAATCTTCACCTTTTGAACCTTCAGCAATTTCAATCAGTTGTTGGTAATCGAAGTCATGCACATAATTATTCATGTTAATTAACTGCCCTAAGCCTGCGACTGCTGCTGCGAATCTAAATTCGTTACTCGTGTGTTCAAAAAACTTCTGCTGCTGATGAATATCAATAGGCTGCGGCTTGATTAATTGTTGCCCTGATGTCGAGCGTGCATCGGACAAGGATAACGTGGCTAACTCATTGGCACTGTATTTGTTAATGATTGAATCATTGTTCGAGTGATTGATAGAGCTATTGGGCTGATTTTCAATAGATTCATTAAATCTAAGCTCATAAAGCGCCACATACTGGCGACGATAACTGAGCTTCATTGTTCTTGGGTGCGATGAGGTTTGATGCGCATTTTCAAAGCCGATCATACGGTATTCTGACACGAGTCTTGGGTTAAAGTTAACCGTCGCTTGTAACCAATTAAAGCCAAGTGCCGCTTTATCACTGGCCTCTTTAGTTAACTCAATACTGATTAACAATAATTCTGTATCACGGTTATAAGGGGATGGTGCAAGTTCTGTTGCCAACACATAGTTATTGGATAAGAGCACGACATCATTAACATTGTGGGAAAATTGATAATCAAAGCGATTAATCAACTGATGACTCGCCACTTGATTGCGTTCTGGTAAGCTATTTTTATTCACCGCTTGGGTTAATAATTCATAGTCATCACGGTTTGACATAAAACTAAATCGTGACACCGGGGTTTCGCCTGTCACCATATTTCCGCCATGACCGCTGAGGGTTAAGTTACCTTGGTAAAAGCCTGGTTTAACCGGTGGGTAAGAAGGCTTCTTAGGTAATGAAATAGGGTCAGTACTAACGGCTTGTACTTTTTCACTTTTAGCGATTTGCTGAATTTCTTCAGCGTTGATGCACATTGAAGTCGCTAACATCGCGGTTAAAGTCGCGAGGTAACATTGATGTTTGAACCCATTTCGATTTTGCTTTGTCATATTAAGCCTCATTACCAAAACGTTGATTGATACCAACCTTATTAGTAATAACGTAACAAAAATCAAAAAGGGTTATTTATTTTAATCTTTTTCAGTTCACCTGAGATTAAAGAGTAATTCCAGTTCTGGGATTAAAATGGCTTTCTCAGCCTCACCAAAATAATCATCATGCATTCTAATAAACGCTTCTTGAAAGCTTTGCTGCGCCATAATGCGATCAATTTCAGCGGTTATCTTATCGCCTTTATCACCTTTAGAGCAGGCAATATAGCCATAAATAGGCTGTTCAACGTGGCGAATAGGTATCGAAATATAATCAAGAGATTTGTTGTATTCACGTAAATAAGCATCCACCACTTCACTATATTCAATCACCCCAAGTACCCTTTCAGCCTTGAGCATCTCAATTAACTTATTAGAGGAGCTAACACCACCACGAACATAAAATTCATGAGGTCTTTTAGTTATTTGTTGATCAATGTACTCGCCATAGGCTCTGTCTTTAACTACACCTATCTGCGCCTGTGTGTTTGCGGGCATATTGGCTAAATCTAATTGCTGTGCAAAAATCTGCTGATTTTTAGCGAGCACGATTAATCTCAATGGTGGGTAAATAGTGATGGGGTAATGTGAAAAGCTTGCAACTTCAAGTCGTTCGGGGGTTTTAATCTTATTAAACATGCAACTATTTTGCTGTTTAGACAGCTCTAACCAACCACGAGTCATACTGACTTGCTGCTGTTCAAACGACAGCTGGTTATCACTAAATTCAGTGAGTAAAGAAAGCACTTCCATTTCTTCATTACCAGCAATAGACACAATCGTCTCATCTACTTCCGTCAACATAACAGCCTGTACAGTTGCGTAAGAAGGTTGATTTATAATAATAAAAAACAATGTAATGTAAAAAACTAGTCCCTTAGTCTTTAACCTTTGGAATGCCATAGATTGCCTCCGAGTTTAAAGCCTATGTGGTTAACATTAGAGGAGAGTTTTAGCATTCGCAATCAGAAACTGAGTTTCAGCCGCAGAAAACACTGAAAAGCAGCCAAAATAAAGCCAACATGATATTATCTAGCCCCTTTTTTATAGCGAGCTTTCAGCAAGTTATAAACCCTGTGCCCTATACAGGATAAAAGTAAAAATAACCTAATAATATAAGTGTGTTAAGGAGTTATCATGCAAGCCCTTGTTGCCGTAGTAATGGGATCTAAGAGTGATTGGCCGACCATGGAAGCCGCCGCAGAAATTATGGATAAGCTTCAGGTGCCATATCATGTTGAAGTTGTCTCAGCGCATCGCACTCCTGACAAACTAATGGATTTTGCAAGTACCGCTGCAGATAAAGGCTATAAGGTCATTATTGGTGGTGCCGGTGGTGCAGCACATTTACCAGGTATGATAGCGTCAAAAACTCGCTTACCTGTGCTAGGTGTCCCAGTGCAAAGTAAAGCGCTTTCAGGTATGGACAGCTTGCTTTCAATAGTACAAATGCCTAAAGGTATTGCTGTTGGTACGTTAGCTATTGGCACAGCTGGTGCGTTCAATGCAGGTTTATTAGCAAGCCAAATCTTGGCAGTTACCGATGCTGAACTTGCAGCTCGTTTAGATGCATTCCGCGAAGATCAAACTAACACGATTCTTGATAATCCAGATCCGAGGGAAGCTTAATGTCTAAGCAGGACTCTCAGTCAAACACGCAAACACCAGCAAAACAACACAATGTTTGGGTATTAGGCGATGGCCAATTAGGCGCGATGTTATCTCATGCAGGCCAGCCACTAGCGATTAATGTTCGCCCAGTGGATATCATGACGCCATCAGATGAGCGTTTACCGCTACAGGGTACTGATATCATTACTGCTGAACGTGAACAATGGCCTGAATCAAGCTTGAGTTTACAATTAAGCGAACACCCGCATTTTATTAATGGCCATGTATTTGGCCGTTTAGCAGATCGCTTTACTCAAAAAAGCCTATTAGATGAGTTATCAGTGCCGACTTCCCCTTGGGAATTGGTCGATGACAACACTCAAACTGAGGCATTACATCAGCAATACGGTGATCGGGTTTTATTAAAGCGCCGCACTGGTGGTTATGATGGCAAAGGTCAACATTGGCTAAAACAAGCTGAAGCGACTGACATTCCTGCTGACTGGCGTAACGAAGCCATTGCAGAGCAAGCGATCAACTTTGATGAAGAAGTATCGATTGTTGGTGTGAGAACCCAAACTGGCGAATGTGTTTTTTACCCACTTACACTTAACTTGCATCAAGACGGCATTTTAATGGCCTCTATTGCACCGTTAACTCGTCTCGACCATCTTCAACCACAAGCTGAAGCAATGCTAACCAGTGTTATGGACGAGCTTGAATATGTGGGTGTGATGGCGATGGAGTGTTTCAGAGTCGGTGATAAACTGCTCGTTAACGAACTTGCTCCTCGCGTTCATAATTCTGGGCATTGGACTCAATCAGGTTGCCACATTAACCAATTTGAATTACACCTTCGTGCACTGTGTGGATTACCTATCCATAAGCCACAAGTTAACTTCCAGTGTGTCATGGTTAACTTAATTGGTGTCGATAAAGATGACCGCTGGTTAAGCCTGCCTAATGCAGAGTTATTTTGGTATAACAAAGAAGTGCGAGTTGGCCGCAAGGTAGGACATCTTAATCTTTCAGCACACAGTAACGATATGGTTAATGACAGTATTGGCCAACTGCAGCAATGGATGCCACAGCAATATCAGGCGCCATTAGCATGGATTTTAGACGAGTTTAGTCGCTAGAATTGACTTAATATTTTGCATAAAAAAAGGAGCCTAGGGCTCCTTTTTTTATGAATCCGTCAAACCGACTAGATGCACACTCTTGTGAGAACTTGCTCCAAGTTTTCTGAGCTGGCTTTTTGCTGCTGCGCTCTATTTGAAATGGCCTCAAGGTTTAATTGCACTTCATGGCTTAAGCGAGAGATTTCAATTGCACGGGTATTAATACTTCCTGTTGAAGTTTGCTGGCCTTGAATACTGTAAGTCATGTTACCGGCAACCGTATCTAGCTGCTGAAATGCCCTTCCAATATCAGCAAATGCCTGAGTCACACGCTGACATTGCATTAAACTTTCTTGGGTAACCCGTTGGCTTTCACCAATAGCATTTACAGCATTACCGGCTTTAGCCTGCAACTCGAGTACAATAGATTGGATCTCAACGGTCGACTCTTGAGTACGATGCGCCAATGCTCGAACCTCGTCGGCAACCACAGCAAAACCACGCCCTTGCTCGCCAGCCCGTGCAGCCTCAATGGCCGCATTAAGTGCTAACAAATTAGTTTGCTCTGCAATGCTTTTAATCACTTCTAGTACATTACCGATTTTTTGGCTATCACTGTTCAGTAGATCTAAATCAGAGACCATACTTTCAATACCGTTAGCAAATGTGGTCATTGAGTTTTGATTATTTTGCGCATCATCTGAACCTTGCGCTAATAGCTCTGTAACTTGAACTGAGGTGGACTTAAGTTCATCAGCATTATTCGACAGCTCATCGGCTGTGAGCATGATTTCAGTGAGTGATGCGGTAATTTGCTCGTTCTCATCGGTGCTTTTGTTGACCGAAGACTCAGCAGCCCCCATTTGCGAAGCAAGCTCATAAGAGCCTTCTTTTACGTCGTTGGCATCACTGCGAATATTATCAATTACCGACTTTAAGTCTTCAATGAACTCACTGAGACTATTAGTAATATGAGCAATTTGATCATCACCATGATCTTTAATTGGTTTATCGGGCGCCGTTTCGGTACTGATAACCAAACTAAGATAATGGCTTAAGTCATTTAATCGTTTTTGTATTTGCTGTTTAAATAAATACACACCGAGGATTAATTGCGCTAACCCTAAACTGATTAATAGACAAACAAGATAAGTTTTTGAGACTTGTGCGGGTGAAAACAGAGATACAACAATGGCCAGCAGCACTAACGAAATTAATGGTAAAAGTAATTTCGTCTGCAATTTATTATCATTATGGTTTTGCATATAGAGTTCCGAAAACAATTTTTATGATACGAATCTAACAGTTCTTATTATGGTTTTTAGGGTTCATCTTTGAGTTAATAGGGTGCTCAACAGCACTAAATTAACACAATATCTACATTTATTATCGGAAGATAGTCAGGAAAGTTTAGTGTTATTCTGAATAGAATCATAAATTAATGACATAAAAAAGCCCCGACAATGCGGGGCAAGTTGTTAAGCTCAGCTTAACCGAAAAACAAACGCCATAACCATGAAGAATCTAAATCCTCTTTACAGGTTCGGTATTGTTGAGCATAGGTTTTAGAACGGGCGTCAACACGATCAGCCACAGGCCCTAACCAAGCTTTAGCCTTATAAGTGCCACGTTTATAACCGCCCCAACCTTCGTGGTAATTCAAATATTGATTCTTGGCATCCCATTTTGAAACGCCATTAATTTTATGGGTTTTGTAAATAAACCACCCCATAAAGTCCATCGCGTCATCAAAGTTACTGCGACTCGACCAAGAGTTCCCAGTTTCACGCACGTAATCATCCCAAGTCATGGTTTTAGCTTGAGCATAACCATAGGCATCACTGGCTCTGCCTGTTGGGATAAAACCTAAAAAGTATTCCATTGGCGGCGCGGCATTATGCTTAAACGAACTTTCTTGATACATCATGGCTAACGGGACATGCACAGGTACTCCCCATTTATCACGGGTATTGACTGCGGCTTTATACCAAGAGCGATTCTCTTGGAATATAGAACATAAATTATCAGGTTCTTTAGGCGGTGGTGTAGCGCAGCCTGCAAGTTGCAGAAGAATAACGGTGCTAAAAGCACGGAAAAACCACTTCATAAAAGCCCTTAAATCAACGGAATACAAACTCAATCATAGGGCTAGATTTTCACATCTATGAAGTACAGATGCAATCGGGTTTACCAGAAAATTAGCCATAAGCCTTACTTGAGCATAAGGCGACGCGGTTACAGTTCAAATGAATGGTTTAGAACGGTTTAGAACGGTGTACGAATAGAAAGTGTACGAATAGAAAGTGTACGAATAGAAAATGCGCGCAAACTTACTCCATTGGATTGGCAAACGCACACTCATAAGATTCTTTTTTCCAGACAACTGGTTGCCAATAATCTGTATTTAATCCGTTGTAAACTTTATCTAGTTTAAATTCAGCGACTAAGTGATAACGCTGCTCTCGTTCAACCTCAACCAGGATAGTTTTAGTTTGTCGAGCAGCTAATTTAACTTTCAGTTCCGGCGATTCAATTAACTCAGCAACAGTAAACTGATGTTCACCCGCTGGTAATTTATAATATGGACGTGAAATAACTGGTTTACCGTTAAGGTGGGTTACCACGACACGATATAAACTGTCTGTGACTGGTGGCGTAATATAACTCGCCACTGAACCACAAATCAGTTCATCTTCAGTAGACGTTGCGCAGCCTTGCAGCAACACAACCGAAATAGCTAGTAACGCAATGTTTCTCATTGATTCACTGCTGTTGCAGGTTCAGCTAAATCAGCAAAGTAGTCAGCCAAAAACTCATCAAATCCTACAGAAGGTTGTGTTTCAACGTCTTTTTGTTGCTGTAGAGATGCAGCAGCTTCTGCTTCATACTCTGCCATAGTCGATTCTGACAATGGGTAATTAGATAAATACTCATGATATTGCTGAGATAATTGTTTCACCCAAACGCCATGGTCAATACCTTGATTAACCACATCGTCAATTACACGACCAGAGATTGTTTTGCTTGGATCGTTAATCGTCGCATGCCACTGCGTTAACGCATCTTGGTATTGTGTGCCTTCACCATCAAGTAATTTAGCAATTCTTGTCATGGGCTCAAAAATATCATTTAACCACTCATTCAAGGCAACTTGTTGACCATTACGGCTCAATGCTAAGCCTGGTTTACGACCTTCAAGCACAACCGCCTTAAGGTTTGCAGCAATTTCAGCTTCAGCCGATGCATCGGTTTTTTCTGAAGACAACAACAAGCAATACAGCAAGAATAAATCGAGGAACTTGACCTGACTAGCATCAATCCCGATTGGGCTATACGGGTTAACATCAAGTGCACGCACTTCAATATATTCAACCCCAGCTCTAGCCAAAGCCTCTGAAGGTTTTTCGCCAGACTTAGCCACACGTTTAGCACGAATAGGCGAGTAAAATTCATTCTCGATTTGCAATACATTGCTGTTAAGTTGGCGATATTCGCCATCCACTTTGACACCAATTTTGGCAAAGCTTTCTGAAGGCATTCTGATGGCTTCACCGACACCATTTAAATACTCAGGTAGTGAGTTGTAGCTAATATTAAGCTGTTCTTGTTCTTGGTTGGTGTAACCTAAATCACTCATACGCAATGACGTTGCATACGGTAGGTATAAGGTGCCTTTACCCGTTGTTTTAAAGTCGAACTCAGTAGACTGACCTTTAATGAAAGAACTACAAAGCGCAGGTGATGAACCAAAGAAGTAAGGCAACACCCAAACCAGGCGGCGATAATTACGGATCATGCCAAAGTAAGACTCTGAGATAAAATCTTGACGCGTTAAGCTTTTATCACTGTTCTCATACAAGCTATCCCATAACTTTTCTGATACTGAAAAGTTAAAATGTACCCCTGCAATAATCTGCATCAGTGGGCCATATCTATGGGTTAAACCTTTACGGTATAAGGTTTTCATTTTACCGTTATTTGAGCAGCCATAACGTGCAATCGGAATATCTTTTTCATCCCCCACATAACACGGCATACTCACAGGCCATAGCGACTGGCCATTCATGTTTTTTACGCTATAGGCATGAGTTTGAGTCAAGCCTTCTAATAAGGTATCAATATTGGTATTAACAGGAGTAATAAACTCAAGCAATGACTCACTGTAATCAGTGGTAATACGAGAATGGGTTAATGCAGAACCTAGCTTTTCTGGGTGGCCATCTTTTGCTAATTGACCTGAGTCATCGATACGTAATGCTTCACGTTCAATACCACGTAGCATGCCAAGTAAAGATTCACGGCCTTCGCCGTTAGAAAGAAGATCGATTGTTTCATTGAATGAATTCAATTTGCTGTTCTCTTATTGTTGCTCGTATTAGCCGTTCACATCCACGACGTTCAAACTGCTAGACCCGATATTAGACGAGATAATTTCCCAAACTGTATAAATAAATACAATTAATGAAATTAATCACATTTTAGCGCCTAATAAAGAAAAAACGGTAACATTTTTATTGTCACCGTTATTAGTTTTTATTCATTGTATCAGACCCTATATAGGCTATATAGGGTCTATAACTTCAAAAGCAATAGCTAAACTTATTTAATCACCTTAATAGGATAGCCCAATGCTTCAAGCTTTGGTGAAATAGCTTGTTTATCACCCACAATGACAATAATCATCTCAGATAATTTAAGCTGTTCAGCCGCAAGCTTATTTAGCTCTTTCGCTGTGATGTTTTCAACAATGTCAGCTTGCTGTTCAGTAAAGTCATCGGCCAGTTTGTAACGCTGAATAATGCGCATAAACCCTGCTTTTTGATATGGCGTTTCATAATCTAACGCTTTACCTTGAGAAATCGAACTGCGCATAAAGGCCAACTCTTCTTCCGTCATACCGTCTTTTTGGAACTGCTTTATTTCATTAATAAATTCAGTTACTGACTCCGCTGTCACATCACTTCTCACACTTGCAGAAGCTTCAAAACGTCCAGTTAAGTCATTACCATTAAAGCCAGTACGCGCGCCGTAGGTATAACCTTTATCTTCACGAAGATTTAAGTTAATCCGACTATTAAACGCACCGCCCAATGGATAATTCATTAAGAATGCTTTGAAGTAATTACCAGTAGCATCATAAGGTAAAGCACGTTTACCCATTTTAATCACTGATTGGGCAGCATCTGGTTTATCAATGATATAAATGGTGCCACCAGCAAGCTTAGGCAATCGTGGTAATGCCATAGGCTCATTAGCTTGACCTTGCCATTGCTCAAATACTGCTAATGAAGGCATGATTTCTTGCTGATTTAAATCAGACACCACGACCATCTGTGCATTGCCAGCTTTATACTGCTGCTGATAAAACTGCTTCACATCATCAAGCGTTAATCCTGATACAGTCTCAAGAGTACCACCAGCATTAGCACTTAAATGGCTATCATCGCCATAAAGTAAGCTTGAAAAACCACGGCTAGCAAGAAAGTTAGGATCTGACTCTTGATGCTGTAGACCTTGAATTTCCTGTTGCTTTAAGCGCTCAAAATCCGCCTCAGCAAAAGCTGGACTAAATAACTTTTCTTGTAAAATAGCTAATGTCGGCGTTAGGTTCTCTGTCAAACTCGACACTTGAATATAGCTTTGCGTGGCTGATGCACCGAACGAAATACGACTACCTAGCATTTCTAGTGCGCCCGCTAACTCTTCTGTTGTGCGCTTTTCAGTTGACTCGTTTAGCATTGACGCGGTTATTGAAGCTAAGCCTGCTTTATCCATTTCAGGAAGTCGATTTCCTCCTTCAAGATAAATTAATAACTCAACGGTTGGGGTTTCATTACTTTCAGTCCCCATGACTTCAATACCATTAGCTAATGATGCAGTCCAAAGCTGAGGTACTTTAAGTACAGGGGCGTCACCAACTTTCGGCATGACTGTGCGATCAAAGCTTGAGGTAATTTGACGGACATTTTCAGTGCCCGTTACCGCTTCCTCAGCAATAGGTAGCATAGTCGGCGTAAAGTTATCCGGTTTTGCAATAAGCTGTTTTGCACCTTCTGGGACAACGCTCATCACCACCATCGGTTTATCTTTAATATATTTGTTGAAAACGCGCATGACGTCTTCTTTCGTGACACTGGCGTATCGCTCAAGATCACTTGCGACCATATTCGGGTTATCGAAAAAGGTTTGATTATAAGCCAGTGTTGATACCTTACCTTTGACACTTTGCATGCCATAGATAGTGTCTGACTCAAATTGTACTTTTACTTTTTGTAAATCATCGTCAGTCACCCCGCGTTGCTCAAATTCAGCAATAGAGTCAGTAATCTTTTGCTCAAGGTCAGCAAGGTTAGCACCACTAGCCGGGTTAGCTAATGCAAATAAGGTTAAACGACAAGATAACTCTTGGCACGGGTGCCCTACCGAGGCTTGCACCGCAAAACCATCTTTTACTAGGTTTTTATAGAGTAATGAGGTTTTACCCCCACCTAATATGTTTGCTAATAAATCTAATGCGGCTTCATCTTGATGACGAGCGTATACCGTTGGGAATCCCATGTAGACAAGTGGCAAATGCACTTTATCTTCCATTGAGATATAACGAGTTTTATCTAGGCTCACTGGTGTCTTCGGATCAGCATTCACTTCAGGGCCACGTGCTAATTCACCAAAGTACTTATTCACCATGGCAAGGGTTTGCACTTCATCAAAGTCACCGCCAATGGTTAATGTTGCATTGTTAGGGCCATACCAACGTTTGAAAAAGTTTCTAACATCATCAACCGTGGCACGTTCTAAATCTTCAGGCCAGCCAATTACTGGCCAAGAATAAGGGTGCCCTGCTGGGAACATTGCTTGATTGAAACGCTCATTCAAACGGCCATATGGCTGGTTATCAATACGCTGAGCTCGTTCATTTTTAACTGTCTCACGCTGTACTTCAAACTTCTCGCTAGTCAACGCTGGCAACAAAAAGCCCATTCGGTCTGACTCTAGCCACAACATTTTTTCTAGCTGATTACTTGGCACCGTTTCAAAGTAGTTGGTTCGGTCGGTATTAGTGGTGCCGTTTAAGGTGCCACCTGCTTCGGTGATCACTTTAAAGTGTTGTTCATCGCCCACATTTTGCGAACCTTGAAACATCATGTGCTCAAATAAATGTGCAAAGCCACTGCGGCCAGCCACTTCGCGAGCTGAGCCCACATGATAGGTCACATCAACATGAACTAAAGGATCTGAGCTGTCTTGATGCAGAATGACCGTTAAGCCGTTTTCAAGTTGGTACTTTTTATAAGGGATGCCTATCGCATCTGATGCTTGAACGGTTTCAAGTAAGGTCACCCCGTCGGGTAATGATGAAGAGGTGGTTGCTTCATGAGCGCAGCCACTAATAGCGATTGAAATTGCCGCTGCTAAGATCCATTTTTTCACTCTATTCTCCTTGAATAAATATAAGGTCAGTGAGATGTGCTAATGTCATCTCTGACAGCAGGGAATACATAGGGTTTCAGTAAATCTCACCTTATTGATTCAATTGCTGAAAAAAGCCTCACTGACATTATTTATAAAATACGATTCGTATAAAATACTTTGGTGTAAAACGCCTATTACTATCGTTTTACCACGCCCACATAAAGGCCGCTACTATTAAAGAGTATCGAATTGTTTTGCCAATCAAAATCATGATTGTAGAAGGGACTATGGGTAGCTTTAACCAACCTGCAATTAAACACAAAATATCACCAATCAAAGGTAGCCAAGACAAGAGTAATGCCCAGTAGCCATATTTTTCAATTAAATTTAATCCATGTTGGTATTTTTTAGAGGCAAAGTCCTCTGGCGTCTTAGCAAATCGACCTAAATAGCCTAAATAGTAACTTGTAATCGCTCCTAACGAATTACCTACGCTGGCAACCACCAGCAAAGATACCCAAGTTTCAGGCGCATCTGTTAGCAACGCCACAAGTAAAACTTCTGAACCTCCAGGTAACAAAGTTGCCGCTAAAAACGCCCCACTAAACATTAACCATAACGCAGTCATTTACTTTACCTAATGATATCTATAGAGTTTTAAACACTTTCAACTATACAGACGACAAAGTTAGCAAGTTGTTGAATTTTAAAGTGCATTTAACATATTGTGTTTTTGGCATAAGTTATATCAAAAACGGTTTGTTCCACCTTGGAACACTCAATACAATTCGAAAATTGTTCAGATAAAGACTGTAGTTAAGCAATATTAAAATAAGCTGAACATGATATGGCTTATCGACGTATTCTTGCTCGTAACAAACAAATCAACAATGACTATCAATGGCCTTTATGTGTGATTGTGTTAGGTTATTGAAATAATAATCCCCTTGCCTACTTTAAAGAGCAAGTATAATAAATAGTTGGAATTGAAATGATTTTTCAAACCTTGAAACGTATTCCTTTTTGGCAGAAAGTGCTAGCGGGTTTCGCATTTGGTATTTTAGCAGGTATCGCACTTGGCGATAGCGCCATAATGTTAAAGCCCCTAGGCGACTTATTCATTAGTGCCATTAAAATGCTGGTCGCACCGTTAGTATTTTGTGCCATCGTAGTTAGCATTACTTCTTTAGGCTCACAAGCAAACCTTAAGCGGCTCAGCCTCAAAACCTTAGGCATGTTTATGCTGACAGGTACGGCCGCATCATTTATTGGCCTAGCCATTGGTAGCTCATTCGACATGGGTGGCAGCATTGAGCTAGCAACAAGTGAAGTGCGTGACCGAGATATTCCGGGCTTCGCTCAAGTATTACTGAACATGATCCCCGAGAACCCTTTTGCATCACTAGCAGAAGGTAAAGTACTCCAGATTATTGTCTTTGCCGCGTTAGTCGGTATAGCGATTAATACCGTTGGCGAAAAAGCAGCGCCTTTAAAAAACACCATTTCAGCGGGTGCTGAAGTGATGTTTGAATTAACTCGTATGGTGTTAAAACTGACTCCAATTGGTGTATTTGGCTTAATGGCGTGGGTTGTTGGCGAATATGGATTATCAACTCTACTTCCGCTTGGTAAGTTCATCTTAGCCATTTACGTTGCCGCATTAATTCACATTATTTTCGTTTACGGCGGTTTAATTAAGTTTGTAGCTCGCTTAAGCCCTGTGCAGTTTTTCCGTAAAGCAATGCCTGCCCAACTAGTGGCTTTCAGCACCGCATCAAGCTTTGGCACATTGCCTGCCAGTAATAAATGTACTGAATCAATGGGTGTATCAAAACGTTATAGCGCATTTGTATTGCCACTAGGCGCCACCATGAACATGGACGGTTGTGGCGGTATTTACCCAGCAATTGCGGCTATCTTTATTGCTCAAATCTACGGTATTCCGTTAGACATGACTGACTATATGTTAATTGCGGTTACAGCGACGGTAGCATCAGTAGGTACTGCTGGCGTGCCGGGAAGTGCAATGGTGATGTTAACCGTAACACTAGGTGTTGTGGGTTTACCGCTTGAAGGGATTGCCTTTATTGCCGCTATCGACCGCGTCATTGATATGATCCGTACTGCAACCAATGTCACTGGCGATATGATGACAGCTGTTGTTATTGGTAAAAGTGAAGGTCAGTTTGATGAAGAGCAATTTTACTCAAATGAGAAAGTAGTTGAACAAGCAGCTTAAGCTTTAGCATTAGCATTAGTTCAGCTTGATATAGCGCGATAAAATCAAAAATGGCAGATGAAATCATCTGCCATTTTTATTGCCTGCTTTACGACAATTTTGTCATTAAAACGTAGCGTTTTAAATAAACATTAGAACTTGGCATTAAACCACACCCAGCCTTTATCGGTATCAACTTTACCCGCAGCCACATCACCTGCAGAGTAAGCCGCATACTTAACACCAACAGTATAGTGATCATAGAATGGTACACTAAACACCGCGTTAATTTCTGAGCCTAAATCATCGACAACCGCACTCGATTCATCTGCATCAAACTCATGATAAGCCACAGCCCATTTACCACCGATTACGTTACCGCCAATCGACGCATACAAGTCAGCTAAACCTTGTTTAGGTGTGGTTAAGAATTGGTCCGTCCAACCATTAAAGCCGTGCAGTGTTGCCAATGGAGTCGAGAAACCATAGTCGCCGCCATCAGATCCTAACAGCTCATAACCTATTTTGAATGTGACCATTGAAAGTCCAATGCCACCTTCAACGCTCATATAATCAGCAGAATAAGATTGGCCTGCAGTGTCTGAGTCTTGCGTCGCGTACTCTGCAGAATAAAGTACTTTAATATCACCAATATCGGTTTTTCCCGCGAAACGGACACCGTAGGTATCCAGACCATTTTCAATATTGGTATCTTCTTCCAGAAGGTAACCATAAGCACTTAATGTACCGAAGCCCGTTTTTAATTGAGCATTAATTAAATTATCTTTTGAATCGATATCTTTCTCTTCAGCAAAGATACGATTACGTTGAGTAATGTAACCGTAATCAATTTTAAAAACGTCGTTGAATTTATATTCAAGCATAAGCCCGTCAAAGGTCTGCCTATCTTGACGCCAGCCTACATGACCAACAAAACGTTGGTTATCAAAGGTAATCACTTGGCGGCCACCTTTAGCAGTGAAACCTTCGTAATTGTATTTTAAAAAGAATTGGTCAAGCTCTGTGGTTTCTGGATCGGCAATCACCGAATAATCAGGGTTCTTACCGAGAGTGTTGTTGTAATCATCAACCCCAGCCACGACGCGTGAATCTTCAAACTCTACTAACGAACTAAAACCATAGTAATCAGCTGTGGCATAAGTAAGTCGAGTACGTAGCGTAAAAGCATCTGCATCTTTTAGTGCGTTATCTTGCTCAACCATTTCATAACGAAGGTTAAGGTCTACCTTGACCTTTCCCTCGGTAACCGCTTCTGCAATCGTTGTTGCTTCTGCTGCATGTACTTGGCCCATCAATGCCAATGAAGCAGGTGCAAGTAAAGTCAAAGCAGACTTGGCTAACTTTTTATTGATTAAGCTTGCAAGTTGGTTCTTTCTCATCATATTTCCCTTATTGTATTTAAAGCTTATCCATCAGAATAATCTTAGCCAACATTAGCAGTTTCATCATTACTAATTGATGAATTGCTAATATTTATATTCTCAACTTTGCGTTGTTTTTCGTATAAGAACTTCAGTACCTCAGCTCTTAAATGGTTATAATCTTTATCCTCTGCGAGTGCTAAACGCTCTCTAGGACGAGGTAAATTTACGTCTAAAATTTCGCCTACTGTTGCCGCAGGGCCATTGGTCATCATGACAATTTTGTCTGACAGCAACACCGCTTCATCAACGTCATGGGTGATCATAATGACCGTGTTATTGAGCTCATTCTGAATCTCCATCAACGAGTCTTGCATATGGGCTCTGGTTAACGCATCAAGTGCCCCAAAAGGCTCATCCATCAGCAGCACCTCAGGCTCCATTGCCAGTGCTCTAGCAATACCAACACGTTGTTTCATACCACCTGATATTTCGCTGGGTAACTTATGCATCGCATGGTCCATATGAACCAGTTTCAAGTTGTATTCAATCCAATCTTTCATTTCTGCTTTGGATTTTTTATTCTTAAACACCTGCTTTACGGCTAACTCAACATTTTGATATGAGGTTAACCAAGGCAGCAATGAGTGGTTCTGAAACACAACGGCACGTTCTGGCCCTGGTTCTGCAACTTCTGTGCTATTTAAAATCACGCCACCTTTGGTTGCCTGGTATAAACCCGCGACAATGTTCAGTACCGTAGACTTACCGCAACCTGAGTGACCAATCAGTGACACGAACTCGCCTTTATTGATTTTAAGGTTCACTTCCTTAAGCGCTTTAAATGGCCCTTTAGGTGTAGGGAAATCCATATCAATGTTACTTATGTCTAAAAAAGTGCTCATTAGATTTTCCTCTCATTCATGACTTGGTTTTATCCCACGAGAACCAACGTTGTAACGCCAGCACTCCTCGGTCGAGTAAAAAACCAATTAGACCAATAACCACCACGGCAGCCATAATACGTGCCAAAGACTCTGAACTACCATTTTGAAACTCATCCCAAACGAACTTACCTAGCCCAGGGTTTTGTGCCAGCATTTCTGCCGCAATCAATACCATCCAAGCAACGCCAAGCGATAAGCGCATACCCGTAAAGATGAGTGGAATCGAAGCCGGTAACACAATTTTCTGTACATGGGTCAACGGAGATAAACGCAGTACACGACTCACGTTCACTAAATCAGAGTCAATATTGGCTACACCAAGAGAAGTATTAATCATCATTGGCCACAAACTACATAAAGTGACCGTGAGTAAAGAATTAATAAACGATTTAGACACCATAGGATCTGGCGATACATACAGCGCACTGACAACCATGGTCACCAAAGGTAACCAGGCTAATGGCGATACAGGCTTAAAAATTTGCACTATCGGATTCAGTGCTGCATTTAGCGTTGGACTCAAGCCCATCCAAATTCCCATTGGAATCGCAATAGCAGCAGCCAAGATAAAGCCTGACATCACTGTCACTAGACTTGTAAAAATCTGGTCAACAAAGGTTTCTTTACCTGTGTATGCTCTGACTTTCATAACATAGCTAGGGTCAACTTCTAATCGTGCAGCATTTCGCTTGTCTTGACGCTCATAAAAGGCCTCGGCTTTCACTCTTTCAGCATTATGCTCTTGATATAAAGCCCCAAACTGTTCTGCCACGGCAACAGGACCTGGGAATTTACCTAACGAGGTATTAATGCTATTTGCAGCAATTGACCAAATCACTAAAAAAACCGTGATGCCAATGACAGGCAGTAGCAATGCTTTACTGGCTTGAGCCATCCAAGAGACTAAAGAGGTCAATTTACTTTTATCGAGTATTAATCGATCGGTTAAGCGTGTAATGGTTGTCATAATGTGTTCCTTAACTCCGCGCTAAACGTAAGCAAGTTGATGACTCAACTTGCTTACGAATACATCATCTAGAGTTTGTCGCCCTGCTTTAAGCCAATAGCGAATTTGCTTAAATAATCATTAGGCGCACTACCGTCATAAACGATGTCATCAATGAAGTGCTGCTGTGGTTTTTTGAATCCCGTTTCCGTTGCAAAATCAGGGAAGTGCTTAGCTTCGATGGTCTTATCATCAATCAGAGACTGTGCAGCTTTAGCGTAGATATCAGGACGATAAACTTTTGCAGCAACATCTTTGTACCAAGCATCAGGCTTGTCATCTGAGATTTGTCCCCAACGGCGCATTTGAGTCAAATACCAAATCGCATCAGAGTAATATGGATAAGTTGCGTTGTAGCGGAAGAACACATTGAAATCAGGTACTGAACGCTTATCACCTTTTTCGTATTCAAAGGTACCTGTCATGCTATTGGCAATCACATCGTAATCGGCACCAACATAGTTTGACTGTGACAAAATCTTAACTGCAGCAGGACGGTTAGCATTGTTGTTATCATCTAACCATTTCGCCGCTTTGATCAGAGCACGGGTTAATCGAATTGTTGTGTTAGGGTATTTTTCTGCAAATTCAGCTGTTATACCAAAGACTTTCTCAGGGTTATTTTTCCAAATCTCGTAATCGGTAACCACTGGCACCCCAATACCTTTAAACACGGCTTGTTGGTTCCATGGCTCACCCACGCAGTAGCCATAAATCGTGCCCGCTTCAAGGGTTGAAGGCATCTGTGGTGGTGGCGTCACTGATAAAAATGCTTGGGCATCTAACTGACCTGAAGTATCACCTTTATGAGGCGCATAGTAACCAGGGTGGATACCACCTGCTGCTAACCAATAACGTAATTCGTAGTTATGAGTTGAGACAGGAAATACCATACCCATTTTAAATGGCTTACCCGCTTCAGTGTATTCCTCTACCACTGGTTTTAACGCATCAGCTTTAATAGGGTGAACGGGTTTCCCTTCACTATCTTTGGCAATATTGGGTTTCATCTTGCTCCAAATATCATTTGAAACCGTAATCGCATTACCATTTAAGTCCATCGAAAAAGGCGTGATGATGTGAGCTTTAGTGCCATAACCAATCGTGGCTGCTATTGGTTGCCCTGCCAACATATGTGCGCCATCTAATCGTCCATCGATAACACCATCTAATAGCACCTTCCAGTTAGCTTGTGCTTCGATGGTCACATATAAACCTTCTTCTTCGAAGTAACCATTTTCATAAGCAATCGCAATCGGTGCCATATCGGTTAATTTGATAAAACCGAACGTTAACTCTTCTTTTTCAGGAAAGCCGACCTCTGCCATAGCAGGAGCGACTGCCGTAAACGACACAGCCAATAGAGTATGTTTAAGTGCTTTTTTCCAATTCATCTTTCTATCCTTGTTAAATTTAAAAAAGTTAAGTCAAAAACTAAGTTTGAAATAGGGAAAACAAAAAAGGCGCCAACTACTCCCTAAGGAATAATTAAGCGCCTTTGCTTAAATTAATTTATCTCTTTCAAGGCTCACAACACAGACAATCGATTAAATAACCAACGACAAATGCGACTTATGAGCACTACTGAAAACTCGAATTGTTGATAAATACTATTCAGCAACCGTGCCAACCTTTTAAGGTTATGTTTTAAAACAAGTTTATAAATTAAGTACTGGTAGTACTCATAAAGGGTGATACCAATTCAGTGCAACATAAGTTCAATCGCACCTAAATGGGTACTTAAACAGCAAAGTATCCCCCTAAAGAGGTGCAACATTTTATTGAAACGAAAAAATCACTTTTGAATAAATGGCATGAGGTTGAATGAGACTTAGTTTGCTGAGATTAAATTTAATGAGACTAGGTTTAATGAGACTTAGCTTGTTGAGACTAGGTTTAATGAGACTTAGTTTGTTGAGAGTAGGTTTAATGAGACTTAGTTTGTTGGGAGTAGGTTTAATGAGACTTAGCTTGTTGAGATTAGATTTAATGAGACTTAGTTTGTTGAGACTAGGTTTAATGAGACTTAGTTTGTTGGGAGTAGGTTTAATGAGACTAGGCTTAATGAGACTTAGTTTGTTGAAACGAGGTGGAATAGATTTGAGCAGGATGGGATGGTCTAACACCTTAATGGCATGCATCAGTGCAATAACAATTTTAAGCCAATAAAAAAGCCACTGTTAGTCAGTGGCTTCATTCGATTACTCGCGTTTACTTGTCGCTACATTTGATAACGATTAGCCTAATACTGCAAGTAATACACCCGCAGCCACAGCGCTACCTAGAACACCAGCAACGTTAGGCCCCATAGCGTGCATCAGTAAGAAGTTTTGCTGATTAGCCTCAAGACCTACCTTGTTTACAACACGCGCTGCCATAGGAACCGCAGATACGCCCGCTGCACCAATTAATGGGTTTATCTTGCCGCCAGATAACTTAGACATCAATTTAGCCATCATCACACCTGCCGCAGTACCAATACTGAAAGCAACAGCGCCTAAGACTAAAATGCCTAAAGTTTCGATGCGCAGGAATTCTTCAGCTTGCAGTTTTGAGCCCACTGCTAAACCAAGGAAAATCGTCACAACGTTAATTAACTCATTCTGTGCAGTGCTTGAAAGTCTATCAACCACGCCACATTCACGCATTAAGTTACCTAAACAAAACATACCTACTAGTGGTGTTGCTGCTGGTAAGAACAGAATTGTCATACCGACCACCATCAGTGGGAAGATGATTTTTTCTTTCTTACTGACCTCACGAAGCTGCTCCATCTTAATGGTACGCTCTGATTCGCTGGTTAATAGACGCATAATCGGTGGCTGAATTAATGGTACTAAAGCCATATAAGAGTATGCAGCAACCGCAATCGCACCTAATAAGTCTGGCGCAAGCTTCGAGGCTAAGAAAATAGCTGTCGGACCATCTGCACCACCAATGATGGCAATAGCAGCCGCATCTTGCATGGAAAATTCAAAGCCTGGCACTAGGTTCAGTGCAATCGCACCTAGCAAGGTAGCAAAAATGCCAAACTGCGCAGCTGCGCCCAATAACAAGGTCTTCGGGTTAGCAATCAATGCACCAAAATCTGTCAGTGCACCTACGCCCATGAAAATCAATAGCGGGAAAATCCCCGTTTCAATTCCCACATGGTAGGCATACCAAAGCAAACCACCTTCGTCGGTAAAACCTGCATTTGGAATATTCGCTAAAATGGCACCAAAACCAATCGGTACTAATAATAGCGGCTCAAAACCTTTAGAAATGGCAAGGAAAAGTAATAAGCCTCCAATTGCCATCATAAATATTTGATCAGGTGCGAAGTTAGCAATACCCGTCTCAGACCAAAAGGCCATTAATCCTTCCATGCTATCTCCTACGCTAATGCTAACAGTGGCGAACCAACTGTAACTGCATCACCTTGCTTAACTGATATATTACGAATGATACCCGCAGTTTCTGCACGCACTTCTGTTTCCATTTTCATTGCTTCAAGGATGATGATGACATCACCTTCATTGACTTGATCGCCATCATTAACCAAGACTTTGAAAATATTGCCAGATAATGGCGCATTCATCGTGGTTTTGATTGTATTGCTGACAGGAGCATGTGGCGCTAATGGTGCAGGCGCTTGTGAGCCCGCTTCAGTGGTTGCAGGAACAATTTGGCTTATATCGCCACCCTCACTCACTTCAACGACAAAATTTTGCCCCTGAACATTAACAGTGTACGTTTCAGGGCCTTTCTCTGTTTTCGCAGCAGGTACAGCCATATCATCAGCACTTGGGACTGGCTCAAATGCATCTGGATTACCACGGTTAGATAAAAACTGCAGGCCGATTTGGTTGAATAATGCATACGTCATCACATCGTCATCAGTTTCAGTCGCTAAACTAAAACCATCTTTCTTAGCGATGTCGCTTAACTCGGTACGTAGTTTTTCAAGTTCAGGCTCGATAAGATCGGCAGGACGACATGTAATCGCTTCTGCGCCATTTAGTACTCTAGCTTGTAGTTCAGCGTTAACAGGGGCTGGTGTTGCGCCGTACTCACCTTTTAATACGCCTTCTGTTTCTTTTGCGAGTGTTTTATAACGTTCACCCATCAGGACATTAATAACTGACTGTGTGCCGACAATTTGTGAGGTTGGTGTAACTAGAGGTAAGAAGCCAAGATCTTCACGTACTCGTGGGATTTCTTCTAATACTTCATCCATCTTGTCAGCAGCGCCCTGCTCTTTAAGCTGGTTTTCCATGTTAGTTAACATGCCACCTGGCACTTGTGCACGCAAGATACGAGAATCAATGCCTTTAAGCGCACCTTCAAAACGTGCATATTTTTTACGTACATCTCTGAAATATGCAGCAATCTCTTCAAGGGTCGCCATGTCATAACCCGTTGAGCGGCCATTATCTTCTGCCATTGCCACCAGTGTTTCAGTTGCTGAATGACCATAAGTTTGGCTCATAGAAGAAATCGCAGTATCAAGAACATCAATACCAGCTTCGATGGCTTTTTGGTACGTTGCAGTACTTAAACCCGTTGTAGCATGACAATGCATTGATACCGTTAAATCAGTTTGTGATTTCAAACGGCTAATAAGGTCATAAGCTTCCATTGGTTTAAGTAAACCAGCCATGTCCTTAATACATAACGAGTCACACCCTAAATCTTCGAGGTTTTTCGCCATTGAAACCCAAGTATCAACAGTGTGAACTGGGCTAGTGGTAAATGAAATCGTACCTTGGGCATGACCGCCGACCTGTTTAACCGCTTTTACTGCAGTCTCTAGATTTCGTACATCGTTCATCGCATCAAAAACACGGAAAACGTCAACGCCATTTGTATGTGCGCGCTCAACGAAGCGCGTCACTACGTCATCAGCATAGTGACGGTAACCTAATAAATTTTGGCCACGCAGTAGCATCTGCTGTGGTGTATTTGGCATCACTTTTTTCAATTCGCGAATTCGATCCCAAGGATCTTCGCCTAAATAACGGATACAAGAATCAAATGTTGCACCACCCCAAGATTCTAAAGACCAAAAACCAACTTTATCCAGTAAAGGAGCGATAGGTAACATATCGTCTAAACGCAGGCGTGTTGCAAGAATAGACTGATGGGCGTCTCGTAATACTACATCTGTTAACGCTAAAGGCTTGCTCATAAATACTCCTAAACTGTTAATCTTTTGCACGATACTGATGAATAGCAGAGGTAATGGCTGCTACTAACTTAGGATCAAGTGTTGTTGCTGAAGCTGCGACAGGTGCTGGCGCATAGGCAACGGTAGGTTGAATCTCTGACTTGCATAATCTGGCGACGATTTTAATACCGACAATTAGCATACTCAAAAATATGAATACTAAGCCCATCCCCATTATCATCACACCTAGGGCGTCAAATAACTGCTCAGATATTGAAGTCATACATCCTCTCTTGTCTTAATGTTCAATCAGTGATTGCACATAGGATCCATTTCGATTGCGTAAAGCCGATGAAATTACATAGCCTATCAGTGTTGCACCATTTTCATGCAGTACACATCATTTAAGTACCACATAGAATAAATATTCAATCAATATTAACCAATTTCAGATTATAAAAAAGAGCTGAAACTATCTAATTTAGTTATATCAGATTCTTCATCGACGAAAAATATAACTAATTTATAACAATTAATCCAACACACTGTAAATTGGTCAGACCAAAAATAATAAAATTAAACCTCACTATGTGATAATTCTATAAAATATTCACAGTAATATTGAATATTATTCAATTTCGAGGGTTTTATCGCAAAAATGACAAGATTATGACCACTTCTATATAAAAAGAGATATCAAGAATAAGAACAACCAATCGCCCCAATGCTGTGCATGAATGCTCAAAAGCATAAATATGCCAATTTTAGCCCTAGAAGGTGACTATTTATGAAGTTTATAACCAGATTGGCTTTGTTAGCAGCGAACTATTCTAGTGAATCAAACAAATCCTTCAGAGAGTGGCTTTAAAAAATTGATTATGTAGTTCAGTTAACTAGAACAGATTGAAATTATGAGAGGAGTTTTGGGACTTTAGAATATTGAAAGTGAAAGGTGGAACGTGAAAGTTTTGATCTTGTGATTATCTGTTAATAACAGCTTATATGGCAATGTAACGAGTGATAACAGATAGTACTGATAAATCTGTGTCAACCAAGTCATAAAGCATAAATTAAACGTAAAAAAAATGCCCTGTAGTAATCTACAGGGCATTCTCTTTATCATGGTGCGGATGGGAGGATTCGAACCTCCGACCGCCTGGTTCGTAGCCAGGTACT
>NZ_JAJGZS010000016.1:0-118798 GCF_020806285.1 Shewanella sp. 10N.7
TTACGATAAGCCCTAACAGCAATGTTAGGGCTTTTTCGTGTCTGAAGTTTATAGCTCTGTGCACTTTTGATGATGTAGGTTAATGTAATTTACCTAACTAGATTGATAAAATGCATAAAAGTAGTGCGTTTATAAGTGATGAATGACTGAGCTCATAGCAATGATTGTCAGATGTTTATCAGATAAAATTGTACAGAACTCCCACTTTAAACTTAAAGATGTATTTTATGTGCTTTTTATACAAAAGATGTTTTTATATTAGGCATTAGTAAGATATATTGCTGCTTTAACGCTTAGGTAGAATTATGGATTGTCGTCTCGGCTGCGGTGCTTGTTGCATTGCGCCCTCTATTACTAGTCCGATCCCTGGCATGCCAAAGGGTAAACCTGCTGGTGAGCGTTGTATTCAATTAAATGACGATAACTTATGTAAGCTGTTTGGCGACCCATCTAGGCCAAAGGTTTGTGCTGAGTTTACAGCCACAATTGACGTGTGCAGTACGACGAATGAACAAGCTTTATGGTTGATCACTGAACTTGAATCATCAACATCTTAAGCAGATAAATTTTAAGCCTGGAATTAACTTATGCAACTAACACGATATACAGACTATGGCATTCGTATTTTAATGTACGTCGCTGCCCAGCCACAAAGAGAAACGTTATTTCGTATTGCGGAAGTCACGACTGTCTTTGAGCTGTCATCGAATCACGTTGCAAAAATTATTCATCATCTAGGCAAGCTTGGCTATATCCAAACCATTAGAGGAAAAAGCGGTGGGTTTAAGTTGGCGGTAAAGCCTGCTGAGATAAATCTGGGTAAATTAGTGGGTGAACTTGAGCCATCATTAGCCCCAGTTAACTGCACTGAACCTTATTGCCGCTTTACGCCTGCTTGTAGCTTAAAGGGCATATTAGCTGAGGCTGTTGCTGCTTATATGGAAGTATTAAATCAGTGTACTCTAGCTGATATAGTAAAAAATTCAGACGAGTTAATGGAAACGCTGCCAGATCTGTCTATCTCAGTACTTGAGCTGAACTAGTTCCTTCGTTCTTAGCCATTGAAACTGGCAAAAGTTTTGAGGTATGGACTAAGTCGATACCTTTACCTTCCAATCTATGTAGGTTTTTATTTAAAAAGCGCACTGTTTCCGGATAAGGGTGCGCGATTACAACAATACTCCCTTCAGTTTTTGCTTTCTTAATGATTTGAGTGAATTGTTTCTCTAACGCTTGTTCACTGACATCGTTATCTAAAAAGATTTCTCTTCTGAGTAACGGCACTCCATATTGCAGGGCTTTATCGCTCGCTTTGCTGTAACGAGTGGTGACGCTATCAACAAAATACAAATCCTTTTTCTTTAAGCTTTCCATTAACCAGTTCATTGGATTATCTAACTGAGTTAATAGGCTGCCCATATGGTTATTGGCACCTTTGGCGTAAGGAATATTTTCGAGAGATGCTTTAAGCTGACGCTTTAATTGCTGCTCATCCATATCATTAGTTAAACCACCGTTTCCCAATTTTTTACCATTTAATGCCTGCATTGGAATATGCAGCATAATTTCATTACCTTGATGATGCCCTTGTTGAGCCAATGTTTGGCCTAAAGGGGTATGAGGTAACACTGATAAGGTGACTGTATTAGGGAGCGTCAGCACAGCCTCATCTGATTGACGATAACCTATATCGTCAATGATGATAGCGATGTTTGCGGCTTGTACGTGTCCAGTAATGAGTAGAGCTAATCCAAAAAATATTTTGCGCACAGAGTCTGCTTTTTAGTTATGAGTAGTTATCCATGCAATAGCTGAAGAAATCTGACCATCCTGTGGTTCATCATATTGCGCAGTTGTTTGCTCAATTATATCCAGATAATCAGAATTTAGAATAGCTTCGTTTGAAATTTTAATATCGGGTTCAATACCTTTACTGTGAATGTCATTGCCATCAGGCGTGCTGTACTTTGCAATGGTTAGCTTTATCGCATTACCCATTTCTAACATGGGTATTAGGCTTTGTACTGTACCTTTACCAAAGCTTGTTTCACCTACAAGTGTTGCTCGTTCGTTTTCTTGCAGTGCTGCTGCCAGCACTTCTGATGCTGAAGCTGAACCTTTATTGATTAATACCACCATTGGGATATCTTCGAAAATAGTTGGTTGAGATGCGTAATAAACTTCATTGGCATCAAAAAAACGCCCTTCAGTTGAGACTATTAACCCTTTTTTCAAGAACAGATCCGCAATACTAATTGCTTGACCCAATAAGCCACCCGGATTGTTCCTAACATCCAAAATAAGTCCACTTAATGATTCATTTTGCCAAAGCTTAGCTTGTTTGATAATGGCGCTAGTCGCATCATGTTGAAACGAATTTAACTGTATATAACCGATATTACCTTTAATAATTTTAGCGTTGATAGACTCTATATGAATAAGCTCTGGATCTAATGAAAGCTTGAATGGCAAGTCAGTTTCACGTTCAATGGTTAAGTTAATTGTCTGTTTATTATTACTATTTTGCTTTATGTCCATCAGTACGTCAGTTAAGTTGCTGCTATTAATAATGGTATCGTTTAGCTGTAGTACTTTATCGCCAGGCTGTAAGTTTGCTCTTGCTGCAGGTGAATTAGGGTAAGGAGTAATGATAGTGATTTGATCGTCGTCGGTTGCCACTTCAAAACCATAGCCGAAATACTGCCCACTATTACTATCGTTAATGCTTTGGTAGTCTTCAGAATCCAAAAAGCCGGAATATGGGTCAAGGTTTGTAAAAATGCCATCGATGGCGAATTCGATTAAATCTTCGCGATCAACATCGTTGAAATAGTAGGTGTGAATTGTGTCGATAACATCTAATAGCAGCGTGTAACTGTATTCAGATTCATATTTATAATGTTGCTCTGAACTTGATAAGCTCATTGATAAAGCAACTGAAATACCCAATAGAAAACATAATAAATAGCGTGCAAATTGCATCATAATCGCCCCTTAATACCGTTAAGGTATATTCAGGGCGTCGGTTATTTCAGCGAATTAGGCTTTTCTAGCCTGATGATTATCGACAATATTTCGCTGGGTTAACGGCTTGCCCTTTGTGTCGTATTTCAAAGTATAGGCCAGATTCTGTTTGTCCGCCTGAACTCCCGACAAGGGCAATTGATTCACCTTTCTGCACCGTTTCACCTGGTTGGATTAATAACGCCTGTGCGTGGCCATAAAGGCTCATATAACCCTCACCATGATCAACGACCATCACCATACCAAACCCGCGTAACCAATCGGCGTAAATTACAGTGCCTGGGGCAACGGCTGTGATGTTACGTCCTTCAGGTGCAGCTATTACCACTCCTTTCCAACGGATTTGACCTGAACGACGACTGCCAAACTTTGAGGCTAAGTGGCCTTTTGTTGGCCAATTTAATTGTCCACGTTTTTTAGCTAAGCCATCCATTTGAGGGTTGTCTTTCGCGGCAAGTAACGCTTGCTCAATGAGGCGCTTCAAGCTGGCCTCTTCAATTTGCATTTGTTCCAGTTCCGCACCTTTACTGGTAAGGGTGCGCTGGATCTGCGCTAAAGTTTGCTGACGTTGGCTTTGTTCTTTATTGAGTTGCTCAGCTTGTTGCTTTTGCTCAATGATTAATGCATTCAGCTTTTGCTGTTCTTCAACTTGTTGAGTCTTAACGGTATCTAATTGCTCTATGGTGCTCTTTAGATTTGTAATAGCGGCAATTCTAGCGTTATTTAGATATTGATAGTAAGCCAGCATTCTTTCAACTGTTGCGGGATTTTGTTGGTTCAGCATCATTTTTGAGTAGTCATGATTACCGGCTAAATAGGCACTTGAAAGTTGCTTGGATAAGGTTTTTTGTTGTGTTGTACGGCGTTTATCTAGTTGAATTTTTTCTACATCTAGCTCACTGAGTTTGCTATTAACTTGGCTGAGAGACGCTTGGGTTAAATTTACTTTTTGTGCAGCACTAGAAATAGCTTGCTCATCTCGTTTGAGTAACGAAATGAGCTTTTCTCGTTGGCGGCTGCTGTCTTTCAAAGAGCTTTGTTGTTGGTTAATCTGTGCTTGAATAGCTTTAAGCTCAGACTGACGCTTGTTCAGATCGGCACTTTGAACTGATGATGAAAGTATCAGAAAGCCAGCAAGTATGCTGGCTTTAAACAATAGTCGTTTTTTCACGAGTGGCTATTTACTCTTTGAGTTTAATGATTGAGTGGCCTGTCATTTCTGATGGCACTTCTTGTTCCATCAAGGTTAACATAGTTGGCGCTATATCGCTCAATCGGCCGCCCTCTTCGATAGTGGCATCACGTCCAACATAAATGAATGGGACTAGTTCACTGGTATGGGCGGTATGTGCTTGACCTGTTTCTTCATTGGTCATTTGCTCAGCATTACCATGATCGGCGGTAATTAAACATTCGCCGCCCACTTTCTGTAACGCTTCAACCACACGGCCAATGCATGCATCCACAGCTTCACATGCTTTTACTGCGGCATCGAAGTTTCCTGTGTGACCAACCATATCACCGTTAGGGTAATTACAAATGATCACGTCATAGTCTGTTGACTCAATTGCAGCAACCAGCTTATTGGTTAGCTCTGTTGAGTTCATTTCAGGTTGAAGATCATAAGTTGCTACATCTGGAGATTTAATCAGTTCGCGGCTTTCACCTTCAAATGGTTGCTCTTTACCGCCATTAAAGAAGAAGGTTACGTGAGCATATTTTTCAGTTTCTGAAATGCGTAACTGAGTTTTACCTTGGTTTTGTAAAGTCTCACCTAAGGTATTAACCAAATCTGTTGATGGGAATGCCACAGGGACTTTAATGTCGTTGGCATAGTTTGTCAGCATCACAAAATTGACGTCAGGCGTCGCTTTACGCTCAAAGCCATCGAAGTCAGCATTTACAAAGCTGCGAGTAATTTGGCGTGCACGGTCAGCGCGGAAGTTCATGAAAATAAGCGCATCACCGTCAGATAAATGAGCAGCTTCGCCAATAGTGGTTGCAGCAACAAATTCATCATTTTCATCACGGGCGTATGCAGCTTCTAATGCTTCAACGGCATTAGAGTAGTTAAATTCAGCGTCACCTTGAGTGATGAGGTTATAGGTTTTTTGTACGCGATCCCAACGGTTATCACGATCCATTGCGTAGTAACGGCCAATTAATGAAGCGATTTTACCGTGTCCTAAACTGTTAAATAACTCATCAAAATGCGCCAATGAATTTTTTGCACTGCGAGGTGGCGTATCTCGGCCATCTAGGAAAGCGTGTAAGTACACTTTAGTTGCGCCACGTTCAACTGCCATACGACACATAGCTTCAATGTGATCTTCATGACTATGGACACCACCTGGAGACATCAGCCCCATGATGTGCACTGCGCCATTATTGCTAATTGCTTTGTCGATAGATTCACATAAAGCAGCGTTTTGAGTGAATTCATTATCTGCAATCGACTTAGTAATACGTGTCAGTTCTTGATAGACAATACGGCCAGAACCAATATTGATATGACCCACTTCAGAGTTACCCATCTGCCCATCTGGTAAACCTACATCTAAACCTGAGCCTGAAATTAAACTGTGTGGATAAGTAGCATTCAATTTATCTAAAACGGGAGTGTTAGCGTGAAAAATAGCATTTTGATGCGTATTTTCGCGGTAACCCCAACCATCTAAGATAAGGAGTGCCAATGGACGCTTTTGAGTCGCCATGGAAATACCTCAATTTGAAAGTTAAAAGTTGATGAGAAAGTTAAAATTTTAATGGTATCGATATTACTACTTATGCAGGCGCTGAAAAAGTAATTTACTTACAGCTTTGCTCTAAGAGAGGTTATTTCAATAGCCATGGCGTAGTCTGAGTGGCTGGGAGGCTTGATGAATTAATTGCAATAAAAGCATAATTACTGCGGATTTGACCTTTGCTTGTTAACTAAATGCAATCTTTCTTAGGTAAAGTGGCACTAATAAATCATTGGAGTCGAGTAATAGGCTTGAACTTGCTGCATTATAAAGACGCAATCGGTATACTCTGTGGCTTATTAATTTTAGCCATTTTTAAAGTAGGCAGAGAAGATGCAAGAATATATTGAATTTTTTCAAGCAAACCCAGTATTGAGTATTGCGTGGGTTGGTTTGTTCATTGCGGTAGTCGTGACTACGATTAAAGCTGCAACCTCTAAAGTCGTTAATATCAATACGCAACAATTGACCATGCTAATGAACAAACAAGACGGTAAAGTCATTGATGTTCGTTCTCAAGAAGAGTTTCGTAAAGGCCACATCGTAGATGCGTTAAATGTGCCTTTGTCTGAAATTAAAAATAATAAAGCGACAAGCCTTGAAAAGTATAAAAGCAGTCCCATTATTACTGTATGTAATGCTGGTATGACTTCTGCGCAAGCAGCTCAACTTCTTGTTACGCAAGGCTTTGAAAATGTCAGTAACCTAAAAGGCGGTATGGGTGACTGGACTGCGGCTAACTTACCGACTGTTAAAGGTAAGAAGTAAAAGGTAACCAGCTACTCGCTGATATTAATGTTAGCGAGTAGAACAAGATCCTACTTGTATAAAGGGCTTACAGGCGTTTTGTTAACTAGTTAGATCAACTTTAATCGGGATGGACTAAAATATGGCATCAGCTGCATTTTAGTAATAAAAGCCCAAATCTAAAATTAGCTTCATAGAAGAGCTAAAACACAATTTGAAGGTAGAAAATCATGGCTGAAGTAGCTAACAACGAAGAACAAGCACCACAATTCAACATTCAACGCGTATTCACTAAAGACGTTTCATTTGAAACGCCAAACAGCCCAGCTGTTTTCCAAAAAGAATGGAACCCAGAAGTTAAGCTAGACCTAGACACTCGTAGCAACAAACTTTCTGATGACGTGTATGAAGTGATTCTTTCTTTAACTGTTACAGCTCAAAACGGTGAAGAAACTGCATTCTTATGTGAAGTTCAACAAGCTGGTATTTTCTCTATCACTGGTTTAACTGAACAGCAACTTGCTCATTCATTAGGTGCTTACTGCCCTAACGTACTATTCCCATATGCACGTGAAACTGTAGGCAACTTAGTTGCTCGTGGTACTTTCCCACAGCTTAACCTTGCACCTGTTAACTTTGACGCATTATTCGCTCAGTACGTTCAACAACGTCAGCAAGACGCTGCTGCAGCTCCAGCTGCTGAAGAAGCAAACGCTTAATCAATATGGATAATACTACCGAAATTACGGTATTAGGAGCAGGGTCTTACGGCACTGCTCTTGCCATTTCCCTCGCAAGCAGCGGTCATAAGACCTTGCTATGGGGCCATGAGCCTGAGCACATGGAAACCCTAGCCAAAGAGCGCGCTAATAATGCATTTCTGCCAGGAATTACCTTTCCTGACACACTTGAATTAGAAACCGACTTAGGCAAAGCACTTGCTGCGAGTAAAAATGTTTTGGTTGTAGTACCAAGCCATGTATTTGGTTTAGTACTGAAACAGGCCAAACCTTTACTACGAGATGATGCGCGCATTGTCTGGGCCACTAAAGGATTAGAGCCTGAAACAGGTCGATTACTGCAAGATGTTGCTCGTGAGCAACTTGGTGAGAAATTTCCATTAGCAGTATTATCAGGACCAACGTTTGCCAAAGAACTTGCTGCCGGTATGCCGACAGCTATTTCGGTAGCGGGAACATGTACCGACTTTACTCATGATTTGGTAGAGTTATTACATAGCCCGAAACGTTTACGTGTTTACGCAAATGATGACTTTACTGGCTTACAATTGGGTGGCGCTGTTAAAAACGTTATCGCAATTGGCGCGGGTATGTCAGATGGAATTGGCTTTGGCGCTAATGCTCGTACTGCATTGATCACCCGTGGTTTAGTTGAACTAACACGTTTAGGCGTCGCATTAAATGCGGATGCTAATACCTTTATGGGTATGGCGGGCCTAGGTGATTTAGTGCTGACTTGTACAGATAATCAATCTCGGAATCGTCGATTTGGCTTGGCACTAGGTAAAGGCAGCGATGTCGATACCGCCCAAGAAGAAATTGGCCAAGTGGTTGAAGGTTATCGCAATACCAAAGAGGTTTACACTTTAGCTAAACGTCTTGGTGTTGAAATGCCAATCACTGAGCAAATCTATCAAGTGCTTTATAAAGGTAAAGCCCCTGTAGATGCAGCCAAAGAGCTACTAGGACGCGAACAGAAGTCTGAAACACTCTCAAGCTAGTGCAAGTGTGAATACAACGAAAAGGGTGCTAATATAGCGCCCTTTTTTGTGGCTGATGAAAAATCCGCCACTAAAATATGCTAATCGATTGCCGTAAGGCGCTTAACGAATAAGAGAGTAAACCTGTGAAACATCACGACGTAATTATTATTGGCGCAGGCGCAGCAGGATTAATGTGTGCATCAACTGCAGGCTATCGAGGTCGTGATGTACTGGTGTTAGATAACGCCAAACAGGCAGGTAAAAAAATTCTTATCAGCGGTGGTGGTCGTTGTAACTTTACCAACCAAAAAGTAGAGCCGCATAACTTCTTATGTGGCAACAGCCATTTTGTTAAGTCTGCACTAGCCCGCTATCGTTCACAGGATTTTATCGAGTTAGTTGAACGTCATGGTATTAACTACCATGAACGTGACCACGGGCAGTTATTCTGTGACGATTCAGCCAAAGAGATCGTCACCATGTTGATGACTGAATGTGATTGGGCGGGCGCTACAGTACAGCTGCGCACTGAGATCATGAGTGTGGCGAAAAATGCCCAAGGACAGTTTGAAGTGCAAACCTCCAATGGTGAATTTAGCTGTGATTCATTAGTGATTGCTACAGGCGGCTTATCCATGCCAAAACTTGGCGCATCACCTTACGGTTACAAACTTGCAGAACAATTTGGACTCAAGGTGTTACCGACCACTGCTGGCTTAGTGCCATTTACATGGCATAGTGAACAAAAAGCGCGTTTTGAGCCGCTGTCAGGCATTGCTGTGCCGTCAACCATAACCGCTGAAGATGGTACCCAATTTAGTGAAGCACTATTGTTTACTCATCGTGGTTTATCTGGCCCAGCTATTTTGCAGATCTCAAATTACTGGCAAGCAGGCCAAGCAATTAGTATTAACTTATTGCCCAATGAAAGTGCCAAAGAAAAAATTGAAACTGCGCTGGCTAATCATCCTAAACAAAGCTTAAGAAATACGGTTAGTCAGTGGCTACCAAAGCGTCTTGTTGAAACGTTGTTTGATGCAACTCATCTGGATAAAGCCTTAAATCAATTAGGGCACGGTGAACGAGACCAAATTGCTAAAGACTTAAATGAGTGGTCAATCGTGATGAATGGCACCGAAGGTTACCGCACCGCAGAAGTAACGCTTGGCGGTGTTGATACCAACGAGTTGTCATCTAAAACCATGGAAGCGAAAAATGTCACGGGCTTATACTTTATCGGTGAAGTGATGGACGTCAGTGGCTGGCTCGGCGGGTTCAATTTCCAGTGGGCATGGTCATCAGGGGTGGCTGCAGGAATGGCCGTTTAGGTTTTTTTATGACAGTTTATTGAGCTCATTTATTTCATCTATACATAGAGTGATGTTTTATCTATTCACTCTATGCTTTTTCGTTATTCCCAATTATTCTCTTGTATTACTCTCTCTAATTCTATTGGCCGACGCTTCATTGGCTAAGCGCTGTTTAAGCTAATAAATACGAAAATATTTTGATAGCCTTATAGTCTTAAATCCGTTTAAATTAAGTAGGTATGCGTGATCTGAAATTATCATTAGGTCATCGAGTTGATGTTACTCAAGGATTTGGAGCAAACTCATGGAATTAGAGATATATGTGGTGGATGCATTCACCGATACAAACTTTAAGGGCAATTCTGCCGCAGTTATCCCTATCAATGACTGGCTTGATGATGAGTTAATGCAAAATATTGCTGCTGAAAATAACTTATCTGAAACCGCTTTTATTAAAGCAATTGGTATTAACCAATATGAGATCCGCTGGTTCTCACCCCTCACTGAAATAGATTTTTGTGGCCATGCAACTTTGGCAGCATCATTTGTGTTGTTTAACCATTTAGGTTGTGATGGTGAGCTTGAGTTTTTGACCACAAAGGTCGGCAAGCTTCAGGTTACTCAATTAACTGACATGCGTATTCAAATGAGCTTTCCTAATCTCGCTCCTTCACCAATTGAAGTGGTACCAGAAGACTTATATGAGGGCTTATCCATTAAGCCGCAAAGCGTCCTAAAAAGCGAGCAAGCCTACTTTGCTGTTATGGCGTCAGCTGATGAAGTCAAAGACATACAATATCAGTCGGAAACGCTCAAACGGTTTGCACCTTTTGATGTGGTCGTAACAGCAAAAGCCGATGATGACAGTAAACATGACTTTATCTCTCGCTATTTCTGGCCTGCAAATGGCGGTGACGAAGATCCGGTTACAGGATCTATTCATGCGGGGTTAGCACCTTATTGGTCTAGCATATTAAATAAAACCGCACTTGTTGCTCAGCAGGCCTCTGCGAGAAGCGGGGTTTTATATTGTCAGATAGACAATGACCGTGTGTTGGTTTCAGGCTATGGCACTTTGTATCTGTTAGGGACGATTTATGTTTAAGTCGATAACGCTTAGCTTAAGCGTGCCTAGGTGTCTTTATCTACTCAAGACTCGTGACATCATACGGAAGTGAATATATGAAAAAAGTAGCCTTAGTAACAGGTTCAAGTAGAGGAATTGGTGCTGCGACGGCAAAGTTACTCGCACGCCAAGGGTATGCTGTGTGTGTTAATTATCGAAGTCAGAAAAATGCAGCGGATGATGTTGTAGCAGCAATTAAGGCTGAAGGTGGTAAAGCCATTGCGATACAAGCAGATGTGTCCGTAGAAGCAGAAGTGATACAACTCTTTTTATCGATTGAGCAAGCTTTAGGACAAGTGACACATTTGGTTAATAACGTTGGCATCTTATATCAACAATCAAACTTAGTCGATATGAGTCTTGAGCGATTCAATAGCGTTCTTGTCGCTAATGTCTCTAGTTGTTTTTTGTGTTGTCGTGAAGCCCTAAAAGTGATGCAGCAAGGCTGCGCAATCGTCAATGTATCTTCTGCGGCATCTCGCCTAGGTGCGCCATTTGAGTATATTGATTACGCTGCCTCAAAAGGTGCGATAGATTCATTAACTAAAGGCTTATCATTGGAAGTTGCAGGCAAAGGCATACGGGTTAATGGTGTTCGTCCTGGGCTAATCGATACCAGTATTCATGCTGATGGCGGAGAGCCAGAACGTGCACAACGATTGGGGGCGACCACCCCGTTACAGCGCTGCGGCACAGCCGAAGAGGTGGCTAATGCCATTTCGTGGTTATTATCGGATGAGGCTAGCTATGTCACAGGCTCATTTGTTGACATCGCTGGTGGTAAGTAGCCATCAAAAGCTGTCGTGAGTAACGTTAAGCATTAACGACCATTTTCTTCTGTTATAAATACCAATGACAGCGATGTCATAAATTGCTTGCATCTTGTACTACTTATTACTTATGTTATGAAAATGCTGTTTTTAATATTGCGCTTGAATTAACCATAACAATAAGAATAAACAAGGATGCTGCATGCGTTTGAAAAGTAAAATCGTTGTATTTTCGTCGGTCATTTTTTGTGCTTTTATCAGTATTGCGCTTTGGGGGTTACATGCGCTTTCTGATGCCAGTGAGCGCGACAACATTGCCCGAATAAATCAACTGATGAAAAGCACGGTTAACATAGTTGAGCAATTTGAACAGTTAGCAAGTACAGGCTCCTTGTCAGAAGAGCAAGCCAAAAAGTTTGCTAGCCAACTACTTCGAGAAAACAAATATCATGACTCAGAGTATGTCTATGTCGTTGACGAAAAACTAGATTTTGTTGCTGCACCACATGATCCCCAACTACATGGAACAAGCTTTAATGATTTCCGTGATGCATCAGGCCACAGTATCGGCGAAATGGTTGAGCAATTAGTGGGACAAAAAACAGCAACCATTATTACGTATCATTGGGAGTCACAGCGTGATGGCGATATCGTCGACATGACTTCAGTGGTGCAAAAAACACCAGGATGGCATTGGTATATAGGTACAGGCATTAGCTACGCAGAAGCGGATAGTCGTTATTGGGCGGTGGCCAAATGGTTATTAACTTTTTCGTTGACGATAGCCATTATTATCACCTTATTATTAATACGATTTGGGCTGAACTTACAAGGCTCGTTAGGGGCTGAAATTGAAGATGTGCGTCGTTTTGTTATGCGGGTATCACGTGGTGACTTAAAACAGGAAAACAGCTTTGTTAGTACTAACGATAACAGTGTTGTGGGGGCAATGAACTATATGCAAGTGGGGCTTCAGGGAGTGGTTAGTGCAATCGGTGAAGTGACAAATATACTTAACTCACAAACCCACGATTCGGAGCAACGCTCTGCAGAGTTGGATGATTTAACCAATGCACTTAGCGAAGAAGCGCAAATCGTCGCGTCATCAATTACTCAACTTACAGCAAGTTCAGCCAGCGTAGCAGAACTTGCCAAACAAGCAGCCGATTCAGTTACAGCTGCTGAAAAGCAAGGCTTACAAGCTCATCAGTTAACCCAATCCTCAGCAGAGACAATCTCCTTACTTGAAAACCAAATTGACAGCGCAGGGCAGAATATCCAAATTTTGGATGATGAAGTGAATAACATCGCTAGTGTGCTATCAGTGATCCAAGGCATTGCTGAGCAAACCAACTTACTTGCACTGAATGCAGCCATTGAAGCGGCTAGGGCAGGCGATCAAGGTCGTGGCTTTGCAGTAGTGGCAGATGAGGTGAGGCAGTTAGCGCAGCGTACTCAAACAAGCACGGAGCAAATTCAACTCACTATTGTTAAACTGCAAAGCGCAACACAAGACGCCAAGTTATCCGTATCGCAAAGTGTGTCGACGAGTGCGGATACCGTGGCTAAGTCTCAAGATGTCGCCTTAGCATTAAGCCATATTGCGCAGTCGTTATCGGCCATTTCGTCAATGAGTCATCAAATATCTCAAGCTGCCGTTGAGCAATTAACAGCGGGGGAAGATGCTGCAACACGCATTGCTACTATTGCCGATACTGCGCGAAATACCTCAGCTGTCTCTGTCCAAGTACACGCAGGGACAGATCAAACCCAAAAATTAATCCAGACACTTGAATCTGAAATTACTAAGTTTTCTGTATAGGCTGCATTTGTTTATGGCAATTAAAAAGGCAAGCAACTGCTTCCCTTTTTAATGAGTGATTGATTTCAGTAAGTCGCTAGCAGATTACTGTATTAGACCAATAAAGTAAGGGATGATTAACGCATTGGCTAAGTCGATAAAGAAGGCGCAAACCAACGGCACAATGATGAAGGCTTGAGCAGAGTATCCATAGCGCATTGAGACTGCTGACATGTTAGCCATCGCTGTTGGTGTTGAGCCCAGTGAGATACCACCAAAGCCTGAACAAATCACAGCGGCATCATAATTCTTGCCCATTGCAGGAAACACGATGAATAAGTTGACCACAATAGCCACAATAAATTGCATCCCAAGAATGGCAAAGATAGGTCCAGCTAAATCCACTAATGTCCATAATTGCATGCTCATTAATGACATCGCTAAGAACGTTCCTAGTGACATATCTGCAATGAGATCAATCGCTGCAGTACGGCTAGGCCAAGCGGTGCCAGTAATACGTGGGTAGCTTTTAGGGATTAAATTGCTTATTACAATACCAGCGAATAGGCAAGTCACGAACAAGGGTAAGTCTAGCCCTAAACTGCTGACCACTTCATTTAACAGAAACCCTAAAATCACACAGATATGAATCGCTAATAGGGCGTCTAAGAAATCAAACGAAGTCATTTTGACAGCTGTTTCGGTTTCTTTACCTTGCGTATTTGCAGCTTCTAAATCAACTGAAGGTTTTAATTGATGTTTATTGATCAAGTATTTGGCAATGGGCCCGCCCATTAAGCTGGCAAGAATTAACCCGAATGTGGCACTAGCAATACCAATTTCCATGGCGCTGGATAAACCAAATTGTTCTTGGATTTTTGGTGCCCAGGCAATGGCGGTACCATGGCCGCCAATCAATGACACGCTGCCACCGAGTAAACCGACAATCGGTTCTTGACCAAACAAGGTTGCTACACCTATACCGGTAAGGTTTTGCAAAATCATGTAACCAATAGTGACAATGAGCAAAATGACTAAAGGCTTACCACCTTTGAGTAAATCGCCTAAGCTGGCATTAATACCGATAGTGGTAAAAAAGTACACCAGTAAGACATCTCTGGCCATTAGATCAAAGTTAATTTCAATGCTGGTGGCTGCATAAATAAGGGTGAATAAAATAGAAAAGATGATCCCGCCAGAAACGGGCTCAGGAATACTAAATTCTTTTAAAAAGCCCACAACCTGATTTAAACGTCTACCAATAAACAGCACGATAATCCCTACCGTGACAGTAAAGAAAGAGTTTAACTGCACAATGCCGTCAGCAAATTCCATAATACTTCCTTGTTAACTTTAAGAATACTGTGTGATTAATCGCAATAGTTTGACATACATACTCAAACCATTGATAGCAGCAATCACCACTAAGCCCTAAAAACAGCGTTGTGAGATTAAGACTGTGTTTTGTGTTACTGATTTTTGGTTACAACTGCGGGGGAGGCTTTATCGCTAAAAACACATTGGATATCTCATAAAATGATCATCTTGAAGTGATAGCAGAACTTTGCCTGAAGAGGTTACATAAAAAACCACCGAAATAGGGTGGTTTTGGGAGTCAGCTTAGATAGCAGTGCATATAGTTAGGTGATCACTTAGTTAAGTGTTTGCTTAATTGCAGCACTTCAACGGCGGTTTTACCTAAGGTATAGCGGCCAGCAATGGCATATTGATGATTATAGCGGTCTATTTATTGGTTTATTCATTGCCTGCTTCATTGGCTTATTCATTGTCCAAAACCTGTTTAAGCAAGTGGTAGTGTAATCAATCATGCTAGATGTCTGACTCATTATTAGGATAAGCTGAGATGACTAACTCATGGTGGTATAAGAGGCGACTTTATAATGAGACATGTTAATTTAGGAGGCATGTTAGTCGTTTCAATGTCATTAGGTTGCTTACTCAGTTCATATAAGAATACTGAAGGAGCCCCACACAGAACGTCATAATCAACAATGTGCTCAAAGCTTGTATCGGTGATTAATTATTAATGATTTGTAGGTTTGTTTAGACCTTGGCCGGTTTAACTCACGCTTTAATTCGTTTAGCCTACATGGGAATTGGTCGTGTTATTTTTATACAAATCTATACTGATTTTGAGCTAAATACTGGGTGGATATATTGTTATGTCACGATTAATTTTACTGCTCATTATGAGTGTTCTTCTGACAGCTTGTGCCAGCAATCATATTACAGTTCCTGATAACGCCCCTGCAGCATCATTAGATGATGTTGATTCAAGATTGTGGAACGAAGCGCGTTTATTACAATTTCACCAGCAGTGGCAGGGGACGCCATACCGTTTAGGTGGATTAACTAAGAAGGGGTTGGACTGCTCTGGTTTAGTGTATGTGGCTTATCAAGATCTTGTTGGTCCAAGTATTCCAAGGACAGTGCAAGGTCAAACAAGTTTAGGCACTCGCATTGCTAAAAGTGACTTACGAAGTGGCGATTTAGTCTTTTTCAAAACCACAGGCCGTGGTCGTCATGTTGGAGTGTATTTATCTGGGCATCGCTTTTTGCACGTGTCGACTAAAAAAGGCGTCATAATTTCAAGCATGGATAACGTTTATTGGAAACCGCGATACTGGTTTGCGAGTCGTTTATAACCTCAGCGAATTACGTTGTCTTATTTTTGAACAAGGCATAGCTGCAGTGACCCATGTTTTGCAACTCTTGATCAATCTCTCCGTCTCTGCTTGAAAATTGTGGTATTTTAGCCACATCTAAAGTCTATAGTGTTATGTAGACTTACAGCCATTAAATGATCAAGTTTAAGGATTTTGTCATGACCAAAGCTAAAATCGGCATTGTTACGGTAAGCGATCGTGCGAGTGCAGGTATCTACGAAGATATTTCAGGTAAAGCCATTATTGATGTGCTAAATGAGTATTTAACATCTGAATGGGAACCTGTTTATAAGGTCATTCCTGATGAAACGGCTGATATTGAAGCTACGTTAATTGATATGGCTGATGTGCAAAACTGTAGCTTGATCGTGACAACTGGCGGCACTGGGCCAGCTAAGCGTGATGTGACTCCAGAAGCGACTGAAGCTGTGTGTGATCGCATGATGCCAGGCTTTGGCGAGTTAATGCGCGCTGAGTCATTAAAGTTTGTACCAACGGCTATTCTGTCTCGTCAAACAGCAGGTTTACGTGGTGACTCATTAATCGTTAACTTACCTGGCAAGCCTAAGTCTATTCGTGAATGTTTAGATGCAGTGTTCCCAGCTATCCCATACTGCATCGATTTAATGGACGGCCCATTCTTAGAGTGTGACGAGTCAGTCATCAAGCCATTTAGACCGAAAGCGAAGTAATCTGATTTCAGTTTATTAAGTTTACAGCAGTTAAAATCTGCGAATATTAAAACCAGCTACGGCTGGTTTTTTTGTGGCTAGTACTTTGTATCGCACTGTCAAATCCCCTTCCTTAGGATCAAGTTAGCGCTATAGCCTGCGAATAGCACTAAACTTGGAATTGCTATCAAGTGCGCAAATATACTGGGCTCAGTACTGAAATTTAGCCAAAGTAATAAGCCCCAACTTACCAACAAATAGCTTACGCTGATTAACCAATTTGAACTGATACTTTTCATTGCTCGTTTCCTTACTGAGTACCTCAATGATGAATAAGCCCAGTATAAAAACTAGACAAACGAGTTGTAAGTGTCATTATTGACAAATATAAGGTCAAAATTGACATTTGAGGTGCGATAGATGAAAACGATCTACATTATGGCTGCGGGTAATGTGGTCGCCAGTGGCTTAATGAGTTTTCTAGATGTGTTTAGTTTCTGCAATAGTTTCTGGCGCAGAATGAATCCAGATGCCACTGAGGACTTGTTTCATTGCCATGTTATTTCTGCCCATGGTGGGCCAGTAATGACGAATCAGGGCATAGAAGTACCCGCTAAGGGCCTTAAGCATGAAGAAGATATTCTCGCAGCTGATGCGGTGATATTGGCATCGGCCTTTGTGACTAATCGAGATGAGTTTCAGCATTTTTTGAGTGATTTCGAGCCATTATTTGCGCCATTACGACAGTTTTCTGAAACAGGAAAACCTGTGGCGGCTTATTGTTCGGGGACCTTATTGTTAGCCGCATCGGGGTTATTAAACCAGCGCCGTGCAACCACTGTGTGGTGGCTAAGTGAAATGTTTGAACGTAACTTTAAAGATGTGCAGTTATGCATGGATTCATTGGTGGTTTCAGATGGCCATATACATACCGCTGGAGCAACCACATCCAGTTTAAGCTTAGCTTTACACTTAATTTCGATTTTGGTGGGTGAGCAAATGGCACAGCAAATGTCGAAAATCTTATTGATTGATCCTAATCGGAGTTCACAGCAACCCTTTATGACAATGAGTATCAATCCTGAGCAACATAAAGATGAATTGATTCATAAAGTGCAGCAATGGATGCAAGTGCACTTAGATCAACATTGGTTGTTGGATGACATTGCCGATAAATTTGCCGTAGGTAAACGCACGTTAATAAGACGCTTTAAAAAGGCCGTTAATGAAACACCTGCGAGCTATATGCAACGTTTACGAGTTGATGAGGCCAAGCGATTACTTGAAACCACGGAACTGGGGATTGAACAAATTGTTGAACGAGTTGGCTATGAAGATAGCAGCTCATTTAGGAAGTTATTTATTCAGTTAACTAGTTTGTCGCCAAGAGCATATCGACAAAAATTTAATACCCATACTTGCTGCTGATTTAAAATATAGATAAACAAAAAGCCAATAAAATCGGTGGTTTTATTGGCTTTTTTAATCGTGTTGGCAAGGTTTTACAATCCATTGATAGTTTGCTTTAAATCATAACCTGGCTCAGTGACAATGGTTTCTAGCGTAGCTATCCGCGTTTGCAGTTCTTTATTTTGCTGGCGAAGCATGCTGATTTCAGCATTATTATCTTTGTCATGTTTTGTCGATTTTATCTTGACGTAATGCTTAAACATTTCCGTGGCAGTTGTGCCCAGGGTAATGATGATAACTAAGGCCACAATGGCGTATTCTTGTTCCATAATAAACTCCTTCTATTTGATGAACCCAAGTTTGGGTTAATAACAATGACGATTGAGGCCATTTGCTGATAAAGCTCAGCAAAATGACCTGTGTTATCGACGCTTATAAACCAAAAACCACTTTCTCGCTTTTCAGCAGTTTCTCTAGTCCTAATGCAAGTGCAACTGACAAGACTAATGTGGCACCTGAAGACACCAATAACTGCAGCATTGGGATTTCTCGCCCTTTAATAAAGGCCATTAGTGCTTGTTGTTGACCTGATACAGGCAGCCATTCCAATACATCTGGGGCAATGTTATAGCTGGCAGCCATGGATAAGGCTAATGGGACAAATAGCACCATGGTTAAATAAGACTGGGCCTCTTTAAAGCTTTTGGCCATGAAAGACACAAACAGCTGTAACGTTGCCGCCATGATGGCGAGTGGAATGCCGATAAATAGCATTAGTCCCATAAAGTCAGGCGAGATGTTGACGCTAAAGCCGAGTTCCTGCCAAGGGACAAAGGTATAAGCGAATTTAGACACCAGCAAGATCAGCAGCAAGCCCAGTAAAGCAAAGCAGGTGACCGCAATAATTTTACCTAACACTAACTGTCTGGTGCTGATTGGGTGACTTAGCAGCAAGGCGAGTGAGTTACGCTCGCGTTCACCGGCACTGGTATCAATGGCCAAGTTCATGCCAGAGATAAACACCGAATAAATCATGGTGAAAATCGCGATACCCAAGATAAAGCCGCCTTTAGAGTCAGGTGTAGCCTGATCTTCTACAATCACTTTAACTGGCTGTACAACCGCTGGATTAATTCCGCGTGCAATTAAGCGTAAACTGCCCATTTCACTGCTGTAAGCTTGCAACTGTAGCTCAACTCTACGAATTGATTTTTGTAGCTTTTCATTAGAGTTATCTGCAATTAAGGTCACTTCAGCAGGTTTAGCTTTAGCCATATTCTCGGCGTAATCGTCACTAATAATAAGCTCAATGTCTTTGACATCTTTTACGCTGACACCTTCATCTGTCGAGGCATTGATGCCGCGATTATTGAGAAAACGGACTAAATCTGGCGCATTGTCACTGTTAGTAATATTAATGTTTAAATCTTCTGGGCTTGATAACTGTCCGATTAACACCATAAACATGCCGCACATTAATAGCGGTGTGCCGATAGCATAATAAAGTCCAGCCATGACAGAGCGTTTGTCGCGCATGGCGTCGATGAGTTCTTTGCGAACCATTGCAATAACTGTTTTCATTAGGCTGCGATCCCTTCGTCAGTTCCAATTAATTGTATAAATGCATCTTCAAGTGAATCCTTGCCTGTTTGTTTGCAAAGCTCTTCTGGGCTGCCTGTGGCAACGACTTTACCGTCTGCCATCACAATCACTTGGTCACAAAGTGCGGCAACTTCTTGCATAACATGACTTGAAAACAACACGCAGTGTCCAGCGGCCTTGAGCGAGAGCAAAATGTCACGCAGTAAGCGTGTACTCATCACATCCAAACCACGAGTCGGTTCATCCAAAATAATATTGGTTGGCTTGTGCACAATAGCCTGAGCTAATGCGGTTTTCATTCGCTGGCCTTGAGAAAACCCTTTGCAGCGTCTATCGGCAATATCTTCAAGTTTGAGCTGAGCAATCACATCTTGGGTTGCTTGCTTAGCGTCATTTTTTGACATGCCACTGAGCTCGGCAAAGTAGCTGATGTATTCTCTAGGCGATAAACGTTCATAGAGGCCAAATGGATCGGGGAATAAGCCCAGTTGTGCTTTGGCTTTAGTTGGCTCTTTAGCGACATCAATGCCGTCAATTTCTGCATGACCTTCATCGGCGGCAAGTAAACCAAATACAGTGCGTAAACAGGTGGTTTTACCTGCGCCATTAGGGCCAAGCAAACCCGTGATATGACCGTCATGTGCGCTGAAGCTGAGGTTATCAAGTGCTTGCACGTCACCAATTTTTTTAGATAGATTCGTTACAGTAATCATGATTATTCTTCCTCAGTTGTCGTTGGAATAACTTCAACGGTGTTGGCATTTAAGTAAAAACTACGGCTCACATCTTTTTCTAAACATTCGCCATCGATATTGTCCAGCGAGCCACTCGTGACTAAATCTGCCATTAACTCATTGCCGCAACTTTGATATGCGACCCCGTGAGTGGCGAATTTGGAGATAAAGTGTTTTGCATTGCTGAGCTTTTCGGTGGCCATTTCGCCCCAGCTTGGTGGAGTGGCAGGATCTAATTCGCCAGATAATAATAAGGTGGGGATGTCGCTTTCGATGGCATCACTAAAACTGCTATCAACTTGCGGCATATTCCATACGCTACAGGTGGCTTCTAACCCTTCAATCATGGTGGTTGCCATGTACGAGCCTTTGGCTCGTTGGCGAATGTCATCAGTAAGGCGGTGTATGTCTTCTCCACACACCACAGATGCATGCATTCCCATTGCAATCCCAGTGCTGTCGGCAGTAAGGGTATAAATACCTAAAATGGGTTGATAGTTACCGATGGATGCTTGATGAATCGCATGGGGAATTAAGGCGCGAATATTGGGCATATATAAGGCCATACGAATTGCGCCGTTAAACTTGCCACGGGTTAAAGTAAAATCAGCGATTTCATCGGTTTGTGGATCGCGGGTTTGCGTGACGATAGCCGCTTCAGCTAATGCGTTATCTACCTGTTGAAAATCTTGCTCAAGCGTAGGAAACTGCTGCTGACATTGGCTGTTTTTCTGACAATCTTTAAATAATAAGGCGTAGCCCCTATCAATAGCACTACCTATTGCAATCACACTTTGCTGCATTGGCACCACACCATCTAAAGTAACTGTGGCGAGCGCTTGTGGAAATTCGCGCATATAAAGTTGCGCCATACGCGTGCCATAAGACACGCCGTATAAATGGAGTTTGTCGTAGTTTAAGTGTTCACGTACAGCTTCAAAGTCTTTAAGTGCCGTTAAACTGCCGTACTGGCTCACATCAGCATCAATCTTATCGAGACACTTTTGCGTGTCTGCAACATAGTCCATGTCGTCATCATTAAAAGATAAGGCTGACATATTGTCGTCATCACAAGCCAAAATACTGGATTGTCCAGTACCACGTTGGTCAATTAATAGAATGTCTCTATCTTGGCGCACTTTCGCCAGCACGCGATTAAAGCCTGCCGCATTTTCAATGGCTGACTGACCTGGACCACCTGCAATGGCTAACAAAGCTTGTTTTTTAAAGCTGGGTTTAATCGCAGGCAATACTGCGTAATGAATCGCGATTTGCTTGCCATCTGGTATCGCTGGATTTTCTGCCACCATTAATGAACCGCATTGAACTTGCTCTGATAGGCCATCAACATAACAAGCTGATAGTGGTGCCTGCTTTGACGTGGTCTCTTCTGCTGTCACTGACAAGCTAAGCATAGAGAGCAAACCAACTTGAATTGCGCTGATTAATTTTGATTGGCGAGCCAATAGCTTTGGCTTACGAACCTTATTAAACGTTCCTTGCAACATAACTTTTCCGATGTTCATAACATCTTTCCTTTTTGCATTTCAGGATGATTGTGGTAACTTAACATTAGTGTATCGGTGTATCAATGTATTAATACAGTAAGTAAAGGCTAATGCTAGAACTAATAAAAGTCAACCCCAGTAGTGGTGAACCTATTTATCGACAATTGCATGAACAAATCGTGCGATTGATTGTGGGCGGCCAACTGCAGGTAGATCAAGTACTGCCATCAGTGAGGCAACTTGCTGAACATTTAGCGGTTAACCCGATGACAGTATCCCGTGCCATTCAGCAATTAGTTGAACAAGGCTGGCTAGAGCGCCGCCGTGGGCAACCTACTCGTGTTGCTAATAAGCAAGATGCGCCTACGACGACAAGTTTGCAGTTATTAGAATCTCAAGCCAATGATTTAATAACTAAAGCTAAGCAATTAGGCATTTGTTTGGATGATCTAAAGTCGTTGATGGAGCAGCAGTGGGATAAGTAGTCCTAGCTTAATTTAATCTTTTTAAATACTGATAACAGCAAGCAGTAAGCGCAAGATAACAAGGAACAAGTTGATGGAACACTCTGAAGTGATTCTCGAGTTTCAACAAGTCGATAAACGATTTGATGACCAAGCTGTATTAACCCAACTGAGCTTTAGCTTATCGGCTGGCATGGTTGTGGGCTTATTGGGGCAAAACGGGGCGGGTAAATCGACCTTAATGCGTGCAGCATTAGGCATTTTAGAAATTGATGCAGGTAATATTACTACTCTAGGTGAAACCGCCACTGACCTGTCTATTGATGCGAAGGCTAAAATTGGCTATGTGCCACAACAGCCGTTTGGTTATGAAGGTTTCACTATTGCCAGTGCACTTGAATTACACAGTAGTTTTTACCCACAATGGGATAAAGCACTTGAAACTGATTGGTTGGCTCGTTTTGGGCTTGATAGTAAACAACAAGTGCAAAAGTTATCAGTAGGGCAGCGTCAATCTTTAGCGCTAATTATGGCGATGGCGTATCGTCCCCAGTTACTGATCCTTGATGAACCTGTTGCCAGTTTAGACCCTATTGTGCGTCGTCAGTTTATGGGTGACTTATTTGAGTTAGCGCTTGAGTCTGGCTCTGCAGTGCTATTCTCATCTCACATTACCTCCGATCTTGAACGTGTTGCCAGCCATGTCGCGCTGCTCAAACAAGGTGAATTAGTCTTGTTTAAAGAAATTGATGCCTTACGGGAAGAGGTTGTTTTAGTGCAACTCGCAGATAACCAAGATTTACCCGAGGGGTTAACGGTGTTAAATCGCAATCAGCAACAAGTGTTAGTGGATAATGCCGATCAAATCGACATTGCTGGCGTGGTAAATACTACCTCATTAAATCTTGAACAACTATTCATGGAACTTCACCGATGAATAGCCCGTCGCCCTCAACACAACCTAGCGCTAAAGTGACTAAAAATGCTTTTCGCAACCCATTTAAAGGGTTCTACTCACTATGGCTAAGAGACTTTGGCAGTCTGAGCTTTTTGATGGTCGCTTTGCTGGGTTGTGGCCTGACAATACTTACCATAATAACTAAACCTGAAAAAATTGACGTCATCAATCTTGCTTTAGGCATGACTATTTTATCGATGTCTTGCGCAGTAGCCTGGCAATTCATTAAATTGTCGGCCAATGAATGCGCAATGCTTATCCCTCATTATCGACAGCAGGTATTAATACAAGCTAGCAGTATATGGGCGGTGAGCTTATTTCTGAGTTTCGTGGCTATTGAGCTAAGTGAATTGACCAGTATCGCGACATTGATGCTTTTTGTCAGTATTGGTACTGGGTTTATTTATGCGTGTTTAATCAAACCGCAGCGATTTAATTATGCCATGCTGGTGTTTTTAGTCTTACCGATTACACCGCAATTAATTAACTATATTCCGCAATTGCTGGCTGATTATATTGTATTGATCCCGGTGTTATTAGGGTTCTTAATTGATCGGAAGCTAAAACGTTTCAGCTGGAATCAAGATGCTCGTGCCATATATTTAAATGGCCTAGAAACGGGGTGGATGGTTGGCCCAATAGTGGGACAAAACCCTTGGTTTATTAAGCTAAGTCGCTACCTACATCCTGCCAGTTTTTTTATTGGCCCAATGCTCGGCATGGTGTTGATTGCTTCATTGGTATTAAGTGCTGTTGGGGTGTTATTTGCAGCTTACATAGATGCAGACTTTCCCATTTTAATGGTGCTTTCTCAGTTAATGATTATGGTATGCGCATTAATTCACTGGACACGTGTTCAGCGTTGGCGCGCAGCCGAGACGCTATATATGCTACCAAGCTTTAGCGGTAAAGCTGGCTTGGTAGAGCAGTTTTTTAAGTCGCAATTACGTTTAATGGGTATCGTGATAATGATTATGTCACTGATAACCCTGTTATCTGCTCTGTTTAACTCACAGATAACCCTGATGGTGGGCTTACATATCGTCGCAACGACGACTTGGGCATCTGGTTTGGCATTAGCGTTCGGTGCAATGAGTCGATCTACTCTGCACGTTAGCTTATCTATGATGCTTGTCTTTAGTAGTGCTATATGGCTTTCAACTTCATTAGTTGGCTTACGGGAGCAAGGTTCTATAAACGTTGGCTATTATTGGGGAGATTTAGGTTTACTCCTGTTAATGGGAGTTTTACTCGTTATCAGCAGAAACAAATTATGGAAAAATGGTGTTGCTGGTTTGTAAAAAACGACCTTATTCTGTGAATTGACGCTAATTTAGACTAAAAACTCTTATTTTTATGGGAGGCATACAGTAGAATGCCAAAAAGCGGAACACTTGTAAGCTAAAAGGTAATTATTAATGTCTCTCGAAAAATTTCATATAGTCAGACTTCTGCAAGAGCAAAGTAAAGCGCTAGAAGATAACATTGCACTCGAAGGATTTGAGATGGCAGCTCCTTGGAACAAAGTTTCATGGAGTCAGTTTGATACTATTACTAATAAAGTGGCACAGCTGTTAATCGACTTTGGTTTAGCTGTTCAAGATAAAGTGGTAATTGTGGCGCAAAACAGCCCACAGTGGAGCTGCGCTGACATTGGTGCGCTAAAAGCACGTACTGTTGTGGTACCTGTTTATCCAACTAGCCCAATGGAACAAGCTGTTTTTATCGTTAATGATGCTCGCGCTAAAGTGATTTTTGCCGGTGACGAAAGCCAATATGCCACAGCTTGTAAGATCCAAGCTCAATGTCCTACTGTTGAACACATTGTGGTGTTTGATAGCCAAGTAAAATTAGCCTCAGATGAACATTTTCATTTCGATGACATCTTAATTGCTGAGACAACGCCAGCAAGTGCAACCGAGCTAGAGTCTCGTTTATCGCAAACCAACCTTGATGACTTACTTACCCTTATCTACACATCTGGCACCACGGGCGATCCTAAAGGCGTCATGCTTGATTATCGTAATATTGCGTCAATGGTAGAGCAGCATGATGATGAAATTGCTTTTAAAGCGGGTGATGTATCGCTTGCTTTCTTGCCATTAAGCCATGTGTTTGAACGCGGTTGGAGCTTCTATGTTCTGTGCCGTGGTGGCCATAATGTTTATTTAAGTGACACTAACCGTGTAAAAGAAGCCATTGCAGAAGTAAGCCCGCACACCTTATGTGTCGTACCGCGCTTTTTAGAAAAAGTGTATAGCGCCGTGCATGATAAAGTCAGTACAGCACCAGCGATCCGCCAGAAGCTATTTAATTGGGCTATTGGTGTGGGTTCGCGTCAATTTGAAGTGACTCAAGGGCGCAAACGACCAAGCACACGTTTATCATTGCAGTGGAAATTAGCCAACAAGCTGGTATTCAGCAAATTACAAAATGTATTAGGTGGCCGCCTTAAGTTTATGCCGGTAGGCGGCGCGGCGTTAGACGTGAATGTTGGTGGTTTCTTCCATAGTATTGGCGTACCAATCTTGTGTGGTTACGGTATGACTGAGACTTGTGCAACTGTCACCTGTAATACCTTAGATAACCGAGTATCGGGTTCTAACGGTAAGCCATTACATGCGATGGAAGTGAAAATTGGCAGTAATAATGAGATTTTAGTTCGCGGCGAAACGGTGATGCGTGGTTATTACAATCGTCCAGAAGATACCGCTGAAGCATTCGAAGATGGTTGGTTAAAAACCGGTGATGCAGGCATGTTAGATGCCGAAGGTAATTTATATATTACCGATCGCATTAAAGAGTTGATGAAAACATCAAATGGTAAATACATTGCGCCGCAGCGTGTTGAAGGTAAGGTCAGCTGTTGCCCGTTCATTGAACAAGTCGCGATTGTGGCTGACGCGCGTAACTATGTATCAGCGCTTATTGTTCCCGCGTTTGAGTCACTTGAATCTTGGGCGAAAGAGCATGAGATTAAGTTTGAAAATCCAATGGAATTATTGCGCCACAGCCAAGTTGTTGAGCACTTTGAACAACGTTTAAAAGAGCTACAACACGAATTAGCAGGCTTTGAAAAAATTAAAAAATTCACCTTACTGCCTGAAGCATTTTCAATGGAATCAGGGTTAATTACCCCCACGATGAAGCTGCGCCGTAAGAAGATTTACTCTAAGTATGATCGTGAAATTAATGCGATGTACGCTAAGTAATTTTTTCTGAGCATATTATAAAGGACGCATTAGCGTCCTTTTTTGTGTCTGTTGTTTTTGTCTCAATTATTTTTGTATAAATGATCATCACATAAGTGTCATAAAAGCCGACTATTCTCTGGTTAGTTTATTCCTGTGAATATGTAACTTTTGAAAAAACTTAAACGCTATCAATACGAACGTTATGCCGTGTTATGTAAGGTCACTTACCGTGCTGACTTTGAGCCAGAAAAGCTCGGGTTTTCTAGGGGTAATTATCGTGAAATTGCCAATCGCTGGGGTAATATATGTGCCCGAGTTATGTGGCGTGACAATAAAAAAGAAGTGCTGGTGGTATTTCGTGGTTCGCAAACTATGAACGAATGGCTACTCAATTGTCAGTGCTGGCCGAAAGCGAAGCAGTTTAAAGGGTGTCGTTACAATGTGCATTCTGGCTATGACTATTTATTGGAGCAAAGTACTAACCCGATAGCACCGCATTATGAGGCTGATATTAGTCTTTTCACTCAGTTACAAATGATCCTCAACCCGTTGATTCTGGCTGGTAAGCGTATTTCACTAACTGGTCACTCATCAGGTGGCTCAATGGCAATATTAGCCGCAGATAGATTAGAGCGATTATACCCAAACTCAATTAAGCGGGTGGTGACTTTTGGCCAGCCGTCACCGGGGTTTAAAAGCTTTCAAAAAGCGTATTTATTACATCGACGTACTTATCGTATTTGCTGTGATATTGATGTGGTGACTTTTTTGCCACCACTGCCAGGTATTTACTTTCATGTGGGGAAAATGCTGTGGCTGCATAACGAACGGATTTATGAAAACATATCGCCGGTAAAGCGATTCTTATTAAGTTTTTTTAGTTGGATAGTGTCGCCTTTTGCCTTTCATTACATGCACAAATACATCCGTAATAAAGATTTCTTTGATGACATTTGAGCTTGAAAAATCAGAATAGGGTGACTCACTTTTAAAGCTGTCATACACTGCCTGCTGTTTTATTTATCATTACTGAACGCACATAATAAAAATAAGAGGCTTGCATGTCAGATAATCAATTCAGTTTAAATCTCACGCCACGATTTTGTGAAACCGATGCATTAGGGCATATCAATAATACGGTGATCCCTGTGTGGTTTGAGGCGGCGCGCGATCCAGTGTTTGATATTGTGAACCCAGGACAAGATTTGTCGAAGTGGAACATGATTATTGCAGGCTTTAATATTGTCTTTAATGCACCAACCTTTTATGGCGCAGAAGTGACGGTTAAAACCTATATCAGCCGTGTGGGCAACAGTAGTTTTGAGATTGCACAAAGCTGCTGGCAAAACGGCCGTCAAACCGCAGAAGCCAAAACGACGATGGTGCATTACAACTATCAAGCTGAAAAAAGTCAGCCGATGTCTGATGAAGTAAAAGCGCAACTTGCTGCACTGACCGGTGAGATTGAGTAGATTATAGAGGTAGGTTTCTTATCTTTTTAAAGCCCTGTATTTTGAATACACAAAATACAGGGCTTTTTTTGAGTGGCTATTCGGCTACTTTATGCTGTTCCAGCGCTGCGAGTAGTTCAGGTGTTAGCTTGGCTTTTTGGCCTGTCTTAAAATTAAACATCACCACATTGGCGGTGCCTGTGGTCGTAACAGCTTGTTGGGCTTTACTGAAAATTCGGTAATGCATGATAAAGCGGTCTTCTTTTACGTCACTAATATTGACGCTGACTAATAATGTATCAGGGAACGTCACTGGTCGTTTATAGCGCGCGTGGGTTTCACTTAACACAGGGCCTACAGCGGTTTCTTTAAGATCGGCCATCATGTTTATCTGGCTAAAAAAATCGATCCGAGCGGTTTCAAAGTAGCGAAAATACACCACATTATTGACGTGATTGAGTGCGTCCATTTCACCCCATGCCACTGGAATTTCGGTAATAATCGCATGCTGCTGGATAAACTGGTCCATATAAATCTTGCTCCCTAATAAAGTTAAACGCTTGTTTGATTTTTATTCAGGTTAACAGGCAAAACCTAGTTCAACAAGCATGGAATGCTTTGCTATCAATTGGGCAATATGTTTTGATAATGTTAAACCACTATTTGCTATGGAATGCGTCGTTTGAACTCTTTTAACTACCCACGATTACAGCAGTTACTTTATCGCCCCGTTGAGAGTGTATCGGCCTTGCCTCGAGTGATACTCAGTTATATTAAGACCATCATCGGTAAGCTGACCGTGGCGCAAAAGTTGTATTTCATCGCCTTTCTTTTGATGTTTACCACTGATGGAGTGACGATGGTGGGGATCATTGCCATGATTGCAATGATGATTGAGTTTTGGCCATTGTTTACTAAAACTTGGCATAGCTTAGCGGGTAAAGCATTTCTGCTGTTGTTTTACGCCATTATTGCTAACTTTTCGTTGGTGTGGGCAGCCTCTGTAGTTAATGAAGTTTCAGGCGTTGATGCAGATCATTTAACCTATACCCACAATCTCGTTATTCTGCTTTATATGCCGGTATGGTTCGTACTGGTTAGCGGAGTGGCTTTAATGTTGCTGCAAGCCGTCATCCCAATTTACTTTGTATTGATGCCACTACTTAACTTGCTTGGCGTTAAATCAATACGTTTTACTAATAGTGAGCATTACCGAAAACGCACTATATTGCTGCGAATGATATTGGCTTACGTGGTGTTAGCTAACCTGTATTTATTAAGTGATATTGAGAACACCTTTGAAACCAGTGATCCCAGAGCCAAAATGATCAAATTGTTAGAAGAGGAAACGGGTGAAAAAACTGAAGATATTGAAGCTGGTTTGCAGAAGCTCTCAGCCGTCGGTGCGAAAATTGCCGAAGCTAATGCAGAGACTAAGACTGAGGCAGAACCTAAGGCAGAGACTGAGACAATTTTAGCTGTTGTGAACTTAGAAAACCTTAGCTCTACTGAGTCAATGCCAGCGCCTGAACCTGTGACTTCGAGTGTTAGCGAAGTGACTCCTCCAGATATCGCCGCGAGTACTCAAAAGGTGATTGAGGATGCCGTTCAACAATCTATTAAACAAGTACAACAAAACGAGGTTACACGTTTGGATGTGGGGGCGGATAAAGCGGCTGAGCGACGTTACGATATTATTCGAGAGAGTTATCGCTTGATGGTAAGAATGACGATTGCCAATTTTATCTATTATTTTGAGGGTAACCAGTATTCTCGTTGTGAATCTGAACCCAATAGTAAAGTGGTTGAACTCAATGACTATGAGATCTTACAAGTATTGCCCACGGCAAAAGATGAAAGCCGATATGGGTATTCATTTGATGTGAAAGCATGCGTGTCACCGGCTTTTCCTGCTAAAGAGGAGTCATGATCCGTAATAGCATCTTTATCGGCTTATCTATGTTGCTGGCAAAGGCTTCAATGTCAGCACCTGTGATTGAGCAAAGCATCAGCGATATTGCTAAAGGTAATATTGCTTCAGCTATCGTGTTATCTGATGCAGGTTTAATCTCACTGGGCGTAGTCAATTTTGACCCTAACAATATTGTTAGTCTTGACCGATTCGATGCAGGATCGGAGACTTCAATACAGCGTAGAAAAGAGCTTAGTGTTTATTCAATCCCCTGGGAAAGTGACTGGCAAGGTAAAGAAGATGAATGGCAGCGAGCGACATTTGCAAAATTTTCTTATATCAATTCTAAGCAGTCATTACAGCTATCAGACGATATAACACTGGTTGATAAACTTAATGAGAAAAGTTATTTACTGTTTGCTGAGCAGCGCTGGAAGTATCTGTTATCGGACAAGTGGTGGTTACAATTAGCCGTGGGTGCGCATTTGATATGGTATGAAAATGACTTTGACTATCGCAGCGATTTTGGTGATTTTCAAGATGAGCAAGATGGCAGCTTGTTTAATACCTCATATGCAGCTTGGATGCTCGACCCTACCATTGAGTTGCACTATCAAGATACGCTGTGGGGTAATAAGTGGCAATTCATCAGCCGTTATAACTATGCTTGTGGGCAACTGTTTGATACAGACTCCCCGCAGCAAGATGGCTCGCCTAATGTCGGTCGTTTCAGTAATGCTTTTATTTTTCATTACGCACTTCCGCCAATGATGAACCTGCGCAATGAAATGCGCTTCCTATTCAAACGCATAGATTTAACGGGTGATGCAGTGGCAACAATGAACACAAATCACTATTACGAAACCGGTCTAGGCTGGATAGTTGAAACCCCTTCATTGTCATCTTGGCTGACCAATGTAGGGATTGGCGTCACGGTCAATATTGATAGTGCCCTAAGTGGTGGCAGTGTGGTGCTACTGTTTAATGAGGATATTTAGCTGTGTTAAAGCGTCGCTCTAGTTTTAGTTCTAGATTTAGCTCTAGCTCTAGATGTCACTGCCGACGTTACAACAGGCAATAAAAAACGGCCACAGAGGCCGTTTTTTTATATTAGGACAGACATCTTTATGCGTCGATATCTAATCCTGAGAAGTCACTGATTTGCGCAAATTTAGCGGTTTTTTGATTATCAAAACGTACCATTTGGCGAGTATGTAATCCTGCCGCTTCTGCCGCTTTTAATTCTTCAACAACATCAGAAACGAATAGCACTTGTTTAGGGCTTAAGCTGATGGTGTTTAAGATATTACAGTAAGCTTGCTTATCTAATTTGTTACCCGTACGCGTATCGAAATGACCACTAAATTTAGGGGTTAAATCACCCGCATCACTATGGCTGAAAAGCATTTTTTGTGCTTCAGCAGAGCCAGACGAGAAGCTATAGATTCGCATGTTAGCGGCTTCAAATCGTGGGATCGCGTCGATGAAATCTGGGTAGATATGACCGGTGAACTCGCCAGATGCATAACCTTGTTTCCAAATAAGACCTTGAAGGGTTTTAAGTGGTGTTGCTTTGCGGTCTTCATCAATCCATTGCGCGAGGATTTCTGTTACGCGTTCAACAGAGGCGTCTTGTTCTAGTGCAAGATCGCGTACATCACTAATACAGTATTCAACCAATGGGTTGTGCTGATTCTTATTCAGAAAGTCGCCCATGGCTTTTTTTGAATAAGGAAATAGTACATCGTGAATAAAATCAAGATCAGTCGTGGTGCCAGCTGTATCTACGATAATCGCTCTAATACCCATAGTGTCTACGTACTCCAATCCTTAAATTTGCTTGTTCAAGATCCTAAGCTTTATTGGGTCTGATGGCTAGTCAAATTGGTGTCTAGAATAGCAGTTATCTTCAAATCAATGATATTCCATGTATTTAGCTGCCAATACGGTGAAGTTTAGGTATTATGAATAGACATATAACAGGTGTTTTATTTCAACTTTTGAGGCTGTCACTATGATTTCAAAATGGGCAAAACGATTTTTTCAGATGGCTGAGCTAGTTGGATCATGGAGTAAAGATCCATCAACGCAAGTTGGCGCGGTGATCACTAAGCATAACCGTATTGTTTCAGTCGGTTTTAACGGTTATCCCCACGGGATTTCGGATAGTGCTGAAACCGATGACCGTGAAATGAAATTACTGAAAACATTACATGCAGAAGAAAATGCCATTTTGTTCGCCAAGCGTGATTTAGGTGACTGTGATATCTGGGTGACGCATTTTCCTTGTCCTAATTGCGCTGCAAAAATTATTCAAACTGGGATCACTGGTGTTTATTGCCCTGAGCAAAGTGAAGATTTTCTTTCTCGTTGGGGTGATAAAATTAAAGTCAGCCAAGATATGTTCTTGCAAGCGGGTGTGAAGGTGAACTGGCTTCCAGTGAGTGAACTTGAATAAATAGGCTGTTTTTTCAATCGACAGCTTTAGTCATTAGAATCGCAAATTATGCCGACATAACTAAGTAAAAAAGTTTGTCGGCTTTTTTGTGTTGAAATCAGACTCTGGTCCGCATTATTGATGAACTAACACGCCATTTTTAACCACATCTTTGCATGGGTTAACGCCGTATGAGTAGGCAAGTTGAGCAGGGGTGGTGATATCCCACAAGCAAAAGTCAGCCTGCATGCCTTGGGCTAAAACACCGACCTTTTCTTCTATTCCCAGCGCTTTTGCTGCGTTTGCGGTAATACCTTTGAGTGCTTCTTCAGGGGTTAACCTAAACAGTGTACAGGCCATATTAAGCATTAATAGGATTGAGCAAATTGGTGATGAACCTGGGTTAAAGTCACTGGCAACCACAATAGGCACTTGATGTTTGCGCAGCAACTCAATCGGTGGCATCTGAGTTTCACGTAAGAAGTAATAGGCACCAGGCAGTAATGTGGCACAAGTGCCACTGGCCGCGAGTGCTTTAACTCCGTCTTCATCAAGGTATTCGATGTGATCGACAGATTTAGCGCCAAGCTTAGCGGCTAACGCAGAGCCGCCCATATTGGATAACTGCTCAGCATGGAGTTTGATATCCAGTCCAGCTTGTTGAGCTGCGGTAAGTACTTTTTCTGTTTGGGCTAAATTAAAGGCAATATTCTCACAAAATACGTCTGCAGCATCAGCAAGACCTTGCTCAATAACCTTTGGCAGCATGTCATTGACGACCAAATCCACATAGCCCTCAACATCGTCTTTGTACTCTGGTGGAATTGCATGAGCGCCAAGGAAAGTAGTTTTGACATCTACATGATGATTACGGCCAAGCTCGCGAGCCACTTTTAGCAGTTTGACCTCGGTTTCAGTATCTAGGCCATAACCTGATTTGATTTCAACGGTCGTAACACCTTCTTTGGCTAGGGCATTTAAGCGTTGACGGCCAAGCTCGAATAACTCTGATTCTTCAGCTTTTCGACAAGCGTTAACCGTTGATATAATGCCGCCGCCAGCGCGGGCGATATCTTCATAACTTGCCCCTTCAAGGCGCATTTCAAATTCATTGGCGCGACTACCAGCAAACACTAAGTGGGTGTGAGCATCAATAAGACCAGGGGTTATCCATCCACCTCTGCCGCGGTATACCGGCATCGAAAACACATCGAAATCAGGCAATTCTTTTCGAGGCCCAAGCCATGCAATTTTGCCATCTTTAACTGCAATAGCGGCATCGGTAATGGCACCGTAAGCGGCTGAATTGTTTGGATCCATTGTAGCTAAATTAACGTCTATCCAAACATGATCCCACGACATGGCAACTCCAGCATTAGCAATAAATTGAAAGAATAATAGCAAAACAATACTTGTTTTTACTTGTATATACAAGGTAAGGTTGGTGCTGAGTTTTTAGCCATTAAGTGGCTTTCATCACCCATTATTCCATGATATCGGTGTTGTTTGCAGCAATAAAGCCCTGATGACAATAGACCTAATAACCACGATTGACCTGATAACCAGATTGGATAACACAATGGCATTAGCAAAATTTGAGCAAATCAAGCAGCACATTTTAGCCCGTATTGAGTCGGGCGAATGGAAAGAAAATGATCGAGTGCCATCAGAAAACCAGTTAACTGAATTAATGGACTGTAGTCGTATGACCGCCCGCAGAGCATTAACTGAGTTAGTTGCATCTGGTGTGTTAGAAAGAAGCCAGGGTCTAGGTACCTTTGTCGCTGGGCTGAAGTCTCAATCATCGCTGCTAAATATTCGTAATATTGCCGATGAAATTAAAGAGCGCGGCCATGGCTATAGCGTTAAACAGTTAGCCTTGTCGCAAGTTCGCGCAGAAGGTGCGGTGGCGATCTCGCTGGGCTTAGAAGAAGGTAGCCCTGTGTTTTATTCTGTGTTGGTGCATTGCGAACAAGAGCAACCCCTGCAGGTAGAAGAGCGTTATGTGAACCCACAAATGATCCCTGATTATTTACAGCAAGATTTTAATCAACTGACGCCCCATGAGTATTTATCTCGAGTTGCGCCTTTAACTGAGGCTCGTCATACCGTTGAAGCCGTGATTGCCAATGAGCAAACCCAGCAGCTGCTTGCCATTACTGCAGCTGAACCTTGTTTACAAATTATACGTCGCACCTGGTCTCGTAAAGGTGTGGTGAGTTTTGCCCGTTTAACCCATCCAGGTAGCAAATTTAGCCTAGGTGGTCATTTAACTTTTAGTCAGTAAATCAATAATAAAGCCAAATCGTTAGCGCAGTCAGTGCGAAACGATTGAAGATAATTGAAGGAAGTACAATGAATAACAGACACGACCCTAGTCGCAATATTATTGCGCCTCATGGCACTACGCTCGCATGTAAAAGCTGGCTAACAGAAGCTGCCATGCGCATGTTAATGAATAACCTTCATCCTGATGTCGCCGAGCGCCCTGAAGACTTAGTCGTATACGGTGGTATCGGCCGCGCAGCTCGTGATTGGCAGTGTTATGACAAGATCATTGAAGTGCTTCAACGTCTTGAAGACGATGAAACCTTATTAGTGCAGTCAGGCAAACCAGTTGGCGTGTTTAAAACCCATAGCAATGCCCCGCGCGTGATTATCGCAAACTCAAACCTAGTGCCGCATTGGGCTAACTGGGAACATTTTAATGAACTCGATAAAAAAGGCCTGGCCATGTATGGCCAAATGACCGCAGGTTCATGGATTTATATTGGTACCCAAGGGATTGTTCAGGGGACTTACGAAACTTTCGTTGCCATGGCAAAACAACATTTTAATGGCAGTGCTGCAGGTAAGTGGATTTTAACAGGTGGTCTTGGTGGTATGGGTGGTGCACAACCTCTTGCTGGCACTATGGCAGGTTACTCAGTACTGGCATGTGAAGTCGACGAAACCCGCATCGATTTTCGTTTACGTACTCGTTATGTCGACAAAAAAGCCACTTCACTGGATGAAGCATTAGCCATGATTGAGCAAGCGAATGCATCAGGTACTCCTGTCTCTGTAGGATTACTGGGTAATGCAGCGGATATTTTTGCTGAGCTAGTTGAGCGCGGTGTAACGCCTGATGTAGTAACCGATCAAACTTCGGCACATGATCCGTTAAACGGCTATTTACCTCAAGGTTGGACGTTAGCCCAAGCTGCTGAAATGCGTCTAAAAGATGAAGCTGCAGTGGTTAAAGCGGCGAAACAATCAATGGCGGTACAAGTCAAAGCCATGTTAGCGCTGCAAGCTGCAGGCGCTGCAACGACTGATTATGGTAACAATATCCGTCAAATGGCATTTGAAGAAGGCGTAGAAAACGCGTTTGATTTCCCTGGCTTTGTTCCTGCTTACGTGCGTCCGTTATTCTGTGAAGGAATTGGCCCTTTCCGCTGGGTAGCATTATCGGGTGACCCAGAAGATATTTATAAAACTGATGCCAAGGTAAAAGAGCTTATTCCTGATAATCCGCATTTACATAATTGGCTTGATATGGCCCGCGAACGTATTGAGTTCCAAGGCTTACCTGCTCGTATTTGTTGGGTCGGACTGAAAGACCGTGCTCGTTTAGCGTTAGCGTTTAACGAAATGGTCAAGAATGGCGAACTGTCGGCGCCGATCGTGATTGGTCGTGACCATTTAGATTCTGGCTCTGTTGCTAGTCCAAACCGTGAAACTGAATCTATGCTTGATGGTTCAGATGCAGTGTCTGATTGGCCATTAATGAATGCGTTATTAAATACGGCAAGTGGCGCGACATGGGTGTCGTTACATCATGGCGGTGGGGTTGGTATGGGCTTTAGTCAGCATTCTGGTGTGGTGATTGTGGCTGATGGTAGCGATGATGCAGCTGAGCGTTTAGGTCGAGTTTTATGGAATGATCCTGCCACTGGTGTCATGCGCCATGCTGATGCTGGATACGATATTGCGATTGACTGCGCTGAAGAGCAAGGTCTTGATTTACCGATGCAAGGAGTCAAGTAATGACTGCAACACAACATAGATTATTGCTGAGTCCTGGCACGTTATCATTAGCCCAGCTGCGTAAAATTAGCCGCAGTGCTGTCCATGTAACACTCGCTGAAGAAGCGAAAGCTGATATTAATACGAGTGCAGGTTTAGTGCAGCAAGTACTTGATGAAGGCCGCACAGTGTATGGTATTAATACCGGTTTCGGCTTATTGGCGAACACCAAAATTGCGCCTGAAGATTTACAGCTGCTGCAGCGCTCAATTGTATTGTCCCATGCCGCGGGCATTGGCCAATACATGCAAGATGCAACCGTACGATTAATGATGGTGTTAAAAATTAACTCGTTAAGCCGTGGTTTTTCAGGTATTCGCATAGAGGTGATTAACTTCCTTATTCAATTGGTAAATGCAGGAGTTTATCCGTGTATTCCTGAAAAGGGCTCAGTGGGTGCATCTGGTGATTTAGCGCCACTGTCACACATGTGTTTGCCGTTATTGGGCGAAGGTGAAATGAGCTATCAAGGGCAAATTATCACTGCAGCAGAAGGACTGGAAATTGCAGGTCTTGAGCCGATTGAATTAGCGGCCAAAGAAGGCTTAGCATTATTGAATGGCACGCAAGCGTCAACAGCTTTAGCCCTTGAAGGTTTATTCCATGCTGAAGACTTATTTGCGGCGAGTTCGGTCATCGGTGCAATGAGTGTTGAAGCGGCAATGGGCAGTCGTAGTCCGTTTGATGCACGTATTCATGCGGCACGCGGTCAAAAAGGTCAGATTGATTCTGCTGCGATTTTCCGTAACTTATTGGGTGATGAATCTGAAATCAGTGCCAGTCACGTGGATTGTGAAAAGGTACAAGATCCTTATTCATTGCGTTGTCAGCCACAGGTATTAGGTGCGTGTTTAACTCAAATTCGCCATGCTGCTGAAGTATTAGGTGTCGAATCCAATGGTGTGACGGATAACCCATTAGTCTTCCAAGACACTGGTGATATTATTTCTGGTGGTAATTTCCATGCTGAGCCAGTGGCCATGGCGGCGGATAATTTAGCGATTGCGATTGCTGAGTTAGGCTCAATTGCTGAGCGCCGCATTGCGCTATTAATCGATTCTAGTTTATCTAAACTGCCACCCTTTTTAGTGGAAAATGGCGGGGTTAACTCAGGGTTTATGATTGCGCAAGTGACAGCGGCTGCATTGGCATCTGAAAACAAAACTTATGCTCACCCAGCTTCAGTAGACAGCTTACCGACTTCAGCAAACCAAGAAGACCATGTTTCGATGGCCACGTTTGCAGCGCGCCGTTTACGCGATATGTCGGAAAATACCCGAGGTGTGTTAGCGGTTGAGCTACTTGCTGCTGCACAGGGGCTGGATTTCCGTAAGCCATTAGCGCCAAGTGATGCGGTTGCTAGTGCTAAAGCTGAGTTACGTGAAGTGGTGGCTTATTATGATAAAGATCGCTTCTTTGCACCTGACATTGAGAACGCGACAGACTTACTTTATACCGCGAGCTTTAATCGCTATTTACCTGCTGGAATGTTAGCGAGCTTTTAATTTTTCGCTTATCGTTCAAAGCGAAGAATCAAGCATTAAAAAAGGACCTTAGGGTCCTTTTTTATGTTTAACATTGCTTGCAGATCATCAAGTCTCAATCTGCTTACATGGTTACACCAATAGAGAAAATGGCAGCATCAGCACTCGTATCGTAACCAGCACCAATAACAAAGCCTTTGGTGACGTTATATCTCACGCCAAACTCAGCTCCCCATTCTTTGTTGCGGCTGCGTTCCCACACAGGCTCACCGCCGACAATGAAAGGCACAATATTATCAGTGGTGTTTTCTTCATAAATGTAGGCTGTTGCGCCACCATAGACACTTAAGTCTTGGGTTAGGCTGTAACTTAGACCGAAGCGCCACATGTATTCTTTAGCATAACCTTCGCCAGGCTCAGGCACATCAAGATCGTATTTATCGCCCCAAGCATAACCAATGTAATAGCCCCAATCGGCATAATCTGGGTCGAAATGTTTTGCAGCAATCGTGACACCAAACATATCACCACGACTATCAACATAATCTACCAGCAAGGCTACTGACGGAGTGTATTGTTGACCTTCTTCTGTCGTGTTTGCTTGAGCTTGTTGGCTAAAAGCAACTAAGCTAATAGAGAATGTAATGGCAAGCCAGATTTTTTTCATGAATACCTCTACCTGATTGGATGGCGCTATTGTTAGGGTTTGCCAATCAGAGGTCAATATTTGCCCGTATTTTTGCGGCCGATATCGTTGAATAGGCCATTAGTGTTAACAATTTGTTTTATGTCAGTGGAAAGCTTACTGATGTTTTGTCATATATTTGATTGCCATCGTTTCAAAGCAGAAATATGATATGTTAGCCAATGATTTTTTGGTCATTAAGGAATGAAAGTAGTGGATAACGAGTTACGCGCAGATATTGCCCAGTGGTTACTGGAAGCAGGGGTGAATAGTCAGCCTTCCGATAGCGTGGCGACATCAATTCTATTGTTTGTCAGCTTTTTAGTCGCAACGATTGCTTACTACATTACTAAAAAAGTCTTTGTTAAGGCGGTTAATGCTGTTATTCGCAAATCTGCAGTGACCTGGGATGACATCTTCATGCGCTATGGCGTGCTTGAAAAGTTAGCCTTGTTAGTACCTGCATTTATCCTCGACCTATTCGTACCTATCGTGTTGACCCATCAGGATTTATTAGGTGTCATACTTGATCGCGGTTTAAGCGTACTGGTGGTAATTTTTATTATTCGTGCGATTTATGCAGGTCTTGATGCCTTAAATGAAATTGCCGATGTAAAGCTTATTAGCCGTCGCTTGCCTGTAAAAAGTTTTGTGCAGCTGTTTAAACTGTTCTTATTTTTCATTGGCGTCATTATTTCGGTTTCAGTGCTTGCTGATCAGTCACCCGTCTATTTCTTAAGTGGTTTAGGTGTGGCGACGGGTTTAGTCATGTTGGTGTTTAGAGATACGATTCTAGGCTTTGTTGCGGGTATTCAGCTTGCGGCCAACCGCATGGTGAGTAAAGGCGATTGGATCCAAATGGATAAATACGGCGCAGATGGCGCAGTAGATGAGGTGTCGCTGAATACCGTAAAAGTACGTAATTGGGATAATACCATTACGATGATCCCAGCTTATGCGTTGGTATCAGATGCATTTAAAAACTGGCGTGGCATGTCTGAAAAAGGTGGTCGTCGTATCAAGCGCGCAATTAATCTTGATGTGAATAGTATTCATTTTTTATCTGAACAAGAAATAGAACGATTATCAAAAGTGAATTACCTCAAAGATTACTTTCCTAAAGTCGTATCTGAAATCAATCACTCAAATGAGCAGGTTAATGATTTTGATATGCCAGTGAATGGTCGTCGCTTAACGAATGTAGGCACCTTTAGAGCTTACTTAGATGCGTATCTTCGCCATAATAATAAGCTTCATAAAGACATGACTTTAATGGTGCGCCAACTTGCGCCAACCACTGAAGGTTTACCTATTGAATTGTATGTCTTCACTAACGATACGCGTTGGGCATTTTATGAAGGGATCCAAGCTGATATCTTTGACCATATCTTTGCCATCCTGCCTGAGTTTGGTTTAAAAGCATTCCAAAACCCAACGGGTAACGATATTCGCAGTATTAAACCTGACACTAAAGTGCATTAGCATCTTAGTTATTAGCTATTGCTTAAAAGTGACAGAAACAAAAGCCGAACTAACCTTGTCTAGTTCGGCTTTTGTGTTTTTGAAGGCTGATAATCAGGGATCACCTTAGGGTGATGTCCCGTTATACCGCGAAAAAAATCCAGTATCTGATTCATGTCCGCTGACATATCATCACTGGTATCCATCGGCTTATTGAGCACTATCGATTTACGTGAAAAGTCCAGTCCCACAGTAATAATGGGCACCTTCGCTTTTACCGCAATATGGTAAAATCCTGTTTTCCAACGGGTAACCTCACTGCGTGTTCCTTCAGGGGCTAATGCTAGTTTGTATTGATTATCGGCTTCAAAATGCTGCACTGCTGCATCGACCATGTTGTTATTCTTACGGCGATCAACAGGGCTGCCACCGAGCCATTTGAAGAACCAGCCCCAAGGTGGAATAAACAATTGGTGTTTACCTAAGAAATGGATGTTTATCCCCAGCGCAGATCGCGCAATGATTCCGATAATAAAATCCCAATTACTGGTATGCGGGCCAACGACCATAATGAACTGGCCATCATGAGGCGCGCTCCCCTCAAACTGCCAACCACATATTGTGAGTAGCGATAAACTAATTTTGCGAAACATGGACTATTTTCCAGTTTATTTGTATCTGATACGCTAGAATCTAACGATAAGATAATGAAATATTTTACGAATATTATTTGGGTTATGATTTGTTTACCAAACAATACCGGCCTGATTACAGTGTCGATTGAGTCGGTAAAATGCCAGATTACAAACCCATTTTAAGCGTCAATGCTGTGATAGTTAACTAACCTATCGTATTCATTGTCGTAATACAAAAGGACTAATTCTTTTTTTCTTCTGGAGAAATCAAGCATATCCAATCAGCGAGGAGAGTGTGTGAAGCACCTTACAATAATCAGTAGCAGCGTTTTTTGTGTGCTGTTTTCAATGGTGAGTATCGCGACTGAAAAAGTCTCGATGGACACCTTACCGGCTGCAGAAAATAACACGGCAGTTCAAACAGTAGCAGAAGCTGGCACGGTTACTGAAACATCGACTGAGCAAGTTCTCAAATCAGTACCATTAAAGCCAACAACCACTGAAAAAGTGCAAGTCGGCTCAATTAAAGCTGTAGATATTGCTGAGACAAAAACTGCTGTAGAAGACGCTGTTACAGACATCAGTGAAGTGATACCTGATGAACCGGCTAATGTGGCTGATAATGATGACAAGCCAAAGCAGCCTGAAGCTTTTACACCAGTAACCCCCGTTGCTGCTGTTGATATAAACCCAGAAGATGCTGCACCTATTTCTTTAGATGAAGTGAATTCAGACAGTGCAATTCCGACGGATCGCATTCGCTCTGTTATTTCTAACCAAGAAAAAGCCTGGAATAGCGGTGATATTGACGCTTACATGCAAGGTTACTGGAAAAGCGACAAGCTGCGTTTTGTGTCTAATGGTAAGTACAACTATGGCTGGGATTCAATATTAGCCAGTTACAAGCGTAGCTATCCAACCTCTGCCAGAATGGGCAAGCTCAACTTTAAAGTGCGAGAAATTAAAATGCTCAGTAACTATGCGGCACTCGTCGTTGGGCGCTGGACATTAGAACGCGCTAAGGACAAACCAAGTGGTGTGTTTACCTTATTGATTGAACGTATTGATGATAAGTGGGTTATTACTCATGATCATTCATCAGACTAGCGGTTTATTTTATCAAAATGGGCAAGCTATTCAGTGCTTATACTGAATCGTTGCTGCCCTAGATTTCTGGATTTACCGTCGTAACGTACTTCGGTAAATTCAATATTACCTTTACTGTCCTGCATCACCACGCTGGTGGAACGAGTGCCATATTCTGGGTGCTTAATAAATATCGCTGAAAGTAATCTTTCCCACTCAAGATCAATACCAGTGTTTGGCAAACCGGTGTCATCTGCCTCAGATTCATCGCGCATGAATGATAGCATTTGTGCTATATCTGGCTCGTCATGGCTCAATACATGTTGCTCTAACGCCTGTTGCCCTTTAGCCATTTTCGGCCAGACATCGTCTAACGCGCCATTACTGACCGCATGAAATCCTTTGCTCAATGGTAAATTTTCCGCTGTAGCGCTATTAAAACACCATAGCTGGTTATCTTGCTGATAAACCAGATTAAATGGGCTGTAGTTGTCACTATGCTGATGTAACCATTGTTGATTCAATAAGCCGTCACCCGATAGGGCTTTAAGCACTAACTCGCCACGACTACGCATGCCTTCATGTTCAGATTGGAGGCGTATATTGGTTAAGGCTGAAAATTGCCCGAGTTTATTGACGCCTAGCCAAGTGCCACCTGCTTGTAAGTCTTTGCCTGCTAGGATTTGAGCGGCTGAGGATGTGGCTTGGTTAGTTGAACTGGCAGCAATTGGCCAAAAGTGAGCAGGTTCAGTAGGGCGGTGATGAAACTCATCTCGATTAGCACAAACAATCAAAGGCCATTTGGGATGCATGTCGACAGCGATAAATAAAATGCACATAAGCTCTACCTAAAGAAGATGATAAAACATCATAACCTAAAATTTACAGGTGAAGCATTAGTAAAGCAGTATGGGTGAATTAAACGGATTAAATTAAGACGTTACCGTTATATCCTGCTGCGCGATTGTCGCAGCAAGCGCTACGACAATGCTTGGTTAGAATAAGCTGAGACTGAGTATGGCATAAGTTTAGTGATGATGACCGTGATTGTGCTCATGGCCGTCTTTATGACTGTGATCATGACTGTGGCTGTTAAACTTAATCAGCAAACGACTGAGGAATTTTCTTGGGCCTAAACGCAATAAGCTGGCGCTAAAGATTAACCCTACTACCACAGCAGCAGTAATGTTGATGCTATCTGGCAAGGTTAATAATTGGTGCCAATCGACAAGATAGTGATGTGCAAATAACAAAGCTACAACTAACACTGTCGATAAAGCGGCGCGCATTCCCCAACTCATCAGTTTAAGCTGACTAATACTGAGTACAGGCGCAGCGATTAAGGCAAACGCAACAGCCACATTACTCCAGCCGCTATAGGCTAGTGAAAGGGCTAATACCGCAGCACCTAGATTACAGAAACGCATTGGTAAAAATACCGCCAGCAGAATCAATACTTGCAGCGCTGGGTGCTCAAGGTGTATCGAAGGGTGACCAATTAAATTCGCCAAAATAAGGCTTAAAGCAATCCAAGGGGCACTTCTATCTACCAAGTGTGCAAAACCAAAACGCCATGCTGATTGCGGTAGGTTTTCATGGGGATCAGTAAGCTCAACGTTACCTAAACTCAGTAATGTACCAATAACCAATAAGCCAATGGCTTGATATATTGCAAACCATGGACCGAGTAATAATAGGGTAATTATCAATGCTTCAGGGCCCGCTAAACGTTGTAGCCAGCGACTAGCTAACCCTTCGTTTAAAGGCGATAAACCCGCTTTAAATCGTGCCGTTGCGATCAAATAGCTTAGAATCAGAATCGGTGAGATTGTGAGTAACCAAGTCATAAATTGATCTGAGCCGTGGCTATGGTGGTTATGACCACCTGTATCAACAAGTAATAACAATGCTAGTAATCCAACACCCAGTAAGCTGCCAATACCCGCTTGATATTGGTAACGACCCTGGACATCATCATTTTGATTGCCATGGGGTTGATGTAGCACCACATGCAAAATAGAACCAGTAACAAATGCTTGGAGGTAAACAGTATTGTCGATGCTTAAATGCTGTAGTAGTTGCTCACCGGCAAAATAACCCACAGAGGTTAATGCCATCATTGCCACAAGCACTGCACTCGCCCACTTTGTGCCTACTTGCGGCTTTAACAACCACCAAATAGCCACACCAACAGGCAGTCGATGCATGATGACTCCAAGAGCAAGTAAAGTTGAATTACCTTCTTGCTGAGCCAGTACCATTGCACCGCCATCAGTAATGGTATGCAGCAATAAACCACCAATCCCTAGGGTCAAGGTGACGTTATGAGTGATTTCAGAATATCGATGAAATAGTCGTTCGCTTGCTGTAGGCCCCCAAAGGCCAAGCACGACAAATAATAATGTGAGGATCCCGCCGTGCTCGAGCAGTTCAGGCAAAATATGAATAAGCACTAGCCCGCCTAAAGAGACGAAGATAAATCCGTCCAAGCCTTTTTGTAGCCCACTTCCCGATGAGAAGTAGCGATAAAAAAGTGGTCCGAATAAAAGTGCAATACAACTAGCGACAAGATAGAGCATGGAATCCAAAAGAATCAAAGAGACGAAAAAAACAATCAAGTATATCCTAGTATTTCATTTAACTTAATACTTGCTTAGCTTGATTATTCATCATCTTTAGAATTTACACGGTAAACATCCACGAAAACCGACAAATATAAACAAATCTTACTGTTCATACCTCCAAAACAGCCTCATTAAGTATACAATGGCGCTTCTTTGTTAATTAATAATAGAATATTTGTAATGGACATATTTTCAGCTGCTGTGATGCTATTTTTGATCATGGATCCTTTAGGGAATTTACCGATTTTCGCCTCAATTTTGCGACATATCGAACCTAAAAAACGTCGTCGGGTGCTTATTCGTGAGTTGTTGATTGCGTTAGCCATCATGCTGCTGTTTTTATTTGCTGGCGAAGCGATACTTAATTTCCTCAACTTACGCCAAGAGTCGGTGAGTATTGCTGGCGGTATTATTTTATTTTTAATTGCGATTAAAATGATATTTCCGCAGCCGGGCGGAGTCGTCGGGCTTGCTGCAGGCGAAGAGCCTTTTATTGTACCAATGGCAATCCCACTAATGGCAGGCCCTTCTGTATTGGCGGCATTAATTCTACTTGCCCATAGTGATAGCTCCCGAATGACTGATTGGACTATTGCGTTGCTTGCTGCTTGGGGTGTGAGTGCGGTGATTTTACTATTTTATAAAGTATTCACCCGACTACTGGGCGAAAAAGGACTCACTGCGGTTGAGCGACTGATGGGAATGGTATTGGTGATGATTTCAGTACAAATGTTCTTAGATGGTGTTTCAAGTTATTTGAAAAGCACTGCATAAGCGCTCAACCTTTTAAATAAAGTATGTATACCTAGGCCGCAATCGCGGCCTTTTTTGTTGTTATTGTTTAAGGCTAAAAATCTGAAAAGATTCAGTTTATTTATCTTGCTTAACCACTGTCTATTTATGTAAACACTGGCTATGTAAATGGGGCTAAAATTCTGTGGATTTAATTTGTGATCGCGCGGTAACAACTGTTAATGTTCGGTTAATCTACAATGTTGTAAGTTGACTTATGAAACGGATTTTAGCAGTACTTTTAAGCGGTTCTTTACTGGCATGCAGCCACCAAACTGCAGTTCAAAATACCCATGCAGAAATTAAGCCTCCTAAAGTTCAATGCGGTGCGACGCCGCCTCCGCTGGACACTCAAGGAATTAGAAACAATTTACTAAAGCGAGGAGATATTACTTCTGAGATGACTGCTGCTGAGCAGCAAGCTGTTGTTAATGAATATATCGCTAAGCGCAATAATGCTTACAAGAAATGTAATCAAGGGAAGTAGTTATGGTTAATATATTAAAGCACCGCAAATCATCTTTTATCACTCCTTTAGCATTGACCTTGGCGGCAATTTTGAGTGCTCCTTCCTTGGCGGCTCCAGTAAAGCACACATCACCTGCCGATGCAGGGGTGATAAACCCGCAACAAATTGTTTATTGGTTAACGAAACGGGGTGAGCTGAGCGTTGATGCTTCTGATGCTGAAAAGCAAATTGCAGTTGCTAATTTTACGCGTAAAGCTCGCGCAAACAATCACGCGGTACCATTAGCGCAAACTAAACGTGTGAATCAAATCGCACGAACTAAGCTGCAAAATGCGGCCTCTGTTGTTGCCTTTGCTGATAGTGACATAAAGAAAAGCGTAAATGTGCTTGCTGTTCTAGTCGATTTTCCTGATTTGCCATACAACGACAATCGGCTGACAGCGGCCGATACCGGTATGTATTACAATGATTATTCAGTGGCACATTATGAAGACATTTTGTTTTCTACCACTGGCTTTACTGGTCCAAATGGTGAAAACCTAGAAACTGCATATCAGTATTTTGAACAAGCATCCGGTGATACTTTTACCTTTAACGGCGAAGTTAAAGGCTGGGTTACTGCAGATAATAATGCCGCGCATTATGGTGGCAATGACACAGATAATGATGACAATGATATGGCGGCTCCGGATTTAGTCATGGAAGCGGTGACCAAAGCTGTTGCTGGCATGACGAGTGCTGAGCTAGCCCAGTTTGATATTGAAGATCCTTATGACGTGAACAACAACGGTAATTTGGATGAAGCTGATGGCATTATTGATCATATTGTTATTTTTCACTCTAGTGTCGGTGAAGAGGCGGGAGGCGGCGCCTTAGGTACTGATGCTATTTGGTCGCATCGATTCTTTGTCGGTGCCAGCTCTTTTGGAAGCACCATTCCTGGCACATCAATGAAGGTTTTTGGTTACACAGTGCAGCCTATTGATTCGGCAACGGGAGTTATCACCCATGAATTTGGTCATGACTTAGGTTTACCAGATGAGTATGACACTGCTTATAGTGGTGATGGTTCGCCTGTCGGGAGCTGGTCATTAATGTCTGGCGGTTCTTGGGTCGGGCAATCGACTGGTGGAACTTATATTGCAGGGACCAGGCCTTCAGGTTTTAGCCCGTATGCCCGTTCATATTTACAAGAGCGTTATAAAGGCAAGTGGGTTAACGAACAATCAATTAGTTGGGACGATATTGACCAGTCAGGACTTAGCGCTGATTTAGTGTCAGCAGTGAACGCTGATGATATTAACCAACTCTCCATTGCTATTCCAACCTCAGGAGTCGACTTTAAACAGCCATTGACAGGTGAGTATCAGTATCACTCAGGCAAAGGTCATTTAATGTCTAATAGCATGAGCTTTGATGCTGATTTACCTGCTGGCACGCCGTTATCTCTGTCTTTTCAAGCGCATTGGGATATCGAGGTGGACTACGATTACACACAAGTATTAGTTGATGGGGTTGCCATTGAAGGTAATCATACCGTGGCTAATAACTCACTTTATAGTGGTGTAAATCACTATATTTCCGGCTTATCGAGTGATAATAGCAGTGCTATTGGTTCTGATTCTTGGGTTGAACTCACCTATGATTTAACCAGTTTTGCAGGGCAAAATGTACAGATTCAAATCAATTATATTACCGACGAGGCTGTAGGTGGTTATGGTATTGCGATTGATGATATTGAAATAAATCATCAAGGAAGTGTGATACTTCAAGATGGTGCTGAAGTTGCTGGAGCTGTCATTCTCAATGGTTTTGACCGAATTGAAGATACCTTACCCGGTTTGCCTCAGCGTTATATTGTCCAGCTGCGTAACTATCAAGGCATTGACCAAGGTCTTGAAAATATCGGTTACGAGGCCGGTGTGCTGCTTTGGCTTGAAAACAGTAATTATGAAGATAATAACGTTGGTGAGCATGCAGGTTACGGCTTAATTGGTGTTGTTGATGCGGATCAAAACCTTATTGGCAATAACAGCACGGATGTACAGATCCGTGACGCGAGTTTCAGTTTATATACACAATCAGCTTATGCATCGGATACTCATTTGAGTAACAGCAGTTTGTTTGATGACAGTCGAGATTATAGTGCGCCATTAAAACCTCAATCAGGCTTGGTATTGCAAGAGCTAGGCTTAACCATGAGTGTGATAGCTCAGTCATCAAATAGTGACACAGCGACAGTAGAGTTTAAGCGAAATGCGGTGGTTACAAATCCGGACGAGTCGACTCTTGAAGCCAGTTTTGAGGTTGTCGTTACAGATTATACCGCTGACTTTAGTGCTGTAATCCAAGGTGGTAGTGCTGATTACACATACTTATGGAGCTTTGGTGAGTCTAATGCAACCAGTACTTTGGCTAGCCCAACGCACACCTATAGTTCATCAGATGCCTTTGTGGTCTCACTGACGGTGACTGACTCAGAAGGGGCAACTGTGACTCACAATCAGATTGTTGAAGTGATCATTGAGTTGAACGCCAATTTTGAGATTGCAGTTGTTGGCGATGACAGTATGACGGTTAAGTTAACTAATACCACGACGGGTGGCTTTGGTGAGTTGAATTATTCATGGGATATGGGTGATGGCAATACGATAGTGGGTATGAGCCCTGAGAATTATACCTATGCCTTAGCTGGGTCTTATACTATCGTGCTGAGCGTCACTGATGAAAAGGGCACTGAAAAGCGACATGCATGGAGTTTAACTTTGCCAGCTGAGATAGCAGAAGAAAAAGTGGAGCCATCAAGCAGCAGTGGCGGTAGCCTTGGTTGGTTATCGATTGTTTTATTGGGTCTGTTTGCCTCTGGAAGACAAAAGCGCTGTTAACGCTGTTTTAGCGAAGACACAAGACATGTTAAAAGGCAGGGCGAAATCCCTGCCTTTTTATTGTTAGGTGTTGTTCTAGAATTAAATAGATTGATTAATCTTAGCGACAGCAGCTGGTAAGAATATTTCGCTGACGATAATGTCTTGGTTAGCTAAATTGAAATAACGGCGACGCCCCCATAAAGGCGTGTTCACCTCTTGAGATAAGCTGGTGGCCAGTTGGGCTAGCTTACTGCAACTTTCAAACTCAGCAACTTCAATTTTTCCTGGGACAATATCATTACTTGAAAATAGCAATTCACCTAAGGGTCTAGTGCCGAGTGCTTTGAAGTTATGTTGGTGAAAAGTGGTTAATACTTCGGGGATTAATGTCCGTGCAAAAACCCAAGGTTCGCCATCGAGGCATAATAAAACTTCTCGAACCCAAACGCGGTGTTGATGAGGACATTCGCCAGCTAACGGGGTCGTTAGATGCTCCCCAAGTACTTTGACTTCAAAATGTTGGCAACAGCTTCTTAATTTTTGAGTTAAACTGCCTGTGGCAAGTAACCATTCTTTTAGCGCTGTTTTTGGCATAGAATTGAAATTCTCAGGTGAAAACCATTGGATTGATTCACCATAAGGGAAGCTAAGGCTGGTCACTTTCATTCATTACTCGTTACAATGTACACAACGAGTGCAGTTTATCACGACAGAGCTTATATAAATAATGGAGTTTGTTTAACTATGGCAAAGTATGTATACGCAATTTTACTTTCAATGATGTTATCGATGAATGTATATAGTGCCGATGAAAAAACGGTAGAAAACTTTGCTTATTATGGGTTTGAACCTGACATAGTGACGAATTACATTTCAAATCGTAAGAAGTTAGGCTTTGTTAAAATCAGTGTAGAATTGATGGTAAAAGATCCTGATCACCTTTTGCTTATTGAGCATCATGATCCATTGTTACGCTCAGCAATTGTTGAGGTATTAGGTAACCAAGCGGAAGACAAAGTGAAATCATTAACGGGCCGTGAAGACATTCGACGTGAGTGCTACGAAACCGTTAATAGGCTTCTAGAAGAAGAAACTGGGCAACAAATAGTCGTTAATTTATTGTTTACTAAGTACTTATACGATTAATGAAACATAAAAATCAATCGACATCAGCAGACAAAGCATCAAGCAAAGGCACTGCACGTAAATCTAATCTCAATACGAAAAGTGCCAAGCAAACTCAAAAGGTGAATAAATCTTCTCAATCGTCGAAGGTTAAAGTCGCTAAACCGATATCAAAGACTTTACACCCTCGTAATAAGCATAACCAAGGTTATGATTTTGAAGAGCTTATTTTAGAGTGTCCCAAATTGTCCCACTTTGTTAAGCCTAATCCTTATGGCAACTTATCAATCGATTTTTCTGATCCTCAAGCAGTTAAATCATTAAACGCGGCAATCCTAAAAACTGATTATCAGATTGAGCATTGGGATATTCCCCAAGGCTTTTTATGCCCACCTGTTCCAGGTAGAGTTGATTACTTACACTACATTGCGGACTTATTAAGTGACAAAGGCAAAGTGCCGAAAGGTCAGAAAGTCATTGCGTTAGATATTGGTACTGGCGCGAACGGTATTTACCCATTACTTGGGATTCAGTCATACGGTTGGCAATTTGTTGCCAGTGATATTGATCCTATATCGATTGCCAATGTTGCTAGTATTGCTGATAAAAATCAGGCGATTAAAAGAAAGCTTTCTTTACGTCAGCAACATAACCCCAATCACATCTTTAGCGGTATCATTGCTGAGAATGAACGCTTTGATATCACATTGTGTAATCCGCCTTTTCATCGCTCTCTCGAAGAGGCAAGCCAAGGCAGTGTAAAGAAAAACGCCAATTTAGCTGCTAACAGAGCAAAGAAGGGGACAGCTAAAGGTGCTGCATCTGGAACTTTAACCACTAAAAAACCAGATAATGCAGTAAGTGGTTTGAACTTCGGTGGCCAAAAAGCCGAGTTATGGTGTGAAGGTGGTGAGCAGCAGTTTTTAGCCAATATGATTACTGAAAGTCAGCAATTTGCTTCACAGTGCTTGTGGTTTAGTTCGTTAGTGTCTAAATCAGAAAACCTTAAGCCGTGTTATGCCTTGTTAGAGAAACTATCAGCAGATAGTGTCAAAACCATTGAAATGCAACAGGGAAATAAGATTACTCGAGTATTGGCATGGAGCTTTTTAACCAAAGCGCAGCGGCTTCAATGGGCAAAATTTAGAAATATGCAATAAAAATGGCTCCTTGTTTGGAGCCATTTTTTTAGTAGGCTTTTTTGCTAAAACACACTTTTGACTCAGCGTGAATAAATGATGTTATTTCTCTTTATTAGCATCAAATTCAATGTTTTCAGCGCCATGGTAAACCAAGAAGTGGCGCCCTTTAGCTCGCGCAATAATGGTAATGCCCATCTTTTGTGCTAATTCAAGTCCCATTTGGGTTACACCACTACGAGAAAGCAATACTGGAATCCCCATCTTGGCAACCTTAATCACCATCTCACTGGTTAAACGACCGGTGGTATAAAAGATCTTATCATTGCCGTTCTCACCTTCAAGCCACATATCACCCGCTAGAGTATCAACAGCATTGTGACGCCCGACATCTTCAATAAAGGCCTGAATGGTATCGTCTTTACAAATACCGCAACCATGTACCGCGCCAGCATTCTTATAGGTCTCGTTATAAGCGTTGATATTTTTTAGCAAGCTATACAAGGTAGATTGCTTGAGTTCTGGTGTCGGTAAGTTGATATCATCCAACCCTTGCATGAAACCGCCATACACCGTGCCTTGTCCACAACCTGAGGTCACTGTTTTTTCAGAGAGCTTTGCATCTAAATCGGCGGTTTGTTCTTGCGTCAGAATAGCTGCCGAATTGACATCCCAATCGACAATAATTGATTCGAGTAAATTCGCATCATTCACAAACCCTTGGTTTTTCAAATAGCCAAGGGCAAGAGACTCAGGCTTAGCGCCCAAAGTCATTAAGGTCACAATGGGTTGCCAATTCAAGTAAACCGTCAGTGGTCGCTCGCAGGCGACAAATTTATCAATGCTCTCGCCTAATTCATTTATGGCTTTAACTGGCAAGGTTAAAGGCACTTCTGCTTGAGTTTTGACGAGTTTCAGTGGGGCTTTAGCACGTGTATTGGATTGCGTCATTGATATTGAGGCCTCTGACTGTGTCATCCATTGCCGTCATCGGCTTTAAGATGAGTATCGTGATTAAAGTAACTGCGTATCAGCATAGCAACTTTTGTTCCCGTAACAGCAAGTAGATTGTAAATGCGTGATCTAACACAAAAGTTAATCAGGAACAGCTAATTAACGTAGCCTTATGTCCTAGTAAAATTAGCAATATGGACAAATTGTCCTACTCTTAATGTTGATTAAGAGATCTAGGTCAAATTTTTGGTTTGATTTTATTTGGCACTATTATTGCAGGTTAATGACTATATAGAGGAATAAGGCCATATTTCGTATTTGAAAAGGTCACGCAATTGTTAATTAAGTTTATGTATTTATTATTCTTTTGTTTATTCCTCGTTGATTCATGTTTTTAAGGGCACAGCTTTTATGCAACACACTGAAAATGTTTGGCCTATGTACGTATCACTCAAGAAAGTTGAGAAAATGATAGGTCGGTGGCCATCGGTGACGTGGGAAGTCGATCAAATGCTTCCTGCGACTCACGAAGCTCCCGAGGGCGCGAAGTTAGTGTTATTTGAATTACATAAAGATGAGCGCGGAAGTTACCGTATCAATTTAGATATGGACAACACCATGCTTTATATCGTGTGTGATGAGCTAGCGGATGGAACCTATGTTCCTGCCGTTATTTCATGTGACCAAAATGTCGCTGCAGGTTGCTTAGAGTCAGAAACTCCGGTGTTAAATATGCCAATGCCAGAAGCATTAGCATGTTGGGTTGAAGCATTTATCACGCGTCATGGAGAAGTTGAAATTTCAGCTAAACGACGTAAACACGTTAATCGCCGCAAGGATCAAGGCCCAAGTACAGATCACCTTCGGAGTCATTAATGAGCGATAAACCTAGAGGATTTTTCTCTCGCTGGACAGAGCGTCGCGAACAAGTTGAAGCAGAAACTGCTGAGTTAGCTCAACAAGAGCAACAAGCACAAGCTTTACAGGCGCAAGCTGATAACGAAGAAATCCCAAGTAATGATGCTCAAGCTGAGTCGGCAGAAGCAGACCAACCTGAGAAGATACTTGAAGCTGAAGATTTACCTGACCCAGAAAAAATCGAAGTTGGCGGTAGTTTTGCTTCGTTTATGGGAGCTAATGTCTCTCCTGAGGCAAAATCGGCAGCGTTAAAAGCGTTATGGAAACAACCACAGTATAACGAAATTGATGGCTTACTTGAGTATGCCTTAGATTACAGCAACCAACCCAAACTGAGCCCAGAAGTCTCTGCTGAGTTGGCCAAAAAAGTTTTCCGAAACGTCATGAAAGACGAGGAAGAAACAGCTGAAGATGAAGAGTTATTAGCCAGTGAGGGAGATGACACAGTTGGTGATGCAGCTGATGCCCCACAAGGTATAAATGAGAAGAGTGAATTAGTCGCAGAGACTGACTTAATTAATCAGAATGATGATCTGATTCTGGCGCAGGAAGTGGAACAACCGCTTCAAAGCCAAGTAAAAGTCTAGTTCGACGCAATAATTTTATGTCCACTATTTTGGCGTGTTAGGTGTTTTACTTATTGTTTTAGCTGATGTAATTAACGCGAGTAGATGACGCATTGATTATGAATGGATTGAACAGCGTAATAAGTATTCCCAGCAGCTGAAAACTGTTCAGGAACGCAATGTGAGCAATAGTCAAACCCCGCTTGAACTACAACAAGTTCGCCAGCAGGTATTAGCACAGACTCAAGTGATCCAAAACTTGATCCCACCAACAGTCAGTTATACGACTGAAGGCAATGTGTTAGTCATCGGCCCAGAAGATTTGGCTCGATTAGCTGCAGACAAACTGTCTACTATGGCCAATACCGTAATTTTGGCTAACGAAGCCATTACTAGCCAAGATGAAGCGCATCTTGAAGCGGTAATGAATGCTGCTGTGAATAGTGAAAGCTATTACAACAAACTTATCTCTGTTAAAGGCTTTTTAGGCCAATTCCAAGTAACAGTAGAAAGTGACGGACAAGACAGTAAAGCAGCTGAATTAAGCTTAATCGCCATCCGTAAGCCGCATTTTGATATCGTTTTAGATTTGAGCATGGAGCCATGTTTAAACCTTGAAATGCTGCCACCGGGTTACTTTTACGTCGGCCAAGATGCTGAAAAACTCGCTGATGCATTAGAGCAAATTCCAGACCTTGTTGGTGAGTTTGATAAGCCACGCTATGTGAAAGTGAACAGTGATATCTGTGCACATAACCGTAATGGCGTTAATGGCTGTAACCGTTGTTTGAATTTCTGTCCTGCAGATGCGATTAGCAGTATCGAGCAGAAAATTGAAATCGATCCATACCTTTGTCATGGTGCTGGCAGTTGTACCAATGCTTGTCCAACTGGTGCAATCGCATTTGATTTACCGACGCCACAAGCACTTCATAGTTACATTCAAAAGTTAATCAGCCGCTACCTTGAGCAAGCTCAAGCTGCACCTGTCATTTTATTCCATGACAGTGCCGTTGGTGCTGAATTAATTACTGCAGATTTGGTCGGTGACATTATTCCGGTTGAGCTGGAAGAAATTACCGTTGCCAGTATTGATCATTGGATGTCAGCGTTAGCTTGGGGCGCACGTCAGGTATTAATTTTAAATACAGATGCAACAGCACCGACATTGACGCAAATGTTGAACGGTGAATTGTCGCTGGCGAATACTGTTTTAGATGAAATGGGTCAGCCGCAACGTATTAGTTTAATTGATACAGAGACCTTAGCGTCACTTAATGACAAATTGGCTATAAGTTTAGATTGGCCATTAACTGTGCCAGCAGCTTTCACGCAAACAACCAAGCGTGAAACATTATATGCAGCTATTGATCATCTTAATCAACAAGCTGCAGCAAGTGACACCTGTATTGCTATTCACAATGTGCCTTACGGTAAAGTCGAAGTTAATCAAGACAAATGTACTTTATGTATGTCTTGTGTGGCGACTTGTCCAACTCAAGCATTGACTGATGGCGGTGATAAACCGGCACTACATTTTGTTGAACAAGACTGTGTTCAGTGTGGTTTATGTGAAAGCTCTTGTCCTGAGAATGTGATTACGATTACTTCACAAGTCAATTTAGACCAAGCGTCACGTCAGCAGCGCCAAACCTTAAAAGAAGAACCTCCATTTGAATGTATTCGCTGTGGTACAGCGTTTGCAACTCAATCAATGGTTCATCGCATGATTGATATGATTGGAGGTCACTCAGCATTTAACGCCAATATTGAGCGTTTAAAAATGTGTGGTGATTGCCGCGTAAAAGATATGTTTGAAGACATTCTTGAAGACCCTGAGAAGCAACTTCGATAAGAGACCCGATATGACCGAATTAGTTAGAGAAATTTCAGAAAACGATCAGCTACGGGCAGATATTTACCAAATATTAGCAGCCTTATTACGCCGTGAGCCAAGTACTGAACTGCTAGCGTTTTTAGCTGAGCTTGAAATCGATGCTGAAGAAGAAAATGACATGACAGCGGCTTGGGCTGCATTGAAAGTTGCTGCAACTCAGTACACCGCAAAAGAACTCGAAGAAGAATACTTCAACATTTTCTACGGTGTTGGCCGTGGTGAAGTATTGCCTTATGCAAGTTGGTTTATGACAGGTTCATTGATGGATAAGCCTTTGGCTTTATTGCGTCAAGACCTACTGCAACTGGGTTTTGCTCGCGAAGATGAAGTGAAAGAGCCTGAAGATCATGTTGCTGCATTATGTGAAGTGATGGGGACTCTGATTTTAGAAGCACCCGGTTACCGTCAGTTAGCGTTTTACCAACGCCATATTGGCAGCTGGATAGCTCGTTTTTGTGACACATTAGAAAAAACACCTAGTGCTGCATTTTACGCTCCAGTTGCATTACTAGCTAAAGCATTTTTTGAAGTAGAAGCAAATGAATTTGAGCAATTAAGCTTAGATATCCCTGTGAACTGCCCAGGCAGTGAAGCAGAAGCTGCTGCATCAGAATCTGCAGAAAAAATTGAACCTTCAACCAATGAATTGGCATCTTAATTAGCCTACATTGTTGTTGGTACAAAGATTTATGCCACTGAATGTAAATTCAGTGGCATAGACCGAAACGGGAGGTTACTCCCACTCAATCTAGGGTGTATTTACCCTTTTATTTTAAGCGTTTATTAAGGAGAGACTATGAAGAAGCAAGCTTCCGACATGGGTCGTCGTCAAATGCTAAAAGCATTGGCTGTCGGCAGTGCCGCTGGCGCAGTTGCTACTGTTAGCGGACAAGCTCTAGCTGCCTCACCAGAAGCCACACCAGTTGTGGGTAAAAGTGATGGTTATAGAGAAACAAGCCATGTACGTAGTTACTACGACACGTTACGTAGTAAGTAATTTAAGGAGAATATGTGATGCGATTAACCCGCAAAACAGAGACAGTTGAAGTGGCAGATAAGCCTGCACTTGGACTGAATCGTCGCCAATTTTTAAAGTCAGCAACATTCGCAACAGGTGGTATCGCCGCTGCATCAATGCTTGGTGCTGGAATGATGCGTAAAGCAGAAGCTAAAGACGTACCACATGATGCACCAACTGAAGTAAAACGTACTATTTGTTCTCACTGTTCAGTGGGCTGTGGTATTTACGCTGAAGTACAAAATGGTGTGTGGACAGGTCAAGAACCTGCATTCGATCACCCATTTAACGCTGGTGGTCACTGTGCTAAAGGTGCTGCACTACGTGAGCACGGCCATGGTGAGAAACGTCTTAAGTACCCAATGAAGCTGGAAGGCGGAAAGTGGAAGAAACTTTCTTGGGAACAAGCGATTGAAGAAGTAGGTCAAAAAGCCCTCGACATTCGTCAAGAGTCAGGCCCTGATTCAGTGTTCTTCATGGGTAGTGCTAAATTCTCAAACGAACAAGCTTATATGTACCGCAAATTAGCGGCAATGTGGGGCACGAACAACGTCGACCACTCTGCACGTATTTGTCACTCTACCACTGTAGCCGGTGTTGCAAACACTTGGGGTTACGGTGCGCAAACGAACTCATTTAATGACATTCGTAAATCGAAAGCGATGATGTTTATCGGTTCGAACCCTTGTGAAGCTCACCCAGTTTCAATGCAACACATCCTTGAAGGTAAAGAGCGCGGCGCGAAAATTATCGTAGTCGACCCTCGTTTCACCCGAACTGCAGCTAAGTCTGACGAGTTCGTGCATATTCGTCCTGGTACGGATATTCCTTACATTTATGGTTTGTTGTGGCACATTTTTGAAAACGGCTGGGAAGACCAAACTTTCATCGACCAACGTGTATACGGTATGGAACGTATCCGTGAGGAAGTGAAGAAGTGGAACCCTGCGGAAGTTGAAAATGTTGCTGGTGTACCAGAAAAGCAAATGCATCGCGTGGCTAAATTACTCGCAGAGACTAAGCCTGGCACTGTGGTTTGGTGTATGGGTGGTACTCAGCATCACGTCGGTAATGCGAACACTCGTGCATACTGTATCCTCCAATTAGCCCTTGGTAACATGGGTGTTGAAGGTGGTGGTACTAACATTTTCCGTGGTCATGATAACGTTCAAGGTGCAACTGACTTTGGCTTATTGTTCGATACATTACCTGGTTACTACGGCCTGAAAACGGGTTCTTGGAAGCATTGGTGTAATGTATGGGATCTTGATTTCGATTGGGTTAAAAGCCGTTTCGACCAAGCTCAACATTTAGGCCAAGACCCAATGACTTCAACGGGTATCCCATGTTCACGTTGGCATGATGGTGTGCTTGAAGACAAATCTAAGATTGCTCAGAACGACAACATCCGTATGTCATTCTTCTGGGGTCAATCAGTTAACACTGAAACTCGTGGCCGTGAAGTGCGTGAAGCATTGAACAAAATGGACACAGTAGTTGTTGTGGATCCTTTCCCAACAATGGCAGGTGTCATGCACGAACGTACTGATGGTGTGTATTTACTGCCAGCAGCGACACAGTTTGAAACTTACGGTTCTGTATCGGCTTCAAACCGTTCACTACAGTGGCGTACACAGGTTATCGATCCTTTATTTGAGTCAAAAGCTGACCACATTATTATGTACAAGCTGGCGAAAAAATGGGGCATCGAAGCTGAATTCTGTAAGCATATTAAAGTGAATGGCGATGAGCCATTAATCGAAGATATGACGCGCGAGTTCAACAAAGGTATGTGGACTATTGGTTACACAGGCCAAAGCCCTGAGCGTTTGAAAATGCACCAAGAAAACTGGGGCACTTTCGATATTGAAAGCTTAGAAGCACCAGGTGGTCCAGCTAAAGGTGAGACTTATGGTTTACCTTGGCCTTGTTGGGGCACACCAGAAAACAAACATCCAGGTACACAAATTCTGTACCGTACTGGACGTGAAGTTAAGTATGGTGGTGGTAACTTCCGTGCTCGTTACGGTGTAGAGCATGAAGGTAACAACATTCTTGCTGAAGGTTCTTACTCTAAAGGCAGTGAAATTCAAGACGGTTATCCTGAATTTACCGCAGACATGCTTAAACAGCTTGGCTGGTGGGATGATTTAACCGCTGAAGAAAAAGTTCATGCTGAAGGGAAAAACTGGAAAACAGATATTTCTGGTGGTATCCAACGTGTTGCGATTAATCACGGTTGTATCCCTTACGGTAACGCGAAAGCGCGTGTTATTGTTTGGAACTTCCCAGATGATATCCCAATCCATCGCGAGCCATTATATACCCCTCGTCGTGACTTAGTGTCTAAGTACCCAACCTACGAAGATCGTATGGTTGCACGTCTTCCTACTCTGTATAAGTCAATTCAAGATAAAGACTTTGCAAAAGACTTCCCATTAGCAGTAACGACGGGTCGTTTAGTTGAGTATGAAGGTGGTGGTGAAGAAACGCGCTCAAATCCATGGCTTGCAGAATTACAGCAAGAAATGTTTATTGAGATTAACCCTGCTGATGCAGCAGATCGCGGCTTACGTGATGGTGATGACGTATTCGTTCACAGTCCAGAAGGCGCTAAAATCACAGTTAAAGCAATGGTGACTCCACGAGTCATTGCTGGTGAATGTTTCATGCCATACCACTTCGCAGGTGTTTTCGAAGGCAAGAGCCTAGAGAAAAACTACCCAGAAGGCACGGTTCCTTATGTTATTGGTGAAGCTGCCAATACAGTAATGACCTATGGTTATGACGTTGTGACTCAGATGCAAGAGACGAAGTCTAGCTTGTGTCAGATCAGCAAAGCTTAATTAACTTGATGAGGAGATAAGCCACTATGGCAGTCATGAAATTTTTGTGTGACACAAAACGCTGCATCGAGTGTAACGGTTGCGTCACAGCTTGTAAGAACGAAAACGATTCCGCTCTAGAGTGGGGTATTCAACGTCGTCGCGTGGTTACTATCAATGATGGTGAACCAGGCGAAGCATCAATTTCAGTTGCATGTATGCACTGTACAGATGCACCTTGTATGGCCGTTTGTCCGGCGGATTGTTTTTATCAAACCGACGACGGCATTGTACTGCATGATAAAGATACTTGTATCGGTTGTGGTTACTGTTTCTATGCTTGTCCTTTCGGTGCACCTCAGTTCCCGAAAAAGACAGCATTTGGCAGTCGCGGCAAAATGGATAAGTGTACTTTCTGTGCCGGTGGCCCAGAAGAGAACCATTCAGAAGCCGAGCGTCAGAAGTATGGTGCAAACCGTATTGCTGAAGGTAAATTACCTATGTGTGCAGAGCTTTGTTCAACCAAAGCATTGTTAGCTGGTGATGCAGATATCGTATCGACTATTTACCGCGAACGTATGGCGAAACGTGGTAACCCGGATGCAATTTGGGGTTACGACCCTAAAACGGGTGATATGGTTTAGGCAGAGCAAAAGGTTACGGGCTTTTGTCCGTAACCAAGCAAGGAGTGACAATGTTAAACAAACAGTTAAACAAATCACTGCGTAGCTTGTTTGCTCTGTTGGTTCTGGTGATGGGGTTGGGTTTTTCAACCACAACCTTAGCAGCAGATGAACAATCAAGTAAGCAGCAGGCAGCAAAAGATAACCCAGCTGAATTATGGCGGGCTGTAAAAGGCGGTGAAACTGGTCGCACTACAGCACAAGGCATTGAACCTGGAGTATTAATCAATGTTGGTGGCAATGAAGGTAGAATTATTAGGGATGACTATATTACCCCTGCAGTAGCGTTAGCGCTTGTAGGTGTATTTGGTGCATTTTTAGTGTTCTATTTTGTCAATGGCCCAGCAAAATTAACCAAAGGTTTTTCAGGCAAGATGGTTGAACGATGGTCTAAAGCAGATATTTTACTGCATTGGATTATGGCAATTGCTTGTTTAATCTTAATGCTGACGGGTTTGATGATCATATTAGGTAAATTTGCTATTCAACCTTATGTGAGTGCCAGCATTTGGGCCGGGGTCATTGCTTTCAGTAAGTTTGTGCATGATTGGACTGGTCCTGTTTTCATCGTATCTTGGTTGGTATGTATTGTTAAATGGATGCCACTACAAACCATTAAAATGTACGATTTAAAATGGTTCCTTGTGGTCGGTGGTTACATCAACTTTGGTCCATTCAAAGGAAAGCATCCAGACAGTGGCTTTGCCAATGCTGGTGAAAAGATGTGGTTTTGGACCTTAGTATTCTTTGGTCTATTTATCAGCGTATCAGGCATGATGTTAGTGCTTCCTGGCTTAGATTTACCGCGAGAAGCTTCAATGCTTGCGTTACTTGTTCATGGTGTTAGTGCTGCAATTTTAATTGCATTCACGATAGTACACATTTGGATGGCAACAGCATTAAGTGAAGGTGGTATGGAATCAATGGTTTCAGGTTATTGTGATGAGAACTGGGCAATCCAGCATCACAATCTTTGGTACGATGAAATCAAAGCTAACGGTACCTTGAAATACCAAGAGTAATTGAACTAAGCCAATAAGGCTAAAGCAGTGAAAAACACCTCAACTGAGCTTATCTCGTTGGGGTGTTTTTATTGGTAGAGGTTTTATTTTTGTAAAGACGCTATGGAAAAATGTTGCCTCTGTTTATCAAACTACCAGTCTAATTTCCCAGCTTACATTTAAAAATTACTTCAAACTAACCCGAGTTTGAAGGTCATTAAAAGTGCCTCGATTTTGGTGCTGATTGTTTGTCTTTTGGTGTGCCTTTTGGTTCTGTCATTATCCCTTTAATTGTCCCTTTAATTGTCCCTTTAACTGTCACTCAATTTAAGCATTGTTCGTAGAATCATTTTGCGTAAGAAGTCACTTGATTGTTAATGAGTCGATAAACATTTATTTAGGTCGTTACTTGGGTATCGTTAATAGCTAAGAGTACTATCTCCGTTAGTTTTAAGTCATAAATGCTATAAGTGAATAATAAGGATTCTCAATAACAAGGATAGCTTATCAACTATCTAACTGCATGAGATGTTAAGGTTTTTAACAAATGTAGCTTTGCGGATTAAGCTGCAGATTTGTTCATTTCAAAAGCAAACCTTTCTAAAATATGACCCAGTTAACGCTTTGTTGATTCCATCGCTTTTTTTGGAATGTGAACTGGTGCTAGATCAATTTTTTTCGACCACTCTCCCTATATATTAGCGGCGTAAAATTTTTAACATTATTCATTTAGAAGTGTTTTTACCTTTTGGACTCACTTTCATTAACTTGTTGTTAACAACAGGTTTTGAGGAATCGAGAAGGCCTATTAGGGCATCAACCGATGAGTTGGTGTGATTTAACCGGGAGTAAAGATGAAGAAGCAACAGCCTGATCTGAACCGCAGATCTTTGCTGAAAGCCATCACCGTAGGTAGCGCTGCTACTGCAGCAATTGCTGTTTCAGGTGTGAGTGTGGCCCAAGCAACCGAGAGTAACGTTAGCAGCAAAAATGCTAAAGGTTACAAAGAAACTGCGCATATTCGTAGCTACTACGATAGCTTACGCGGCTAATTCAGGAGAAATAAGCGATGAAGTTAACTCGCAAGTCTACCGCAGCACCTAAAGCTGCATCAAAGTCGCTCGGTATTAACCGTCGTCAATTTATGAAGAATGCAGGTATTGCAACAGGTGGTATCGCCGCTGCTTCATTAATGGGCACTGGTATGATGCGTAGAGCTGAAGCGCATGATGTACCGCATGATGCACCAACTGAAATCAAACGTACTGTATGTTCTGCATGTGCTGTTGGTTGTGGTTTATACGCTGAAGTACAAAATGGTGTATGGACAGGTCAAGAACCTGCATTCGATCATCCATTTAACGCTGGTGGTCACTGTGCAAAAGGTGCTGCTATCCGTGAACATGGTCATGGCGAAAAGCGTCTTAAATACCCAATGAAATTGGTTGACGGCAAGTGGAAGAAACTATCTTGGGAGCAGGCTTACAACGAAGTCGGCGACAAAATGATGGATATCCGTGAAGAATCAGGTCCTGATTCAGTTTACTTTATGGGTAGTGCTAAGTTCTCGAACGAAGGCTGCTACATGTACCGTAAATTTGCGGCAATGTGGGGCACGAACAACGTCGATCACTCTGCTCGTATTTGTCACTCTACCACGGTAGCCGGTGTTGCTAACACTTGGGGCTACGGTGCGCAAACTAACTCTTTCAATGATATCCAGAATGCAAATGCAATCTTCTTCATCGGTGCAAACCCGGCTGAAGCGCATCCAGTTGCAATGCAGCATATCCTTATTGCTAAAGAGAAAAACAACGCAAAAATTATTGTTGTTGACCCACGTTTCTCACGTACTGCTGCACACTCTGATCTTCATTGTGCACTACGTCCAGGTACGGATATCCCTTTCATCTACGGTATGCTTTGGCACATCTTTGAAAACGGTTGGGAAGACAAAACGTTCATCAAAGAACGTGTTTTCGAAATGGAATCAATTCTCGAAGAAGTGAAGAAGTTCCCACCGAAAGAAGTTGCAGACATCACTGGTTGTAGCGAAGAAGAAGTTTACCAAGCTGCGAAAATGATGGCAGATAACCGTCCAGGTACTGTTGTTTGGTGTATGGGTGGTACTCAGCATCACGTAGGTAACGCGAATACACGTGCTTACTGTATCCTTCAATTAGCACTGGGTAACATGGGTGTTTCTGGTGGCGGTACTAACATTTTCCGTGGTCACGATAACGTTCAAGGCGCGACTGATTTAGGTTTGTTATTCGATAACTTACCTGGTTACTACGGCTTAACTTCTGGCGCATGGGATCACTGGACAAACGTGTGGGACATCGAGCTAGACTGGGTGAAAAACCGTTTCGACCAAAATGAATACCTTGGTCGCGTACCAATGAATACTCCTGGTATTCCTTGTTCACGCTGGCATGACGGTGTTTTAGAAACACCTGAAAAATTAGCACAAAAAGACCGTGTACGCATGGGCTTCTTCTGGGGTCAATCAGTTAACACTGAAACGCGTCAAGATGATGTTCGTGACGCACTAGACAAGATGGACACTGTAGTTGTTGTGGATCCATTCCCAACAATGGCAGGTGTAATGCATCGTCGTCAAAACGGTGTTTACTTGCTACCAGCTTGTACTCAGTTCGAAACTGAAGGTTCAGTATCTAACTCTGGTCGTTCACAACAATGGCGTGAAAAAGTTGTTGAGCCATTATTCGAATCAAAAACTGACCTTGAGATTATGTACCGTTTATCTCAAAAGCTTGGTTTTGCAGACGAGTACACTAAGCGTATCGCTAAAGATGCCAATGACGTGCTTGTTATCGAAGACATTACTCGCGAAATTAACCGCGGTATGTGGACCATTGGTATGTCAGGTCAAAGCCCTGAGCGTATCAAAGAGCACACCCAAAACTGGGGCACGTTCAGCAACAAGACACTTGAAGCTGCTGGCGGACCTGCTAAAGGCGAAACTTACGGTTTACCTTGGCCTTGTTGGGGAACTCCTGAGCAGAAGCATCCAGGTACTCAAATTCTTTATAACACAAGCAAGCATGTTCTTGATGGTGGTGGTAATTTCCGTGCACGTTACGGTACCGAATACCAAGGTAAGAACTTGTTAGCAGAAGGCAGCTTCTCTAAAGGTGCTGAAATCACTGACGGTTACCCAGAGTTCACTGCAGACATGCTTAAACAGCTTGGCTGGTTTGACGAGCTAACTGCTGAAGAAAAAGTTCATGCAGAAGGTAAAAACTGGAAAACTGATATCTCAGGTGGTATCCAACGCGTTGCAATGAAGCACGGCTGTATCCCTTACGGTAATGCTAAAGCGCGTTGTATTGTTTGGACATTCCCTGACCAAGTACCTGTTCACCGTGAGCCGTTATACACGCCTCGTCGTGACTTAGTATCTAAGTACCCAACGTACGCAGATATGCAAGTACATCGTCTACCAACACTTTACAAGTCAATTCAAGACAATGACAACAGCGCTAAGTACCCATTAGCACTGACTTCTGGTCGTCTGGTTGAGTATGAAGGTGGTGGTGAAGAATCTCGTTCTAACCCTTGGCTTGCAGAGCTTCAACAAGAAATGTTTGTTGAAATTAACCCTGCTGATGCTGCTGACCGTGGTCTTCGTGACGGCGACACAGTGTGGTTAGAAGGTGCTGAAGGCGGACGTATTAAGATTAAGGCAATGGTTACTCCACGCGTTAAGCCTGGTGTTACTTGGATGCCTTACCACTTCGCTGGTGAGATGCATGGTGAGAGTCTTGAGGCTAATTACCCAGAAGGCACAGTACCTTACGTACTAGGTGAATCATGTAACACTGCATTGACCTACGGTTATGACCCTGTGACGCAAATGCAGGAAACCAAAGCATCGCTTTGTCAAATTGAAAAAGCGTAACTGCAGCTATAGCTAGGAGAATTGCCAAATGGCTACAATGAAATTTTTATGTGATACCAAGCGCTGCATTGAATGTAATGGTTGTGTCACAGCTTGTAAAAACGAAAACGACTCTGCTTTAGAGTGGGGCATTCAACGTCGTCGTGTTGTCACTATCAATGATGGTGTGCGCGGTGAAGCGTCAATCTCAGTTGCATGTATGCACTGTAGTGATGCACCTTGTATGGCAGTATGTCCTGCAGATTGTTTCTACAAAACAGAAGACGGCATCGTACTTCACGACAAAGATACTTGTATCGGTTGTGGTTACTGTTTATATGCATGTCCTTTCGGTGCTCCACAGTTCCCTCAGTCAGGCGCTTTCGGCAGCCGTGGCAAGATGGACAAGTGTACTTTCTGTGCTGGTGGCCCTGAAGAAGATCATTCACACGCTGAGCGTGAGAAGTACGGTGCTAACCGTGTCGCTGAAGGTAAACTTCCAATGTGTGCTGAGCTTTGTTCAACCAAAGCACTGCTTGCAGGTGATGCAGAAATCGTTTCTGCTATCTTCCGCGAGCGTGTTGCATACCGCGGAGCTAACAAAGGTGTTTGGGGTTAATCTCCAAGCGTGTTAGTCAGCTTAGCTATGATGCCTAGGGCAACCTAGGCATCGAATAGCATAGAGGATGTAATATGAACAAGTGGTTCAAACAAATTGGCGTTGTTATCGCACTGATGTTCAGTGTCATGACCTTCGCCCACGCAAGTGGAAATGTTGAAGAGTCTCTAACCGTTCAAGATGGCAATGCACAATTATGGGCACAGCTTAAAGACGGTGCTGAAGGACGTACGACTTCAACAAGTGAGTTCCATAAACAACCAATCAATACCTATGATTTACGTGTATTTGATTTGCGTAGTGACTGGCTTGCTCCTGCTTTAGCTTTATCGCTATTTGGCATGATCATCATTTTCGTACTGTTTATGAAAATTAACGGTATTGCGAAGTTACATGGTGGTTTTACCGGCAAGATGGTTTACCGCTGGTCTAAATTTGACGTTTCAATTCACTGGCTAGGTGCGATTCCTTGTATGCTATTGATTTTGACAGGTTTAGTGCTATTGAGCGGTCGCTACTTCCTTCAACCTTACATTGGTGAAGGCATGTGGGCTGGATTGGTAAATGCTTCTAAAGTTATCCATGATTACATGGCCATTCCATTCATGTTGGGTTGGGCGTTAATGACGGTACTTTGGGCTAAAAACCAAATGCCTAAAATGTATGACCTTAAGTGGATGATGGTGGTTGGTGGTTACATTAACTTCGGTCCATTTAAAGGTAAGCACCCTGACGCTGGCTTTGCTAACGCAGGTGAAAAACTATGGTTCTGGGCATTCGCTCTATTCGGTCTATTCATCTCAGTATCAGGAATGTTATTACTGTTCCCGAACTTATTTGAACCAAGCCGTAACCTAAGTTTACTTGCATTAGTGGTCCACTCAGTGAGTGCAATTGTTATCTGTGCTTTCTCTATCGTGCATATCTTCATGGCAACCGCTATGTCTGAAGGTGGTATGGATTGTATGGTGTCTGGCTACTGTGATGAGCAGTGGGCTAAACAGCATCACAACCTTTGGTATGATGAAATCAAAGAAAAAGGCGAGCTTAAATATAAAGACTAATTAGTCTCTATATTGAATCGTAAACACCCTCAATAGCTTTGCTTTGAGGGTGTTTTTGTATCTGAATTTTAACGTTCAAAATTACAACATAAAGCTTTGTTATATTTAACATACGGATAGTGTACATTAGGTGTTGGTTATTTAATGAGTGCTAATCTGTGATCTCTATGGTAAAAATCAATTGAATCAGTTGTGATTACCTCCTAAGTTATAGATAGTTCACATAATGGTTACTCGATTGAGAGTACTCTGCTCAATCAGCAATCGTTTAGCATTGCGAGTATGTACATATTTTAAGATAGGAAGTGCTATGTCATCAATAATTAAGCCATCAGATAAAATTATCCAATCACCTTACCAGGCCAATATTACTACGCCAGATTGGATGATCAGTGCGATGGAAAAAGTGATGCAATTTTACGTTGACCGTAATTTGCGCTTAGATACTGTATCTGCAGAAATGATGCCGAACCCAGTGGAAGGCAAAAAGTATATGCTCTATGCGCACGTGCCTTTTTGTCATACCTTGTGTTCTTACTGTACTTTTCATCGCTTCTTATTTAATGAAGACAAGGCTCGCCGCTATTTCGTTTCTTTACGTAAAGAAATGGATATGGTTAAAAATCTCGGTTACGATTTCGAATCTATGTACATCGGTGGTGGCACCACAACAGTGCTTGAAGATGAACTTGCTCGCACTATTGAACATGCTAAAAAGCTGTTCCCAAGTATTAAAGAAGTGTCATGTGAATCAGATCCTCAACATTTAGACAGTGAAGGCTTTAAGCAATTAGAAGGCTTAGTCGATCGTATGTCTATTGGTGTACAGAGCTTTAACGATGACATTTTGACCATGACTGACCGTATTGAAAAGTTCGGCACTGGTCAGCAGACTTTTGACCGCATTATGGCGGCTAAAGAATTATTCCCAATTATTAATGTTGATTTGATTTTCGGTTTCCGTGGTCAAACCGATGAAGTTATCCAACATGATTTGGATATGGCTTCAAAATTAGACCCTCGCCAAATCACCACTTATCCATTGATGATTACCCATCAAACCCGTAAGAGTGTGAAAGGCAAGCTAGCCGCACCTCATGGCGACATGGCGCGTCAATACCGTCAAATTCTAAATAGCTTAAATGGCCAGTATACTCAACTTTCTGGTTGGGCTTTTGGTAAAGCCAATAATGAAGGCTTTGATGAATACGTTATCGATTTTGATGAATACTTAGGAGTCGGTTCTGGTTCATTTAGTTTCTTAGATGACACCTTATACGTGAACACGTTCTCGTTAAAGAAATACCAAGAACGTATTGCCAATGGCAAAATGGGTGTTGAGCAACAAAAGCAATACGGCAAGAAAGAAGTGATGCAATACCGCTTCTTGCTAGGTATGTTCTCAGGCCGTTTGTCTCGTAAATACTTCCGCGACACATTTGGCGTTAACTTAGATACCGCATTATTTAAAGAAATGGCTTCAATGAGAGCCATTGGTGCGATTAAGAATGACCCGAATGACCCAGACAACTTGATTTGGACTGATAACGGCAAAATGATGGGCTTGTTAATGATGAAAGAATTTTATTCAGGAATGGATAATGTTCGTGCGCAATTACGTAAACCATTACAAGCCGCTGATATGTAAGTATCTAACGTTTAAGAAATAAGTTAATGAAAGGCAGTGACCATAGTCACTGCCTTTTTTGTTATTTGCAGTATACTGAATTTGAATGCATCATCTCTATTCCCACCATTTTGTCATTTCTATCATAATGATGTTGGTGCATTGAACATTGAATAGTTAAAAGAGATTGCTATGGCCAATATTTTACTGCTTGCCAATATTAACTGTGACCGACTACTTCAGTTAGACAAACCATTACAAACCGGTGGACGTTTTCATTATCAAGATGGTGGTTTACGGCTGGGTGGTGGTGGCGCCAATACAGGGATCGGTCTTGTTTGGGCAGGTCATTCAGTTTCGCTAGTTAGCCAAGTAGGCAATGATAAAATTGGTAACTGGATTTTAGCTCAAGCCAGTACCCAAGGTTTAGATTGTCGCTTAGTAGAACGTTTTCAGGGCAACACCTGTGAAATGCTATTGGTGATGACGCCAGACGGTGAGCGAACCATTATTCGCCCAGAACGTCCAATATTTGCATTATCCTCTCCACCTAATTGGCAGCAATTTGATGCTCTCTATACTAATTCTTCTGCAAAAGGTATCAGTGGTTGGACCGAGTCAGCTTTAGACTCCTGCCTTGTCGTGTCGCAACTAGCCAAAGATGAACGAGTGCGCCCATGTCATATTCTCATTGCCTCTATTACCGATATGGAGGGGCGCTGCAATGAAGAAAAATGGCGCTTTGCGACTCAAATAGCCGGTGAGTCATTACGTTACTTTGTGGTAACCGATGGTGAAAATGGAGCTATCGCTTACAGTGAGGATGATCAAGTACATGTACCTGCTGTTCTATCTGAGGTGGTGGATACCACAGGCGCAGGCGATGCATACGCAGCAGGCTTAATTCACTTCCTGTGTGAGCAAAAAAGCATTACTGAAGCGATGGAAGAAGGGGCGAGATGGGCAGCTTTTGCTGTTGCGACGCCAAGCTCTGTTCCTGGTGACGACTTAAAACACTATTTAGCTAACTGAATAGGAAAATAAATAGTTAAGTAAGTGAAGTTGTCTTTTGGTGGATAGCTTCATTTTTCTGTCACATAACTGTCGCGATTATGTCATGTAGTGAATCTATAATTTCGCCGTAATTTGTTGAAAGCCAATTCTTTTCCGCTAAAGATTTAGTTTGATATAGGCCTTCCACTTCCTAGGAGTTAATTACAACCCTATTTAATTTTTTGTTTGAATTTACGACCCTGTATCCCCCCATTTACAGGGTCTTTTTTTGTCTCGGTAAAAATAAAGGATTTGCAATACCTGATAAATACAGAGTTTTTGGCTCAAAAATCCGATGCGCCTTCATTGCTTTTCAGTTAGTATTTACATTGGTTTAACATGTTCGCATATACCAGTTCTTATCAAGCTAATAATAGATTGCCACTTGCCTATGTAGTCACATACATCAGTAACCACTTGCATCCATTACTACTTTGAAGAGCTCAGTTTTAGTAGGGGCGTTATGGGAAATAAAGTTTGGAACGATAAAAAGCGTTTTATTTGGATGTTATCCATACTGCTTTTAGCTGCATTTATTGTCACAAGTGGAATTAGCTACCAAGTTGCACATGAATCATTAAGCGAGCAAATAGAAGATAATACATTGCCGCTGACCAGTGACAATATCTATTCTGAAATTCAACAAGACCTTCTACGACCTATCTTTATATCCTCGTTAATGGCGCAAGATACCTTTGTTCGAGACTGGACCATTAATGATGAGCAAGACCCTGAAAAACTGATCCGATACCTTAACGAAATCCAGCAAAAATATAATACGGTAACCAGTTTTTTCATCTCTGAATCGAGTCGGAATTACTATCATTCCAGTGGTGTGCTAAAAAAAATTGAAGATGTTTCAAGTGAAGATGCTTGGTATTTTCGAGTACGTTCATTACCTAAGTCAGAAGACTATGAAATTAACATTGATACCGATACCGCCGATAAAAATCGTACGGTCATTTATGTTAATTATAAGGTGTATGACTTTGAAGGTAATTTCATTGGTGTCACCGGTGTAGGTTTGGCCGTTGAAAGCGTGAAAAAGATGATTGAGCTATACCAGACACGTTATAACCGCAAAGTTTATTTCTCTGATAGACAAGGCAATATTACTTTGCGCAGCAAAGGGTTTGATGGTGCGACTACTTTACAATCGACAGCAGGGTTAGAGAAGTTAGCAACCCGTATTTTAACCAGCCCAAGTGCATCTTTTTCCTATAGGCGAGATAACAGAACGATTTATTTGAATAGCCGTTTGGTTGAAGAGTTTCAATGGTATTTGATGGTTGAGCAAGATGAAGTGTTGGCAGAAAAGAAATTGCTCACAACATTTTGGCTCAACATTGGTTTGAGTTTAGTGGTGACCTTTGGGATTTTATTGATTGCCAATATGACTTTGGGTAAATACCAAAGAAAATTGGAAATGATGGCGTCGACAGATAAATTAACCGGTGCAGCCAACAGGCAAGCGTTTGAAGAATACTTTACCCCAGCTTTATCTCGATCTTTGGTCGAGTCAACACCGATGGCTGTGCTCATTATCGATATCGATCATTTCAAACAAGTGAATGATAAATATGGGCATAATATCGGAGATCTGGTGATTCAGTCTGCAGCAAATGTACTCAAGTCAAACCTTAAAGAAGCGGATTTACTTTGTCGCTGGGGTGGGGAGGAGTTTTTGGTATTATTACCTAATATGAATATCAGTCAGGCGCATGAATTAGCTGATCGCATGCGTGAAATTGTCGCTGCTAGAAGTATCAAAGTGAATGGCAATGATATTAATATCACCATTAGCAGCGGCGTTGCTGAGTATCGTAAAACTGAGACACCTGAAGAACTCATTAACCGCGCAGATATCGCCTTGTATCAAGCAAAGGAGCAAGGTCGAAATCAGGTGGTGTTGTCTTATTAATTCACAGTTAATAAATTCTATATTTGTTCATATCATGACGAGAGCGTATTAATGGCAGGCTATGTGTTAGCAAAAAAGATCTCAGGATTATTCCGTGGAGATAAAATTGATACCTTAGAAAGTATTGATAGTGGTATGAATAATAAACTCCCGGTGCAAAGTCTTAGTGTGACGCAACATGGTGTGGAAGGTGATAAGCAAGCCGATCCGATTCATCATGGCGGTGAAGAACGTGTATTACACCATTTTCCGCGTGAGCATTATGGTCAGTATCGTCGCTGGGACTTAATCACTAATTTTAAAGATGTCCCTGCCATGGGTGAAAACATCAGTACTGTAGGTTTAGATGAGTCACAAGTGAATATTGGTGACATTATTCAAATAGGTGAAGCACTTCTACAAGTGACACAACCGCGCTCGCCATGCTTTAAGCTTAATCTACAGTTTAGTCATCCTAAATTTGCATTAGCAATGCAAGAAAGTCGCATGTGTGGTTGGTTTTATAAAGTGCTGCAAGCGGGAGAAATTAACGCAAATGACAGCATAGTGTTGATTGAGCGAAAAACCGACATCAGTATTGCTCAGGCGATGAAGATTTACTTCTTACCTGAAGTCGACCCTGAACAATATCAGCAATTGATGCAATGTGAAGGTTTGGCACAAAACTGGGTGGCGAGTATGCAAAGACGTATTGATACTCAACAAATCGAAAACTGGCAATATCGATTATATGGCCCTGCTGGTGAACCGGCTTAAAGGTTTAATAAGCTAAATAATATAATCAAGCTAACAAGTGGCGAGGGGTTTGCTTATCGTTAACTTATGGCGATTAATTATTTCATTTCAATTAGTTATTATTAAATCGCCTTTGTCAAAAATGATATAATTAAAAAAACGCACAATAAATTGTGCGTTTTTTATTGGAAAATTTCCTATATTTATTCAATTTTAAATCGAGCTACTAACACATCCAGTCGACCCGCTAGGGCGTTGAGAGACTCACTTGCTTGTGCCGCCGCTTGAGCCGTATCAGCTGTACGTTGAGTAATATCATTAATTTCTGTGACATTACGATTAATATCTTCTACGACCGTTGATTGCTCTTCTGTCGCCGCAGCAACTTGAATGTTCATATCACTGATTGAAGCAATTTGCTGGCTAATGCCGCTAAGTGATTGGCTTGCTTCATCTACTGCATTCACCCCTTCTTGGGAGCGGTTACGTGACGTTTCCATGGCAACAACGGCGCGACTTGCTTCAGATTGCAGTTTATCAATCATGGTTTGTACTTCGTTGGTGGAATCAGCAGTACGAGAAGCAAGATTTCTTACCTCATCAGCTACAACCGCAAACCCTCTGCCTGCTTCACCCGCTCTTGCCGCTTCAATCGCAGCATTCAATGCCAGTAAGTTAGTTTGTTCTGAGATTGCACGGATCACATCTAAAATACCACCAATGGATTTAGTGTGGGTTGCAAGAGACTCAATCACTTCACCGACTTGCTCTACATCATTTGATAATTGATTAATGGTTGTTCTTGCACTCATAACGACCTGCTGGCCATCAGAAGATTCAGTATCAGCTTCTTTTGCTGTCACTGCGGCTTGTGCAGCATTACTGGCGATTTCATTTACCGTTGCGCCCATTTCATTAATGGCGGTCACAACCATAATGGTTCTGTCTTTTTGCTGTTGGCTATCATCAAGAGTTTGGTTCGCTTGAGCTGAGACATCTTTTGCTGACAAGCTTAATTGTTCACTGGTTCTTGCTACCTCTATGACCGATTCTTGTATTTTGGCAATAAAACTATTAAAGCCTTTGGCAAGCTGAGCTAATTCATCATTTCCCTCAACAGGAAGGCGTTGGCGTAAATCGCCTTCCCCCTCGCCAATATCTTTGAATAGTTCAGCTACTTTCGCAATGGGACGACTTACCGAGGATGCGACAGCGCTGGCAACCACAATAAAAAATACTGCGACAATGATCGTCCCCAGTATTATTTGATATACCGCTTTATCTAACAGGGCAAAAATTTCTGACTCTGGTACTTCGGCAATCAAATACCAGTTCATGGCCGGAATATAGCTACTGGCAATAATAGTGCTCTGGCCATTTACGTCAATGCGCATAAGGTTAAAGTCATTCTGCGCCAGTAAAGATTGAGTATTATTTCCTGAATAGAAGCCACTCAAACTCGCTTTACCTATCTGGTTAGGATCAGGATGGAGTTTTACACTGCCATTAGCATCAACCAAGTAAACGAAACCACTGTCTTCGATTTTGAAGGAACCGAGCTGTCGTACCATATCATCCAGTGACTTTGCTAACCCAACCAAGCCTCGGCCATTTGGTTGTTGATAATTAATAAAGAGTTTTACTTCACCATTCGTTTCAGTAAATACATTGAGCATTCGCTCTTGCCCGCTATTAACATAATCAAAAAACCAACTATCTTGCTGTGGGTTTAAAACGCGTAAAAAGCCATCTTGTGTGTAATAGGCTGCTGTTTCTTTGTCAGCAAAGGATGCTTGTGCAAGTTGATACTGATCTTGTAAATCGCCTAATTGTGCAACAACATTGGCTTCAGTATCGCTTGGGCGTCCCTGTTCAACCCATTCGAGTAACATGCGACTGTTTGCAAGTTGCTCAGCAGCATTTAGTAAGTTGTTGATATCAAGTTCTAATTTATGGCGAATTTGCATTAATAAGCTAGGTAGCTCGGAGTCTAGCATTCGCTGTTCAATTACATTTTTAGCACTACGTTGACTGAATACTCCGACAAGCATGGTTGAAAAGACGACACCAAATATCATCGAAAATAAGATTTTTTGTTTAATGGAGAGGTGTTTTAACTGATTCATTCGGGACAACCTGTATAGTTCAATATGTCTAATATCGGCATCGGCTAGAATAAATGAATAGTTTATATGGGATTTTGAAACTGATTTGTCTGTGTGATGTATTAAGACAATAAAAAACGCACTTTAGTCAGTGCGTTTTATGATGAGTTAATTGGTTAACTACATATTCGGGTAGTTAGGTCCGCCACCACCTTCAGGTGTTACCCAAGTGATATTTTGGCTTGGGTCTTTAATGTCACAAGTTTTGCAGTGAATACAGTTTTGCGCATTAATCACAAACTTATTCTCAGCGCCTTCAGCGACCACTTCATAAACTCCCGCAGGGCAATAACGCTGCGCGGGTTCATTGTATTTAATTAAGTTAACAGCAATAGGAATAGACGCGTCCTTGAGTTGCAGGTGACACTTCTGATCTTCTTCATGGAAGGTATTCGATAGATAAACCGATGATAATTTATCAAAACTGAGCTTACCATCAGGCTTGGGGTACTCAATCGGGGTGAAGTCTTTAGCCAGTCCCATATCAGCATGATCAGGGGTTTCATCGCGAAGCGTTATCGGGAACTTTCCGCCAAACCAATTTTGATCAATAAAGTTAAACGCACCACCTAAGTAGGTGCCAAACTTATGCAATGCAGGGCCAAAGTTGCGCGATTGAAATAGCTCTTCATGTAACCAGCTTTGCTCAATACGAGTTTGGAAACAATCTAAATCTTTACCAGCTTCAACACCTGCTATGAGTGCTTCGCCTAAGGTTTGAGCGGCGACAATACCGCTCTTCATAGCTGTATGTGTGCCTTTGATTTTGGCGAAGTTCAATGTCCCGGCATCACAACCAATAAGCAATCCACCAGGGAAGCTCATTTTAGGTAATGAATTCAATCCACCTTTAGCGATAGCGCGAGCGCCGTAGGTTAAGCGCTCACCACCAGTTAATGTTTGCGCAATAACCGGATGTTGCTTATAACGCTGAAATTCATCGAACGGGCTGACATGTGGGTTTTTATAATTCAAATCAATAATCAAGCCGACAGCGACTTGGTTATCTTCCATGTGATAAAGGAAGCCACCACCAGAAGTCCCTTGATTAAGCGGCCAACCGCCGGTGTGAACCACTTTACCTTCTTGATGTTGTTCTGCTGGAATTTTCCAAATTTCTTTAAAGCCAAGGCCGTAATGCTGTGGTGTTTTACCATTATCGAGATGATATTTCGCGATAAGTTCCTTGCCTAGATGGCCGCGACAACCCTCAGAAAATACAGTGTATTTAGCATGTAACTCCATACCTGGCATATAGCTGTCTTTTTCTTCGCCATTAGCGCCAACACCCATGTCACCAATTAAAATACCTTTCACACTGTTATCTTGATTAAACAGCACTTCACTTGCAGCAAAACCTGGGAAGATTTCAACACCTAAACCTTCAGCTTTTTCTGCTAACCAGCGTGTTAGGTTACCTACACTAATAATGTAGTTACCATCATTATGCATGGTTTTAGGCACTAAACTGTTCGACATTAATTGAGATTTTGAGTCTGAACTTAGCAGGTAAATCTCATCGTGAGTCACTTTAGTATTCAGTGGGATATCGGAATCACGCCAATCGGAGAACAATTCATCCAATACTTTAGGCTCAAAAACCGCACCAGATAATATGTGCGCTCCAACCTCAGAGCCTTTTTCAACAACACAGACAGTCATTTCTTTGTCTGCGTCTTGTGATATTTGCATTAATCGACATGCAGTAGCGAGTCCGGCAGGTCCTGCACCGACAATTACTACATCGAATTCCATAGATTCGCGTTCCATCATCTCACCTTTGATCTTCATTCCCCGGTTTATGGCGGGTTTGTTGTTATTTTTTTGTTTTACTCACCTTACCTCAAAAATGAGCTAGGTCACAGTAGCAAGTGCGATTTTGAGCTCGTGAGCTAGCTCGCAATTCTTTACAGATTTTGTACAAACCGGGACAAAATGTCATAAAAAGGTACTGATTAGAGCGAATTTAGGCCTATAATCAAAGTTGACGGTTCTCCGAGCTTTATATCCTACGTCCACAGATACGGGTATTTAGCCGTGGTAATAATGCCACCGGGGTGAGTAAAGAAATGCGCTTACCTCCCACACTTGGAAAGGTTAACATGTCCCAACTACAAGACAGTTTTGGTCGAAGATTTCACTATCTGCGGATGTCAGTCACTGACGTTTGTAATTTCAAATGTACCTATTGCCTACCTGACGGTTACAGACCTGATGGCAAGCCAAAGTTCCTCGCGCTAAATGAAATTGAAAATTTAGTGGCGGCTTTTGGTGAGGTAGGTACTCAAAAAATCCGCATTACCGGTGGTGAGCCGACCCTTAGAAAAGATTTCACCGATATCATTCGCGTCGTTGCTGATAATGACAACATTAAAACTGTTGCCACAACAACCAATGGTTATCGCCTCGAAAAGCACGCTAAAGAATGGTATGACGCGGGTTTGCGCCGAATAAATGTTTCGGTTGATAGCTTAGATCCGAAAATGTTCTACCAAATCACAGGCGAAAATAAGTTTGATCAAGTGATGCGTGGTATTGATGCAGCACTTGAGGCGGGCTTTGAGCGGATTAAAATAAATGCGGTACTGCTTAAAGGCTTAAATGACAAAGATTTGCCACGTTTCTTACACTGGATTAAAAGCACACCGATAGATTTGCGCTTTATCGAGTTGATGGAAACGGGTTTAGGCCATGATTACTTTAACGCCCATCATTTAGCGGGTCTTGATATCAAGCTAAAGCTTGAATCAGAAGGTTGGTTATATGATCTGCCGAGTGTTGATGACGGCCCTGCGCAAAACTTTAGTCACCCAGATTACCAAGGCCGTATTGGCTTGATTATGCCTTACGCTAAAAACTTTTGTGCCAGCTGTAACCGTTTGCGTGTATCAGCTAAAGGCAAACTGCATTTATGTCTGTTTACTGAAAACGGTCTCGATTTACGTGACTTATTACAACATGAATCTCAGCGAGCGGAATTAATTGAACGTCTGCACAGTCAATTAGCACAGAAAGAAGAAACTCATTACTTACATCAAGGGATCACAGGTGTGACCAAACATTTAGCCTCTATTGGTGGTTAATATAGAGCGATGTTAGGTGGCTAAGGTGTTGCAGCGTCGCTGTTAAACAGTATTCCTTTTCCATACTGAAATTAAGATCTAATAAGGCAAGTTAGCATGAGCAATTGTTTTACCCATATTAATGCCGATGGCAACGCTCACATGGTCGATGTGACTGAAAAAAATATTACCGAGCGTGAAGCACGCGCTGAAGCATTCATCGAAATGGCGCCTAGTACGCTTGAGATGATCATGAGCGGCAGTCATCACAAAGGAGATGTGTTCGCTACAGCGCGTATTGCAGGCATTCAAGCTGCGAAAAAAACCTCTGATTTAATTCCTTTATGTCACCCATTAATGTTGACTAAAGTTGAAGTGGATCTACAAGCTCAGCCTGAGTTTAACCGTGTTCGAATTACCAGCTTGTGTAAACTTTCTGGCAAAACTGGCGTGGAAATGGAAGCATTAACTGCCGCTTCAACAGCAGCACTTACCATTTACGACATGTGTAAAGCGGTTCAAAAAGACATGATTATCTCCCAAGTACGTTTACTCGAAAAACGTGGCGGCAAGTCAGGTCATTTTCAAGCTGAAGATTAATCAGTTTGGTGCGATTGTTGGCAGCAAGAATTGCTGACAATCAGTAAAACGTTATTTGTTAGACCCAATCAATACGAGACATCGACATGATCCAAGTTCTATTTTTTGCACAAGTTAGAGAGTTGCTCGGTACGGCTAAAGTTGAAGTTGCCGCTGAAGGTATTACTAATACTGAGCAGCTACGTGAAGCATTAGCCGCTAAAGATGATAAGTGGGCAAAAGTATTGTCATCAGACAAATTACTGGTAGCGGTTAATCAAACGATGAGTGCATGGGATGCGGCTGTTGTTGATGGTGATGAAGTTGCCTTTTTCCCACCAGTAACAGGTGGTTAATATGACCGTTAGTTCTGAAAAAAATCCTAGGCAAGTTGTGCGCGTGCAAACCGCTGACTTCAATGTTGCTGATGAATACAATGCGATTGCAAATGATAACAGTGATGGCGCAGTCGTAACATTTGCAGGGAAAGTACGTGATTTCAATGATGGCAGCGCTGTTACTGATCTTACTTTAGAACATTACCCAGGAATGACAGAAGCTGTATTAGTGCAATTAGCTGAACAAGCTTATGAACGCTGGCCATTAAATTATGTCACGATTATTCATCGTGTTGGCCGCATGGAACTGGGCGAACAAATCGTATTTATCGGCGTTACTAGCATGCATCGCAAAGCGGCATTTGCAGCGTGTGAATTCCTTATCGATTTCTTAAAAACCAAAGCACCTTTTTGGAAACTTGAAGCTGGCGAAGAAGGCAATAACTGGGTCGAAGCACGTGATTCAGATGAACAGGCAGCGTCAATGTGGAACGAAACCAAATAGCAAAGGATGCTTACCAATGACATTTAGCCGTCGAGTTGCATTAAAGGTTCAAAGTCTTTTACTTGCGAGTTTGTTAGGACTTTCTTCTTTGTTTTCGCTTACTGCATTTGCGGCTAAACCGCCAGCCATTGCAGCTGCGGCTAATGTTAAGTTTGCCTTAGATGAAATTGTGGCAAACTTTACTGCGGAAACGGGCTTAGCGATACGCGTTTCATATGGGTCTTCTGGCAATTTTGTCGCTCAGATCCAGCATGGTGCACCGTTTGAAATGCTATTAAGCGCCGATGAGTTTTATGTACAACAGCTTCATAAGGCAGGTAAAACCGATTCAGATGGTGATATCTACGCCATTGGTAAGTTAGCCCTAGTGGCGCCAAATAATTCCAAATTAGCATTAGATCCCCAATTAACAGGCCTAGCTGAAGCCGTCTCTGAAGGTGAAATCAAGCGATTTGTTATCGCCAACCCAGCTCATGCTCCATATGGTGAGCGCGCTCAAGCGTTACTTGAGAGCAAAGATTTATGGTCTGCGCTGCAACCTAAGATCATTATGGGCGAGAATGTTTCCCAAGCCGCTCAGTTTGCTTTAAGTGGTTCAGCACAAGGTGGCATTGTGGCATTGTCGCTAGCATCAGCACCGCAGTTTACCAAAATGGGCCGCTACATAGAGATCCCCCAGTCATTATATCAACCCATTAATCAACGTATGGTGCTGACTCCGCGAGCGGGGGATACCACTAAACAGTTTTATCAGTACATGCAGTCAACAGCTGCTCAGCAAGTTCTAGAGAATTATGGTTTTGGCTTTCCAGCCAACGTCAGCGATAAACATCATTTACACCAGCCTAAACTTCGTGCACCAAGACCAAGACAGCAAGTGGCGGAGCAGTAATTTATGGATTGGCAGTCGTTGTGGTTATCTGCAAAATTAAGTTCTGTAACCGTACTAATTCTGATCCCAATGGCCATTTTTGTCGGTCGCTTTCTGGCGTACAAACAATTTCGTGGTAAATCGTGGGTAGAAGCACTGATTATGGTGCCATTGGTGTTGCCACCGACGGTGATTGGTTATTACTTGCTTGTCGGTTTAGGTAGTCAAAGTCTTATTGGACAATGGGTCGAGCAATTTACTGGCGCCCAGTTAGTGTTTAATTTTTCAGGCTTAGTGATTGCCTCTATTCTGGTTAATATCCCTTTTGCTGTGCAGCCGATTCAGCGCGCCTTTGAAACCATACCCCATGATATTCCTGATGCAGCAGCGTGTTGTGGCATGAGCTGGTGGCGTATTTTTATCAAAATTGAACTACCTATGATATGGCCTGGAATATTGACCGCTGTGGTGTTGTGTTTTTCACATGTTTTAGGTGAGTTTGGCGTGGTGTTAATGCTTGGTGGCAACATTGCTGGCGAAACTAAAACTATCTCGATTGCTATTTATGACAGTGTGCAAGCCTTTGACTTTGAAGCGGCGGGTACGATGTCGTTAGTACTCTTGGTATTTGCTGTGAGTGTATTGGCAATAACGACAAGTTTATCAAGACGCTTAGGGGGGCAGCATGCCAACCCGCAACGTTGATTTAGAGACTCATTTATACTGCCAAATTGAGCAAGTATCACCCATCCCATTAATTGCTAACTTTAGCTGTAAAGCGGGCGAAGTCCTGGCGGTTGTTGGGCCTTCTGGTGGCGGTAAAACCACTTTGTTACGCATGATTGCAGGCTTAAGTGTACCTGAGAAAGGCCGGATTCAGTGTGGCGAACAGCAATGGTTTGATGACGAGCTGCGGATTAAGTTATCCCCTCAACAACGTCACATTGGTTATGTCCCACAACACTTTGGTTTATTTCCGCATCTTACCGCGCTAGAAAATGTGATTTCTGGCTTGGACCACATTCCTAAAAGTGAACGCAAAGCAAGGGCTTTAGACTGGCTTGAGCGAGTTAACTTACATGGGCTACCTGCTAGGTTGCCTGCACAGTTATCTGGCGGTCAGCGTCAACGTGTGGCTTTAGCAAGGGCATTAGCACGTGAGCCTTCGGTATTATTGCTCGATGAACCGTTTTCTGCGGTGGATAGAGAAACCCGTGAACGTTTATACATTGAGTTAGCCAGATTAAAATCACAGTTATCAATTCCTGTGATCATGGTGACCCATGATATGAACGAAGCTTTGTTATTGGCCGATAAAATGATTCTAATCAGCCAAGGTAACATGCTGCAGCAGGGCGAACCTTTTGAGGTATTGTCTCATCCTCGTAATGAAACCGTGGCTAGGCAGATGGGCCTTAGAAACATTTTCAATGCCGAGGTCAGTGGCCGAGATGCAGAGGCAAACATCACATGGCTTAAAATGGGCGAGCAAATCATTGCCAGTGACAGTGCACCTGAATTGGCAATTGGTCAGCAAGTGCGTTGGGTGATCCCAAACCAAGGCATTCGATTTAATGCGATTTCCAGTGGCCGTTTGTGTCGTAGTATCAATAAACTCGATATTGTTATCGAGTCAATGCTAGTCATGGGTGAGTCTGTGCGTGTGAAAGCGCGAATGGCGGATGTGGACGAGGTGTTCAATATGGATATTCCTTCGCATTTGGCTGAAAAACTCTCATTAAAAACCGGATTGGCAACAACGATTGCACTGAAATCTGAGCAAGTCCATATTCTAGAATCATGATCAATTATTAATCTTACAATGCTTGGGTCTTTTGCTGGGCTTAGGTAAAGTAACACTACTCCAATTCTCATTATGAGGCTTTCATGTTCCGTATCGTTCTGTCGTTGTTAGTCGTATTTCCATCAATGGTAATGGCTACCCCGACTATGCATACCTTGCTCTCAGAGGGTGAATACGTCCAACCACTTGTCGTGGTTGAACAAATTGAAACTGAATATAGCGGTGTCGTTTCATCGTTCGATATGGATGTTGAAAATGGTCAACTCATTTATGAAATAGACTTACTCAATCTAGATGACAGTGAAATTACCGAATTCTCATTTGATGCAAGTGACGGCAGCTTAATCACCAAAAAATTATCCGCTTTTGAAGCCGATGATTTAGACCAAGTTAAAGCCGCACGAGTACTCATCAAGCAAAAAATGACTTTTACTGAGCTCGTCACAATGGCGCAAAAAGGTCAAACGGGATATTTAATCGAAGCTGAGTTAGACCATGACTTAACCATCAGCTATCTAGAATTAAAATTACTCAATGTTTCAAGCAAGCATACGATTGCTTTTGATATTGAAGAATTACGTCCGCTGCCATTACTGCAGTGGGACTAATATGACTTGGCAATTAGCACCTTTACAGTCAAACGCTGTAGAACTAAGGAATAGCACTATGCGAGTATTAATCGTTGAAGACGATGCAACCACACTACAATACGTTGCTGAAGGTTTTACCGCACAGCAATATCAAGTTGATACTGCGACCAATGGCCATGATGGCTTACACCAAGCAAAGCATAATCAATATGACATTATCATTTTAGATCGTATGTTACCTCAGTTAGACGGCCTAACCTTGCTGACTGCACTGCGCAATAATGGTAACCAAACACCTGTGTTAATCCTTTCTGCGCTCAGTCATGTCGACGAGCGAGTAAAAGGATTACGTGCTGGTGGCGATGATTACATGACCAAACCGTTTGCTTTTGCTGAGTTGCAAGTGCGCGCAGAGAAGCTGATTCAACGTAATGCGCCTGCTGCGGCAAATACCGATCTTGAAGTCGGCAATTTAAGAATGGAATTGCTGACCCGCAAAGTAACATTAGATGAGCATGAATTAATGCTACAGCCTAAAGAGTTTCAATTGCTGAAATATCTAATGGAGCATCCAAATCAAGTCATTAGCCGTACATTATTGTTTGAAGCAGTATGGGATTATCACTTTGACCCGCGCACCAATGTCATTGATGTACATATTGCTAAACTTCGTCGTAAATTTGAAGAACTAGGCCATCCAGAGATCATTGAAACTGTTCGAGGGGCTGGATATCGCCTTTGCAAAGGGAATTAAACCCTACCAAAGCAGTGCTTGGCGGATAACGCTAATTTTCTCGACCTTGGTTACCTTGTTGATTGTGATGTTGGTATTTGGTTTATACCGCCAACTCGTTATTGAGCAAGAAAATCAGGTTGAGCAACATCTTGCCACTGAAATGCAGCGTTATCAGCAATTGGCATTAACGGTTGATCGCCGCAGTTTTGCTGCGCAAATTCGCGCAGCAGATCCTAAAACAGCCTTGATTGCTTGGCGAAACAGCGTTGATATGGTTGGGGCGCTGAGTTTTGTGCCTGACAACATGCCTTTATTGCCAAAAACCCGCGAATTTCCTATTTTAACCGGTGGCCCAGATAAGCTTCATATTCTCACCGGCGGCATTGTGATGACCCATTATGGGCCGGTGCTTATAGCGACTCGTACTGATAATTTAGCCGCATTAATTGATAAATTTATTAATGCTGCATTTTGGGCGGTGGCATTCACGTTAGGGATTACCTTAGCGGTTGGTTTTGTGTTCTCTAAAGCGATTTTAAGACGCTTGGTACAATACAATTTACTGTGTAAAAAGATTGAGCAAGGTGAGTACAACACCCGTTTGCCTGTGAGTCATAATCAAGACGAATTTGATATGCTTGCTGGTCAGTTTAATCGGGTACTCGATACCTTAGAACATAACTTAATGTCTGTTCGTGGGGTGACAGATAATATTGCCCATGACTTAAGAACGCCTTTGTCTCACTTACGCATTGGTATTGAGCAATTACCCAGTAAACCGACAGAGCATGTGCCAGAGTTGACCGCCATGTTGCTAGAAGAACTGGACCATTGTTTAGCGACTTTTGATGCCATGTTATCTCTCACTCGAATAGAAGAAGGTCAGCAAACCTTAGATATGCAGCCTGTGAGTCTACAACTTTTATGTGAAGACTTGTTTGAAATGGCTGAAGTGGTTGCTGAGTCGAAACAACAAACTTTGACTTTGTCTGCAGACAAAGACGTGACAATCTCTGGCGATAAATACCTATTGTTCCAAGCCTTATTTAACTTAGTTGATAATGCGATTAAATATGCCCCTGAAGATGCCACTATTGAGATAGTGCAAAAAGGCAGAAAGATCCAAATTATTGATAATGGCCCAGGTATTAGTGATGAAGATAAAGAAAGGGTATTTGATCGTTTAGTGCGATTAGACCCTAGCCGACATCACAAAGGCACGGGGTTGGGCTTATCAATGGTGAAAGCGATTTTATCCCGTCATCATGCTAAAATTGAGCTTAAGGATAATCATCCAGGGCTTATTGTCGACATTCGATTCTAGTCCTGTTTAGGTATATTCCTAGCTCATGTTAATCATTGGTATAAAGCCGATATATCAGGCTTGTACCAGTGATTTTTAGCACGCTTATTTCAGTGCTCTTATTCCAAAACGCTTATTTCAGAACTCTTAGTTCAGAAATTTAGTTCAGAGCTTGTATTTCAGTACTCTCATTAGAATCGAGACTATGTATCAAATTTTAGAACAACACCCAGACTTTATTGTTATCAATAAGTCTCCTAAGGTTCATTTTCATAGCCAAGATGGCACTGCAGGTGTTGTTGCGCAAGTTGAAGCAGATTTAGGTATTAAACTGTTTACGGTACACCGTTTAGATACTCCGACTTCTGGGTTACTTATATTAGCTAAAACCCCACAGGCAGCGGCAGAGTTTACTGAATTGTTCAGTGAACATAAAATTCAAAAGTTTTATCTGGCTATTGCCAAAGGAAAGCCTAAAAAGAAGCAAGGTGGGATTATTGGCGACATGGCCAAATCTCGACGCAGCATGTATAAACTGCTGCGCACTAAGACCAATCCTGCAATAACCCAGTTTTTCTCTCAATCTATTGGTGATGGCTTAAGATTATATTTGCTCAAACCATTAAGTGGGAAAACTCACCAATTACGTGTCGCGTTAAGCAGTATCGGTGTGCCGATCTTGGGGGATGAACTATATGGAGGCGAAGTGGCAGACCGTTGTTACTTGCATGCCATGGCATTGGACTTTGAGTATCAAGATAAACGATATCAGTTTATACAACTTCCTGAGATAGGGGATGTGTTTCAAGCACCATCAGTCACCGACATTTTACAACAAGATTGGCAAGCGCCAGAAATGCTTGCTTGGCCTAAGCATACTTAAGCGTAGGCCATTCTCTTTTATTTAGAACTTGTCGTTTAGGGTTGGATTAGCACTTTTAATGCAGTTACGGCCACTGGCTTTAGCTTCATACATGGCTTTATCAGCTAAATGAAGTAACGCTTCAGCAGGTAAGCTCTCATTAATCGTCGAGAAACCAATACTGGCTTCAATGGCAATGGGTGTTCCTTGCCACTCAAAGTTCACTTTCGCTAAGGCCAGTTGTAGTTTTTTCGCCACACAAAGAGCTTTTTGCTCCGACGTCAGCGGTAAGATGAGAACAAACTCTTCACCGCCATAACGGCATAAATAGTCTATTTCTCGAGTGATACTATTAAGTTGCTTAGCAGCAACTTTAAGAACCTCATCGCCTGCAGTGTGGCCATGGACATCGTTGATTTGTTTAAAATGGTCTAAATCAATCAAAATCACACTGTAGCTGACCTTGTCGCGTAGCCATCGAGCATGTTCTAGGGCTAACTTGTTTTGTAGTGCATTTCGATTCCAAAGCCCAGTTAATGTATCTTTATTCGCTAGGGTCATTATTTTCACCACAAGACGATTAATGGTGTTTCCTATGATGAGGATATTAACTAATAAAATTAATACGATATAGACCCATAAAATAGGCACTGATTCCTCAGTGTTAAACGCCGCGTAGGTAGCGACCTTTTCGGGATAAAGTATCAAAATACATGCCCTGGCTAAGAACATAATGCCAATGATTAAAATCGGAATAACTAACCAGTAAGTGGCGAAAGCAGTAAAATTCTTCTTAAAGGCGACATAATGATCTTTTGCTAGCATAAAGAAACAAACAGCGGCAGCTAAAGATAAAATAATCATTAAATATGCCGAGCTACTGTTTTGTGGTTTGGCGAGTAACATGCTGCCGATGGAAACAAGAACTAATGTAATATCAAATTGGTGGCTAGATTTTAAATGATAAAGTCGCTGCGCGCCCCAGCGTAAAAAGCAAAAACCTACTAATATAATATTGTCAGCTACTAGCCAATGCAGGTAACTTGGTTCATGGGTACGTTGAGTATAAAGCAACATGCCTAGTAACACGCAGAAGTTGGCTAACGCAAAACGCCAGCTAGCACTGGGTGCGACTCGCATAGGAATAACCATGACAGTCCATGCGATTGTTCCTGCGAAACACAAGATACAAATCACTTGAATTAGAATGAGGCTGCTACTAGTTTCTATCATTGAACCTGCACTAAATGATTAAAAATTGAGGATAAGTTGATTGTGTTGAATATCATAATAATATTTGATCTGTTTCACAAATTGTTGCAATTATGAACATTTTGGTTGATTAATTTTTACAATTTTAAAGGGAAAGAAATAATTATGGATACAAATAAACTGCTGCTAATTGTCATTGCAATCTTACTACCGCCGGTGGCTGTGTTTTTGAAAAAAGGCATGGGAAAAGATTTACTGATTAATATTATTCTCTGTTTACTGTTCTTTGTTCCAGGCTTGATCCATGCCATTTGGGTGGTGATACAAGATTAACCTGCTGGGTTTATTGAACGATGAGAATACCAATTCTGATAATATTTGGAATTGGTATTTTTGTATTTAGGGTTGTAGAATCGCACTCCGATTTATATCGCTTGTATCGAATATGTGCTTTATAGCAAAGCTGTTGTTTCAGAGAGTTTAAGGTGAAATTAGTATGAATAGACGTAAAAAGATTAACCAAACGCTCAAAGGGAAAGCGAAAAAAGCCAATGCGAAAAAAGCAGGTAGTAATAAACCTAAGTATGTTTCTAAAGCTGAGCGAGAATTAGTACAACAGGCTGAGCAACAAGAGGCGAGTCAATTGGCTGTATCGAGCGACGACAATCAAGAAGTTACAGCAGAGTAAGTCGGTTAATTGATATCACTTAACATCGCCAAGGTGGTATCAAGCTATTAGCTTTGTTGATGATCACGCCTAAATAACTCCCACTGCTCAATCACTTCACCATCAGGCAGAGTGCAAAGCGACACATCGCCATTAATGTGCTTAATGGTTTCTAAGGTGCCATCTTTATCTATGCAATAATCAGCTGCAGGGTTACTCATGTGTAGCGGCTTGATTTCATCGTCTGAACAGGCGCTTAAACCACAGAGTATTACGACGTATGATAACAGCTTACAATTACTGAGCTTACGAGTGGGTGTTCGAGCAAATAGCGCAGTAAACGGGTACCACAGATAAATGCGGGCTAACTTGTTAGTGCAGTATGCAATATTGGCTATAGTTAATTGTTCGAACATAGTAGATCCCTATGACAGATTTCTATGAATGAGCGTTATAAAAGAGCTGATAATTAAGCCGTTTTCTTTTATCAACTATAGCCAAGATTGTGACTTTTAGTAAAACTTTGATTGTTAATGCTTGCTGATTAAGAACCTTATACAGGTGCCGAGCACACAGAGCAGTTAGCTTGCTTCGGTAGTTTCATTTCACGAAACTCCATCGTCATCGCATCTATCATTAAAATACGACCATTTAAGCCTTGGCCCATTTGGCTGATGGCCTTAATGGCTTCAGTCGCCTGAATACAACCTACTAAACCAACAACTGGCGCCAAGATACCGGACTCGACACAGGTTAATTGTTGTTCGCCAAACAAGCTGCTGTAGCAATGGTAGCAAGGCGAAGATGACTGATAATCGAATACCGTTACCGTGCCTTCCATACGTATTGCAGCAGCTGAGATAAAGCTGATTTTATGCTTAAAACAGCTTTGGTTAAGTTGTTCTCTGACTTGAACATTATCAGTGCAGTCTAGTACTAACATATGCTCAGATACCAAGTGTTCAATACGCGCTTCATCAAGGAATTCGTTGATAGTATTGATGGTAATTAATGGGTTTAATTGCGCCAATGTCTGCTTGGCAGAGTCCACTTTGGCTTGACCAATATTTTCATCGTAGTGCAATACTTGGCGCTGTAAATTAGATAATTCAACCGTATCAAAATCAACAAGGGTCATTTCACCCACACCGGCCACAGCTAAATATTGGGTTACAGTACAACCTAGGCCACCTGCGCCAATCACTAATACTTTTGCTTGCTTGAGTTTTTCTTGGCCTTCAATATCCATAGCTTTAATGGATATTTGGCGGCTATAACGCAGCATTTCATTGTCTGACAAAATGTCCAAATCATCAGCTGCGTTTAGGGATAAATCACTCATTAAACTTCCTTAGCAATTAACACAATACGCTGTTGAATGGTTCAACATTAACTTGAGCGCCAGAGGCAATATCGCCTTGTTCTTGCTCTAAGTTAATAAAGCAGTTAGCTAAACTCATCGAGGTAAGCATGCCTGAGCCTTGACCACCAGTGGTTGATACGACGAGTTCACCGTTGTCATCACGGCTCAAAATACCACGTTGATATTCTGCTCGGCCAGGTTGTTTGCGAATGGCACTCGTTAGGGTCGCTTTAACGATTAATGGCTCTTTCACCGTTAAGCCTTGCATCTTATTGACGATTGGCCAAACAAGTTTGTAGAAGGTGACCATTGATGAAACAGGGTTACCTGGTAAGCCGCAAAAAACGGCCTTGCCTAATTTACCGAACGCAAATGGCTTACCGGGTTTAATCGCTAAGCGCCAGAAGGTAATTTCACCTTCCTCAGAGAGAATTTGCTTAGTGTAATCAGCATCACCAACAGAAACGCCGCCAGAGGTCAGCACCATATCCGCTTTTTTCGCTGCTTCTCTAAACGCACCGCGAATCGCTTCTTTGTCATCTTCGATAACGCCTAAATCGATCCATTCAACATTCGCTTGGGTGAGTAGGCCTTTAATCGAGTAGCGATTAGAATCGTAAATCTGCCCAGGAGCCAGCTCGCTTCCTACTGGTCGCAGTTCATCTCCTGTTGAAAAGAAAGCGACTTTAAGACGGGCTTTTACTCTTATTTGGCTGATGCCGATTGTAGCTAATACGCCCATTTCTGCCGCGCGAATTTGAGTGCCACTTTTGAGTACATTGGTGCCAGCGGTAAGTTCTTCACCACAGTAGCGAATGCTATTGCCTTTGGCATTTGGGTGTTCAATGGTGATCTTGTCACCGTCAGCAGAGGTTTTCTCCTGCATTTGTACCGTGTCATAACCTGCAGGAACTGGCGCACCAGTCATAATCCGAATACAGCTGTTGGCTGGGATCTTGCCTTTGTAAGGGTGTCCTGCAAATGAGGTTCCGACCAAGGTTAGCGTGGTAGCTGTTTCACCTGTCAGTTCATCGAACTTAAAGGCATAACCGTCCATTGATGAGTTATCGAAAGGAGGAAGGTCGATACAAGATGCCAAATCTTCAGATAAAATACGGCCAACAGCCTCATTTAAGCTAACCATTTCGCTTTGTTCAATGACACTTACTTGATCAAGTAAAGCATTAATGGCATCAGTTGGGTGCATTAAACCAGGCTGTGCACAGGCATCAGATTTTGTTGACATCGTAGCTCCTCGCATGACATTTGCCATGTTGTGGTTTATCTAAGGCTGGCTTAGATAATAAGATTCATTTTTGATTCCGCATTATGCCATGATAGCGGCAGATAACTATGATCAGACCGAAGGTTTTTATATCTATGACCAGTAAAAGTGGCGCAATAATTAATAATGCCATTATTTCCGAAAAGGTTTCCGAAAAGGTTTCCGCAGAGGTTCCTGTCATCAAGCCTGTATCGAAAAAGAACGACTGGTTTCTTTATATGGTGAAATGCCATAACGGCCATTTATATACAGGCATTACCACAGATGTTAAAAGACGTTTTGCTGAGCATCAGGCTGGTGGCACAAAAGGAGCCAAATACCTTAAAGGCAAAGGGCCATTAACTCTGGTCTATCAAGAAAGTGTCGCAGACAGAAGCTTAGCGACAAAACGTGAGTTAGCGGTTAAAAAGCTCACTCGGGCTAAAAAACTCGCCTTGATCGCAGATTATCAAACGGATTAATTATCCTGTGAAGCTAAAGCCAATAAGAAGCCACCTGAAAGATTATCTTCAGGTGGCTTTTTAGTCATTTGGTCTTGTTTAGTTAATTATCGTGAACGTAGCACAGGGTATTTCATATATTGATTATCGTAATAAGGGCTTCTTTCATAAAACCAGCGCAGTCTTGCTTTTGAATCATTAGCAAAGCTTTCATCTTCTAATGCTGTTTTAAACTCTGCCGCTAAGGCTTCATCTTCTGCTAACATTTTTGCTGCGAGTGGCTCTACAGCATAATCTTCGATGTACTCAGTCCGAGTGAAGATGCTATTGAAAAAGCCCCATTGGAAAAACGAATCGGCAGATTGTGGTTCAAGTAATAAAATCGCTAAATCACCTAATGGTTGATTGGTTGCAATTTGAATCGTGCCAATAGGTAATGTTGTTTCAATATTCACTTTGTTGCTGGTGGCTTTGACGCGTTGTCTGCCTTCATAATCTTTTTGATTAAATGTCGGCTCTGCAAATTGATACTGGCTTAGTTTGAGCGTTTTAGCTTCAGTCAGTGGCGTCATTCTGACGCCATGAATCGATAGGCGCTCAATCACTTGGTGCCACTGGGCAGGTACATAATAGTATTTAGGGCGTTGAGTCATAACATTCGCTTCGGTATTACCCATGACTGGTAAGTTAGGGTAAAGCTTAGGTTGCCCATTCCAGCGCACTACCTCAGTGCCACTAATTTCACTGGTTTCAAGCGAATAACCTATACCTTTGAAATCCCAACCTGGCTGCTCAACTGTATTCCAGGTTAATGGGACCTGTTGTCGGCGTTGGTACTTATCTTCATAAATTGCCGCTTTTAATTTTGTGCCATGCTTCGCCACCGTTTTAAGGGTTTGCTCTAACATGACGTATGTGCCTAATACTCTTTGTTTAAAAGGTTTTAAGCTGTGGTTTTCAATTAAAATGGTGGGTAAGTGGCGTGCATCGCCATAACCATTTGAAAATCTAGGACTTGGATTCCAATAAGATAAGCCTTTTGACAAGTCAGTATTGTCTAACGCGAACACTAAAGGCCCAGGGACATGGCCATTATCTGTCAGTGCAGATTCAACTTCTGGGCGGTAATATTTTTCTAACCATTCATAGCTTGCAGGGCTGTAGCCTTGTTTTACGTTATAGCCAAAGGTGACATCGTACTGATAATCAATACCGTCAGTGACATGAACATCAATATATAAGTCAGGTTGCCACACATTGATGGCACGGATCATATGCTGTAATTCTAGCGTATCTAGTTTGGCGTAATCACGGTTTAAATTTAGGTTTCTAGCATTGGTGCGCCAACCCATATCGACAGGGCCACGCTGGTTTACACGGTTGTACTCATCACTTCGCTCATGGGCGTCGACGCTTAAAATTGGAACAAATAACAGGTTCACTCTATCAAGCAAAGCTTGCTTATCGCCTTGAGTCATATCCCGTAACAGCATCATCCCCGCATCTTTTCCGTCAATTTCACCAGAGTGAATACCAGCTTGGACTAAAATGGTGGGCTTATTGCTTTCTGAGAGTGCTTCCGGTGTTGCCGCTCCTGATTCTGATGCCACGACCATCCAAATATCACGACCTTGAGGGCTTTTACCAATCGAGACTTGTGATAACAAATCACTACTATCAACAAGTTTATTTAGCCATTGATGGGTGGCTTCGTAATCAGGACTATGTGCTAAACCATTTTGCTCAAATGGCGTTGACCAAGGTGATGAGGCATCTAAAATGAGCGCTTCACTTTGGCCTTGCCACGGTTGAATAGGCGGTAAAATCTCATCATTGATAAATGGGTGGGAAGCTAAACTGGGTAATTCTGTTAAGGCTTGTTCTGAGGTTTCGGCCATACTAGAAAAAGAAAATAGCGAATTGATCATTAAACTGGCAAGTATGGCGCGGCGCATAGATATCCCTATGTGTGAGCAAATAGAATGTCGTTTTATATTAAATCAAATAGGAAGAGAGACAAGAGCTTAGCGAGAGGTAACTGATAATATTACTGTTTAAAATGTAACAATTTTGAACAAAGGGATAAAATAAAAAAGCCTCAATGTCACTTGAGGCTTTGTGTTGGCGCAATCATATATTGACGCGTATTACAGCATCAGTGTGCTAGCTATTAGGCCCAGCGGCTTTGATTGCATCCGATACCTGATATTTAGCAAAGTTCGCTGTGAACTCTTCGGCTAATTGCTGGGCGTATTTTGCGTACTCATTTTTGTCAGCCCAAGTATTTACTGGGTTGAGCAATTGAGTATCAACGCCTGAAACCGCTACAGGTACAGCGAGGTTCAGTTTATCAATATGCTGAGTTTCAACATCTTTTAGCTCGCCACTGACAATCGCATCAACAATTGCACGAGTGGTTGGAATATCAAAACGTTTACCAACGCCGTGAGGGCCGCCAGTCCAACCAGTATTTACTAGGTAAACACGACTACCAAATGACTCAATACGCTTCATTAATAGTTCTGCGTACACACCAGCAGGGCGTGGGAAGAAAGGCGCACCAAAGCAGGTTGAGAACGTTGATTGAATTGCTGAAGTTGAGCCCATTTCAGTAGAGCCCACTTTTGCTGTGTAACCCGACAAGAAGTGATAAGCCGCTTGCTCTTTAGTTAACACTGACACTGGTGGTAATACACCAGAGACATCACAAGTTAAAAACACCACTGAGTTGGGTTCAGCACCACGGTTTTCTTCTTTACGCTGAGCAATATGCTCTAACGGGTAAGCTGCGCGGCTATTTTCTGTTAATGTTGTATTCGTATAATCAGGCACTCGTTGTTCATCTAACATGACATTTTCAAGTACCGTACCAAAGCGAATCGCATCCCAAATCACCGGTTCGTTCTTCTGGCTTAAGTCGATACATTTTGCATAACAGCCGCCTTCGATATTGAATACACCGCCGGGAGCCCAACCATGCTCATCATCGCCAATAAGAAAACGTTTTGGATCAGCAGATAAGGTAGTTTTACCTGTACCTGATAAACCAAAGAATAATGTGGTATCACCATCATGACCGACATTGGCAGAGCAATGCATAGGAAGCACGCCCTTAGCTGGCAATAAGAAGTTTTGTACCGAGAACATCGACTTTTTCATTTCACCGGCATACTTAAGTCCAGCTAGAAGGACTTTTTTGTCGGCAAAATTGATCATCACAACCGCATCAGAATGAGTGCCATCGCGGGCAGGGTCACAAACAAATTCAGGCGCATTCATTATTTGCCAAACGTCTTTATCGCCTCGGTTAAACTGCTCTGGAGTGATAAATAAGTTGTGCGCAAAAACTTGATGCCATGCATATTCTGTGGTGACTCGAACGGGAAGGTAGTGCGCATCGTCAGCACCTACTTCTAGCTCAGATACGAATATGTCTTTCTCAGATAGATAAGCTTCAACGCGGCCCCAAAGTGCATCAAAAGTATCTGCTGCAATACCTTTGTTGACTGAGCCCCAATCAATATCATCTTGAGTATTGGCTTCTTGAACAATAAAACGATCATTAGGGGAACGACCAGTACGTTCGCCTGTTTTTGCTACTAATGCGCCATTGGCGGTTAACTGCCCTTCATTACGTTGTAAAGCAAGTTCAATTAACTCAGCGCTAGTAAGGTTGAAGTGTACGCTGTTTGTTCCATCTGTCATCGGGTGCTTCTCCGTTGTAAATAGGTCGTTTATCGGTCTATATTGCCGATTTATAGTTGGGATGACTTACGTTCTCGCTTGCTTATGCTAAAACTAATTTAGCAAAGCCATTGTAACGTAATAAACAAAACAGGTAACCAACAGTTTGGTAACTTTTTTGTAATTTGAGCTGGTTTTTTAGTTTTGATATAGATTTTTACATTAAAAAAGCGCCTAAGGCGCTTTTTTTTGAAAGTTATTAGGTAGGTTGGATCAGTTGCTACTGTTTCCAGCATCTAAGTTACCCGCATAAATTGCAGCAATATCGATGCTGTCGAAGGTATACATTTGCGGGCAATATTCACAGCCCATTTCGATTTTACCTTCTTCAGCTAGAATTTCTTCCACTTCAGTTTGCTCAATCGTAGCGAGTGCTTTAGCGCTTCGCTCTCTTGAGCAAGTACATTTAAAGCTAACGTCTACAGGATCAAACAGACGCACATCTTCTTGATGATAAAGGCGATGTAAAATGTCTTCAGCTTCTAACGTAAATAGCTCTTCTTGCTTAATGGTCTCAGTGAGCGCCAATAAGTGGTTGAAGTCTTCGTTTTCTTCAGTTTGAGTGGGTAACACTTGTAGCAACATACCCGCAGCTTGCTTACCATCAGCGAATAATGAAATGCGTGTTGGCAATTGCTCTGATTGGTTAAAGTACTCTTCTAAACAAGCGGCAAGATTATCGTGATCTAATGACACAATACCTTGGTAACGCTCGCCTTCATCAGGCGTCAGAGTAATGACCATCACACCTTTACCGAACAAATCACTTAAAGAGGCATCATCAGAAAACTCACCATTCCAGCGAGCAACACCACGAAGAGCTTGCAAGTTAGTGCCATTAATCACAGCAACAGAAACAGGCCCGTCACCTTGCAGTTGCACACTGATGTCGCCAGTGAACTTGATGGTGGCAGTCAATAATGAGGTCGCAGCCATAAGCTGTCCCATTATCAGTTGAAGTGCCTTTGGGTATTCATGTGCTGATAGGATTTCTTGATAACTTTTTTCAAGTTGAACCATTTCACCACGGACATCGGCATTATCAAATAAGTAGCGATGTAATATATCTTTGCTCATGTTTTATCTCGTTTGTTGTACTTTAACTATCGTTATAGATCTTTAAAGCGAATAAGTTGGCGACGTTGTTTTTTATCCGGCTTATTTTCTGGAGCGGGATTGTTCAATATATTCAAACGTCTGGCTTCGGCATTAAACGCTCTTTTGCTAATGCTCTCAGCTGTTTCTTCGTATAGCGTTTGCGCTACAGCAGCCCCTTGTCGGTGTTCCGACAACTGAGCAATAATTATTTCCCTATCATCATGGCCTTGACGTAAACGTATCTTGGCACCCACTTCAGCTTGTTTGCTGGATTTAGCGCGTTGACCGTTATAGTGCACTTTTCCGCCATTGATCATCTCTTTTGCTAATGAGCGTGTTTTATAAAAACGCGCCGCCCATAACCATTTGTCGAGTCGAACAGTCACTGTTTTAGATGGAGCTTGGCTCATCTAACACCCCCAAAAGTGGTACGAGTTCACACCGTTGACATTTTTAACGTGTAAAATGCAGGCGAGAGCCCAATATCGTGGCGTTTCTCACAGCCTTTTTAGGCGCGCAAATGTAGCATATTCGGTGCAATTTCGCCAATCCATATGCTATGGGCTTGTTGCAATAAGCTGGCTGGGTTAGCATGATGCAGTATTTCCTAAATTAACAGAATTAGAACAGCGACCTGCTAGAGGGTCAAAGCCGAATATGGATGTATTAGATAAAATTATAACTAAGGCTGCGGGAATCCCCCAAAAGCCATTAAGCACAGCTGTATTCTGGTTAGGATTAGTGATTGTGCTATTACTGACAGCGCAGATTACCTGGAAGCTAATGCCAGTAAATTCTCAGGCAGTTGCATGGCAACCTTCGCCAACTTCGGTAGCAAGCGCTAAACGGGTTGAGCTAAGTAGTGTCCAGCGATTGGCATTATTTGGCGAAAAAGACGCCAATGCAGATGGCCGCCCTAATAAACCTGCTCCAGTTGAACAAATTACTGATGCACCTAAAACTAACCTTTCTATTTTATTGACGGGGGTGGTGGCTTCTACTTCTGATACCAACGGTCTTGCTGTCATTGAATCAAAAGGTAATCAGGAAACTTACGGCTTAGGTGACAAAATTAAAGGCACTTCTGCTTCGCTGAAAGAAGTGTATGCCGACCGTATCATCATTACTAATGCTGGCCGTTATGAGACATTAATGTTGGATGGTTTAAATTATACCACCCAAAGCCAAGCTAACCAGTCATTACAGCAAGCCAAAAAAGACCGTCAAGTACAGCGTGACGATCGTCGTCAAAATGCCGAGGTTGCTCAGCAAATCAGTGATTCACGTGATGAACTATTAGCTGATCCAGGAAAGCTGACTGACTATCTAGCCATTTCTCCAGTTCGCGGCGCCGACGGTGTCAGCGGCTATCGCCTCAACCCAGGTAAAAATAAATCTTTATTTGCGGCTGCGGGATTTAAAGCAAATGATTTAGCCAAATCCATCAACGGCTATGATTTGACCGACATGGGACAATCATTAGAAGTTATGGCGCAATTACCAGAATTAACAGAAGTCGGCGTCATGGTTGAACGTGATGGACAGTTAGTAGAAATAATTTTTAGTTTGCCAGAATAGTTAGGCAGTAGAGGATTGAAAATAATGAAGAGTTATGGAATTCGACGCAAGTTATTAGCAGGGATGGTTGCTGGTATAGCAATGCTTGCTTCTCAAGCGGCTTGGTCGGAGCAATATGCTGCCAATTTTAAAGGCACAGATATTCAAGAATTCATTAATATTGTAGGTAAGAACCTCAATAAAACGATTATTGTCGATCCAACTGTCCGCGGCAAAATTAACGTCCGTAGTTACGACTTATTGGACGATGAACAGTATTACCAATTCTTCCTCAACGTACTGCAAGTTTATGGTTATGCCGTTGTCGAAATGGAAAACCGTGTTATTAAAGTCATCAAGGATAAAGATGCGAAAACCGCAGCTATCCGTGTGGCCGATGATGATAAGCCTGGTTTAGGTGATGAAATGGTTACACGTATTGTGGCCCTTTATAATACCGAAGCTAAACAACTTGCGCCGTTATTACGTCAGCTAAATGATAATGCGGGTGGCGGTAACGTTGTAAATTATGACCCATCAAATGTATTGATGATTTCAGGTCGTGCAGCAGTCGTAAATAAACTAGTCGAAATTGTCCGCCGTGTAGATAAACAGGGTGATACGGAAGTACAGGTAGTATCGCTTGAGTTTGCATCAGCAGGCGAAATCGTTCGTATTATTGATACTTTGTACCGCTCAACAGCTAACCAAGCACAAATGCCAGGCCAAGCACCTAAAGTGGTTGCTGATGAACGAACCAATGCCGTGGTTGTCAGTGGTGATGAAAAAAGCCGTCAACGTGTAGTCGAATTGGTCCGCCGTCTTGATGCTGAGCAAGCTACAACAGGTAATACCAAAGTCCGTTACTTACGTTACGCTAAGGCTGAAGATTTAGTTGAAGTATTAACAGGTTTTGCTGAGCAACTACAAAGCGACCAGGATACTGGCCAGAGTGGCAGCAATAAGCGCCGTAAAGAAATTAATATCATGGCTCACGTTGATACTAATGCATTAGTTATCAGCGCTGAACCAGATCAAATGCGCACCATTGAAAGTGTCGTTAACCAATTAGATATTCGTCGTGCACAAGTCCTAGTCGAAGCGATTATTGTTGAAGTCTCAGAAGGTGATGATGTTGGTTTTGGTGTGCAGTGGGCAACTGCCGCAGGTGGTGGCACCCAGTTTAATAACTTAGGCCCTACCATCGGTGAAATTGGTGCGGGTATTTGGCAAGCTCAAGGCGAAGAAGGAACCACAGTCTGTACTGAAAATGGTACCTGTACCGAAAACCCTGATACCCGTGGTGACATTACCTTACTGGCGCAAGCGTTAGGTAAAGTGAATGGCATGGCGTGGGGCGTTACCGCTGGTGATTTTGGCGCATTAGTACAAGCAGTATCAAGTGATACTAAATCAAACGTACTTGCTACACCTTCTATCACAACACTAGATAACCAAGAAGCTTCATTTATTGTTGGTGATGAAGTGCCAATTCTAACGGGTAGCCAAAACTCAAGTAATGGTAACTCTAACCCTTTCCAAACGGTTGAACGTAAAGAAGTCGGTGTAAAACTTAAAGTGGTACCACAAGTCAACGAAGGTAATGCTGTTAAGTTAACCATTGAGCAGGAAGTCTCAGGGATTAACGGTAAAACGGGTGTCGATGTGACGTTTGCTACTCGTCGCTTAACCACTACTGTGATGGCCGATTCGGGACAAATCGTTGTCTTAGGTGGTTTGATCAATGAAGAAACCCAAGAGTCAGTTCAAAAAGTACCATTCTTAGGTGATTTACCGATTATTGGTCATTTATTCAAGTCATCTTCGAGTGGCGTGAAAAAGAAAAACCTGATGGTATTTATCAAGCCTACGATTATTCGTGATGGTATTACTATGGAAGGTATTGCGGGACGTAAATATAACTACTTCCGCGCATTGCAAATCGAACAACAAGAACGTGGTGTTAACTTAATGCCAAATACTGATGTGCCAATACTTGATGAATGGGATCAAGAGGCTTACTTACCTGATGAAGTTAACGAAGTCTTAAATCGTTATAAAGAAGGTAAGAACTTAGAAACTAAGATGCGTGATTCGGATCCAGCATTGAAGCATATCAGCGAGAGCATGGAAAAAGATCGCGCTGCAACAGAAGCAGCCAGCCAAGCAGCTGAATCGGTTGAAGAAGACGCAGAAGTAGAAGCATCAGAAGATAACGCCAATGAGTGAAGCAGAAATGACTGAACAATTGGCGAAAGTGTCAACAGACTTAGGTTTAGAAGCAGATGAACTCAATGATGAGGTGTTTGTTTCAACCAGTCGTGAGCGCTTACCTTTTGCTTTTTCACACAGGTTTAATTTGGCATTAGCCAAAGAAACTGATGCACTAAAATTGTATTACACCAGTGAAACACCATTAGATGCGATGCTCGAAGTGCGTCGTTATGCTGGTGAAGAACTCGTGCTAAGTAAATTACCGATTGATGAGTTTGAAGCTAAGTTAACTCAAACTTTCCAAGCAAATTCATCTGAAGCACAGCAGTTGATGGAAGACATTGGCAACGAGATGGACTTATTCACTCTAGCCGAAGAACTGCCGCAAACTGAAGATTTATTAGAAGGCGATGATGATGCACCAATTATTAAGTTAATTAATGCCTTGTTATCGGAAGCGATTAAAGAAGAAGCCTCAGATATTCACATCGAGACATATGAGAAGCAATTGATTGTCCGCTTCCGTATTGATGGCGTATTAAAAGAGGTGTTAAAACCAAATCGTAAACTGTCTTCGCTGCTGGTTTCGCGTATTAAAGTGATGGCGCGTTTAGATATTGCTGAAAAACGTGTGCCGCAAGATGGCCGTATTTCACTGCGTATTGCAGGTCGAGCGGTCGATGTGCGTGTATCAACCATGCCATCAAGTCATGGCGAGCGTGTTGTGCTACGTCTACTGGATAAAAATACCGGTAATCTCGATTTAAAATTACTGGGTATGACATTATCGATTCGTGAACAGTTCGATGCCATTATTCGTAAACCCCATGGCATAATCTTGGTAACTGGCCCGACAGGTTCTGGTAAAAGTACCACCTTGTATGCAGGCTTAACTGAGATCAATTCAAAAGATACCAACATTTTGACCGTTGAAGATCCTATCGAGTACGAGCTTGAAGGTATCGGTCAAACGCAAGTGAACATGAAAGCCGATATGAGCTTTGCTCGTGGTTTACGTGCAATCTTACGTCAAGATCCTGATGTGGTGATGATTGGTGAAATCCGTGATTTAGAAACCGCGCAAATTGCTGTTCAAGCATCATTAACCGGTCACTTAGTGATATCAACACTGCATACCAACACCGCATCTGGCGCGATTACGCGTTTGCAAGATATGGGTGTTGAACCGTTCCTTGTTTCATCAAGTTTGTTGGGCGTATTAGCTCAGCGATTGATTCGAACTCTATGTAACGAATGTAAAATCCCCCATGAACCTGATGAGCGAGAGCGTGAATTATTAGGCGTGACCGCCAATGATACTCGCGTTATTTACCGCGCTAATGGCTGTAAAGAGTGTGGTAATAATGGCTATCGTGGCCGTACTGGTATTCATGAGTTACTCGTGGTTGATGACAATGTACGTGAGTTAATTCACGGCGGTCGTGGTGAGCTGGCAATTGAGAAATATGTTCGTCAAACCATCCCAAGTATTCGTCACGATGGCATGAGTAAAGTACTTGATGGTGTCACAACCTTAGAAGAAGTATTGCGCGTAACTCGCGAGGAATAATCAATGGCAGCGTTTGAATATAAAGCCCTTGATAGCAATGGCAAACAGCAAAAAGGTGTGATTGAAGCAGATACAGCGCGTCACGCGCGTAGTCAGCTGCGTGAACAACGCTTAATGCCACTTGAGTTACAACCTGTTGCCGAAAAAGAAGCGAAAGCGAAAACGGGTGGTCTGAAATTATTCCAACGTGGTATCTCGGTGGCAGAACTTGCCCTGATTACCCGTCAAATTGCGACCCTAGTTGCTGCGGGTTTGCCGATTGAAGAATCGCTTAAAGCGGTTGGGCAGCAGTGTGAAAAAGACAGACTTGCTAGCTTAGTGATGGCTGTACGTTCACGGGTTGTTGAAGGTTATAGCTTAGCTGATTCACTCGCAGAATATCCCCATGTTTTTGATGATCTATACCGTGCAATGGTGGCGTCAGGCGAAAAGTCTGGTCATTTAGAAGTGGTATTGAATCGTCTTGCTGATTACACCGAACGTCGTCAACAGCTTAAGTCTAAGCTTACTCAGGCGATGATTTACCCGATTGTACTGACCGTTGTTGCTATCGGCGTTATTGCTGTTTTATTAGCGGCTGTAGTTCCAAAAGTTGTTGGCCAGTTTGAGCACATGGGCCAAGAGTTACCGGGCACTACGCAATTTTTGATTATTGCATCAGACTTTGTGCAGTCATATGGTTTAGTCGTCTTGGGACTGATGTTTGCCATATTTGTGTTGTTCAAACAAATGCTGAAAAAACCTAATTTTAGAATGGTGTTCGATACTTGGCTGTTAAAAGCGCCAGTGCTCGGTAAAGTCAGTAAAGGGATTAACACTGCGCGTTTTGCACGAACTCTAAGTATTTTGTCGGCAAGTTCAGTGCCGTTACTTGAAGGTATGCGAATTGCGAGTGAAGTATTAGTCAATGTGAAAGTGCGCGCGGCTGTTGATGATGCGACAGCAAGAGTACGCGAAGGTACAAGTTTAGGTGCTGCGCTGACAAATACTAAACTTTTTCCACCAATGATGCTCTATATGATTGCGTCGGGTGAAAAAAGTGGCCAGTTAGAGCAAATGCTGGAGCGCGCTGCTGATAACCAAGACAGTGAGTTTGAAGCGAATGTGAACATTGCTTTAGGTGTATTTGAACCTATGTTGGTTGTGAGTATGGCCTCGGTAGTGTTATTCATTGTGATGGCCATTTTACAACCTATTTTAGAATTGAATAACTTGATTAGCGGCTAGCGCAGCAAGTTTTTAGATATTATTTTTGTCACGCCAATGTGGTGTGCACTGGAGGAAGTCGTCAATGCAAGTCAATCGTAAACAACGTGGTTTTACCCTTTTAGAAGTCATGGTCGTTATCGTGATCTTAGGTATTTTAGCCTCAATGGTTGTACCTAATCTTATGGGTAACAAAGATAAAGCTGATTTACAAAAAGCAGTATCTGACATTGTTGCATTAGAGAATGCCCTAGATATGTATCGTCTTGATAACAGTGTTTATCCAACGACGGATCAAGGTTTAGATGCTTTAGCGCAAAAGCCAACATCTTCACCTGAACCACGCAACTACCGTCCAGATGGTTACCTAAAACGTTTGCCTCAGGATCCATGGCGCAATGATTACTTCTTATTGAGCCCAGGCGAAAATGGTCGTATCGATATTTTCAGTGCAGGTCCTGACGGACAAGTTGGTACTGAAGATGACATCGGTAACTGGAACCTACAAAACTTCCAGTAATGGAAGTTTAAGCTGATAACGCATAATGAACGTTAAACGCCAAGCTGGGTTCACACTGTTAGAAGTGTTACTTGTGGCGCTGCTGATGGGGTTAACCGCAGCAGCAGTGACCATGACGACCAGTACTGCAGGACCTGAACAGGCGTTAACAAAAACGGCCAGAAAGTTTATTGCCACGACCGAATTAGTTATTGAAGAAACGATCCTTAGTGGCCAATTTCTAGGTATCGTCGTTGAAGAAGATGAATATCAGTTCGTCTACTACAAAGAAGGTCAGTGGGAGCCGTTAACAGGTGATAGACAGCTTGCACCGCAGCAGATGGAACAAGACGTCAGCATGAGTCTATTGCTCGATGGTTTGCCGCTTGTGCAAGATGATGAAGAAGATGAATCTTGGTTCGATGAGCCACTGATAGATGAATCGAAAGAAGACAAAAAGAAAAACCCTGAACCACAAATATTACTTTTCCCAAGTGGGGAAATGTCGACATTTGAGCTGAGCTTTTTAACCGATGATGAAAACGGTAAAGAAGTGGAAGTCTTGGTTGTTGGTGATGCTATGGGCCGCTTGGCAATAGGAAGTTTCGATGAAGATCAGTAAAGGCATGACCTTACTTGAAGTCATCGTGGCATTAGCGGTGTTTTCTATTGCCGCTGTAGCTGTTACCAAAAGTATTGGCGACCAAATGGCTAATCTCCCCATATTGGAAGAACGTACCTTGGCGCAATGGGTGGCGAGTAATCAGATGGTTGAAGCTCGACTGCTGCAACAATTTCCTGAACTCGGGACTAAAAATGGTCAAGTTGAACTGGCAGGAAAAGATTGGTATTGGCGTCAAGAAGTGATTAAAACCACCGACGATAATTTTAGAATGATTCGCGTTTTAGTCAGTGATGAAGATAGGTTTAACCGCACCGTTGCCCAAGTGAGTAGTTATGTTCACAACGAAGGCTAAGCCACAACACAGTCAAGTAGGTTTTACCTTGCTTGAAATGCTCATCTCAATTGCTATTTTTGCCATGATAGGTTTGGCTGCAAACGCCGTGCTATCAACAGTAATGAAAAATGATGAAGCAACCAAAGAATTTTCAGTTCGACTTAAAGCCTTACAGCAAGGTTTTGGGATTATTGAACGAGATTTAGGCCAAATAGTCGCTAGAACACAGCGCGGTCTAGATGGTGAACGCACCACATCAGTATTTCAAACCGGCGACAACATGCTGGACTCAGAAACTGAAGCCTTAGTGTTTTTCCGCTTAGGCTGGCTGAATCCTGATGGCATGTTACCTCGTGGCAGCTTGCAGTCTGTTGCGTATATTGTTCAAGATGGTCGTTTAGAGCGTTGGTATTATCCATATCCTGAGCCTGAAGTCGGTGCAGAGCCGCTTAAAAGCTTGATCATTGAAGATGTGATTTCGATTGAGTACTCATTTTTTACCGGTACTGAGTGGGAAAGAAAAGTTGATGCATCATCTTTACCTCAGGGCATTACGATGACGCTTGAAATTGAAGGCTTAGGTATTATCGAAAGACGCTTCTTGTTACCTAAAGGCGGTAACAGTAGTGGTTCTGGTAACGACGGCAGCGATGGTAACGGTAATAACAACGGCAACAACAATAATGGTACCAATACTGGTAATGGTTCAGGTAACAGTGGTTCAGGCAGTAATGGCTCAGGTGGCACGGGTAGCACAGGTAATGGCACATGATGAAGCAGCAATTACCTGGCATTCGTAACCAACGTGGCGTTGCTTTATTAGTGGTGTTATTGATAGTGGCATTGGTAGTGATTATTGCGACAAACATTACGAGTCGCAATCAACTGTCAATGCGACGAACCCTGAATTTGGCCCAATATGATCAAGCCTATTGGTATGCTATTTCGGCTGAAGAGTTAGCTAAAAAGATTTTAAAGCAAGACATGGAAGACAGCGATGGTACTGTGCATCGCCAACAATACTGGGCACTTGCCGATGTGATTTTTCCTGCCGATTACGGTGAAATCGGTGGTGAAATCATGGATATGCGTTCATGTTTTAATATCAATGCATTGTCGGTGACATCTACAGAAGTTGAAAACGGACAGCCTAAATTAAGTTTAGCGGCGACTCAGTATAAATCCTTATTAGTGGCCTTAGGTATGGATGACTTTGGCGCAGAAAGGCTGACTCATACATTAGTTGATTATATCGACGACGATACCGTTTCAATGCCATATGGCGCAGAAGATGCTGAGTATGAATCACGAAATGTGCCATACCGCGCCGCGAATACATTAATGAATCATCGCAGCGAACTTAGAGCTGTAATGGGATACAACCAACAAGTGTATATGACGTTATTACCTTATATCTGTGCGGTTCCAGGTAATAACCAACAGTTACTGAACGTCAATACTATTGAAGTTGAGCAGGCGGCATTGTTGGTGGGTATGCTAGAAAATAAAATTAGCCAAAGTGATGCTGAAAGCCTAATTAATCAAAGGCCAGCTGATGGTTTCGAAACTGCTGCTGAGTTTTGGGAAAATAATACCCTTGCGAGCTTAGCAACGGAAAGCAATATGAAATCGAGTATTGTTGTCGATAGTAATTTCTTTTTACTAAAGGCTGGGGCGAAAGTGGATAACGCCACCTTTAGAATGGATAGCGTACTTCAGCGAAGCGGAAATAAATTTGAAGTGCTGACACGTCAATATGGCGGGCAGCAATAATGAATAAGCGTAACAACCCGCTGCAATTAACCTTGTTGGTATTGCAGCTTGTGGAGAATAACAGTGTCTGAACGGCTTTTTATCCGATTAGGAAAAACATTAGAAAGCCCTTGTTCTTGGCTAGTATGGTCAGAACAAGAGCAAGAGATCATTGCCTCAGGTGAGTTAAGTGATGCTGCCAGCTTAACCAGTTTAACTGAGCGTGCAGGTAATCGTCCGGTTGATGTTTTAGTACCAGCTTCTAGCATGACATTGACGCAAATTGAATTACCAGAAAAAAATCAGCGCCAAGCATTAAAGGCATTACCTTTTATGCTGGAAGAAACAATTGCTTCTGATGTTGAAGATATGCATTTTGTTGTCGGCCCAAGAGACGGCGAACAGCTTAATGTGATTGCTGTTGCCCATGAGCAAATGCAAGATTGGATGTCATGGTTAATGGATGCTGGCATTAAGGTTAAACGTATTGTGCCGGACTGTCTCGCATTGCCATTGGAGCAATGCCGTTGGGCGGCACTTGATATGGGTGATGAATTATTACTGCGCACAGGCGAAGGTAGTGGTGTCAGCTTACCGAAAACATGGCTGGATTTTGCATTGCCAAAACTGATGCCAGAAATGCAACAAGATGAAGCGCCAATCAGTATTGCAGCCTACAGTGAAGATTTAGTTTTCATGGATGCTGAAGTTGAGTCTAAACCACTAGATTTACCTATGATGGTGTTAGCGAAAGGTATTTTAAAATCACCAGTTAACTTACTGAGTGGGGTGTATGTACCTAAACGCGAATACAGCAAACATTTAATGCTTTGGAAAAATGTCGCGATTATTGCATTCATTGCAATTGTGCTTTCTCTAGTGAATAAAGGCCTGACTATCCATCAATTGGAAAACAGAAGCGCTGAAGTCAGACAAGAAAGTGAAGCTATATTCAAACGGGTTATTCCGAACGTTAATCGTATTGTTAATATTCGCTCGCAAATGGACTCACAACTTCGCAGCATGCAAGGGCAAGGCGGTGGAGCTGCTTTCTTCGAAATGCTAGATGGTTTACGCGGTTCATTTGAACAAGTACCAGATTTAAAGCCAAACTCATTGCGTTTTGATGCCAACCGCAATGAACTGCGGATGCAGGTCACTGCTAAGACCTATGATCAAGTGGATAAGTTTAAAGAGCTAGTTGAAGTGCGCTACGACTTAGACATGGGCGCAATTAATAGCGGTGAAGATGAAGTGAATACAACCCTGACATTGAGAGGCAAATAAGATGGAAAATTTGCAAAACTGGTGGAAAGGCTTAGTGCTTCGTGAGCAACAGTTAGTTGCCTGCTGTGGTGTGTTTGTTGTTATTGGTATTTTATATTGGGGGATTTGGAGCCCAATATCCTCAGCGGCTGAAAATGCTGAAATGCGCCACCAATCAGAATTACAAACATTAAATTATGTAAAACAAACTGCAAATAAAATCGCAGGTCTGAAGCAATCGGGGTCCAGACCGACTGCAAGTGGTAGTTTAAGTTCTGTGGTGAATCAGCTAGCGGGTCAATATAAGTTAGAGATTACTCGGATGCAGCCACAAGGCGATAAAATTCAATTGTGGATGGATGATGTTCCGTTTGACAGCTTGTTGAATTACTTACATGAGTTAGTCGAGAAGAAAGGCTTAACCCTTGAAAGTGTTGATTTATCTGAGTCTGATCTTGCAGGTTTTGTCAAAGTACGTCGTATTCAGCTGTCTAAGTAAGCAGGTATTGTAGTGAGTTTGATTAAGAAAATTATAATTGGCGTATTCATCTACCTCATTTTCATGGTGGTGTATATTCCAGCTAATTGGGTTGTAGGCATTGCGCCACTGCCAAATAATATCAAAGTGAGCGGAGTATCTGGCACCTTGTGGCAGGGCAGTGCTGAACTTGTGTCTATTGACCGACGCCTAATCGAACAAGTGAACTGGGATTTAAACCCATGGGCTTTGTTTATTGGTAGCGTCAATGTTGATCTACAAATTGGTAGTCGTGCGACACCAGTCAGTGGTCAAGGCGATATCAGTTGGTCTCTGTCAGGGATTTCGGCTGATAATTTACGCTTTGAAGCGCCTAACCAATTTTTATTGGGTAATGCTCGCCTACCGTTTAGAACTAAAGTCGCCGGTGATGTCAGCTTGATTGTGGAACGTCTTGAGCAAGGTGAACCATGGTGTGAACAGTTATCAGGTAAGTTATTTTTAAATCGAATTGATGTGAATAACCAGTTTGGTAAATATCCGCTAGGTGATATTGCGTTGGGTTTAAGCTGTGTTGACGGTATGGTGCAATTAAATACTGACGATAGCATGAACAAGATGGGTATCGAAGGTATTGCAACATTGGGTGAAAGTAACCGTTTTTCGGTCAGCGCTAAAATTAAACCAACACCTGAACAGCCTGAAGATCTAACCCAAGCGTTATCATTTTTGGGTAAACAGGATAGCCAAGGTTATTACCCAATTAATTATAATGGTGTGATTCCAGGGTTGTAATCCACTGCTGTAAAATAGCAATTAAAAAGGCATGTTGAATAACATGCCTTTTTTGATCTTATCGCTTATAGAGCGACACACTCATCAATCGTCATTCTCGGCGTTAACCTAATAAATCCTGATGCAACATTTGATAATCATGAATTGCTGGGAAGTCAAAAAAGTCTTTGTGAGGTTTTTTGCTGTCGGGGTTTGAAATACCTAATTGAAAACCAATCCCCGCCTTTTTTGAAGCCTCAAGAATATGTTCGTTATCGTCAACAAATAAGCAGCGGCTTGGATTCAACTTAAACTGCTTAATTGCATGCTGCCAAAATAATGGGTGTTCTTTTGGGTAACCCGTTTCGTGGCTTGAAAAAGTCGCATCTAATCCATGGGCTAAGTCAGTATGTGCTAATTTCAATTCCAGGCTTTTAGGATGAGCATTGGTCATTAAAATTCGCTGCTTGCCAGCTTTGTGCAGTGCTTGTAAGAATGGCATGCTGTCTTGGCGCATTTGAATACGTTCTACCAGCGAATAGTGCAGGGTTAAAATATCAAGCCCAAGTTGTTGCTGCCAATAATCAATGCAATACCAGTCAAGTGTGCCTTCCACTTTATGGTATGACTGTTCAACCAATTTCTGTGCTTCCGCCACAGAAATCTGTCTTTGCTGGCTAAGTTGCTGTGGCACTAAAGTTAACCAAAAATGGTTATCGAAGTGCAAATCGAGCAAAGTGCCATCCATATCAAGTAAAACCGTGTCTATCTTATGCCAAGGAAACATGAAAATTCCAGTTGTAGAATATAGCTAGGATAGTAAGATTGTAACTTGTCTAAGTAAATTCGTCATATATGAGGCCTTAATGACAACTCGACATAAAAAGCCTGAAATCTTACATCGTGAGATTGTAGCGAAAAGTCGCTTGTTTCAAATTGAACAACTCCACCTTAAGTTTTCCAATGGTGTTGAGCGTCAATATGAAAGAATGAGTGGCGGCAGTCGTGGTGCGGTGATGATTGTTCCCGTGCATGAAGGCAAGTTGTTGTTAGCTAAAGAATATGCAGCAGGCACTGATAATTATGAACTCGGCTTTCCTAAAGGCTTAATCGACCCAGGCGAAACCGGTATTGAAGCTGCGAACCGTGAACTGCAAGAAGAAATCGGTTTTGCCAGTAACAAGCTGACTTTATTAAAAGAACTGAGTTTAGCCCCAGGTTACTTTGCGAGTAAGATGCAGATTTTCATCGCTGAAGATTTATATGAAAGTACTCTTGAAGGTGATGAACCAGAACCAATAGAAGTGATTCCTTTTCCGTTAGAGAAGTGGAAAAACTTACTCGATGATGCAGATTTTTCTGAGTCGAGAAGTGTCAGTGCGCTATTTCTTGCACAGCAGTTTTTAGCAAAGTAGTCGTTATAAAGTAAAATAAAAACAAAATATTAGCCTAAGTTAACTACAAAAATGCCTTAATTTGGTCTAACTTGACAGTATTCAGCGTATTATTTGGCGATTGGAGTCGTTATGAAGCCAGAAGAAGTAATTGAACAAGTCATCACTATTGCCACCGAGGCAGGTCAAAAAATTCGCGACATTTATGTCAAAGGTGATTTTGATCGAGAAATAAAATCAGATAATACCCCAGTGACTTCTGCAGACTTAGCAGCAAATGAGATCATTTGTGCTGGTTTAGCAGCGTTGACACCTGATATTCCTATTCTTAGTGAAGAAGCTGCTGATATTGCTTTTTCTGAACGTGCTGAATGGCAGCGTTACTGGCTGGTTGATCCTTTAGATGGTACCGGTGAGTTTATCGCTGGTAGTGGTGACTTTTCCGTTATTATCGCACTGGTGGAACATAACCGTCCTGTAATGGGAGTCGTTTATGTGCCAATGACGAAAGTCTGTTACTACGCGATTGCAGGCTTAGGTGCCTATAAGCGTGATAGCAAAAATGAAGTGCGTATTACCAGTCGACAAATTAATAGTATTGAAGAATCAGGATTAAAACTGGCAGTTAGCCGTCGTCAAGATCCGCAGTCAGTGCTTAAGTTATTAAGTCATCCAAACAGTTGCGAACTCGTAGTGTTAGGTGGAGCGGCATTAAAAAGTTGCTTAGTAGCTGAAGGGCGAGCTGATTGTTATGTCCGCCTTGGGCCTACAGGTGAATGGGACACTGGTGCAGCACAGATTATTTTGGAAGAAGCTGGCGGCGCATTAATGGATATTAACCTTCAGCCAATGACCTACAATGAACGTGAAACATTAGAAAACCCTAACTTTATTGTTGTAGGTAGCCCGAGTTTAGCGTGGGATGATATTTTAACCACCTAATTATCGTGTAAAGTCAGTTGCCTCGTTTCATCATCTAAGCCCTCTGTTGAGGGCTTTTTTGTGTCATTTTTTCGATAACACTTATTAGAAGATTAAAAATAAACTTATTATGAACATTGTTTTTATTTTGTTTGTTGTTAGGTTAGCAACACTAACCGCGTAAATGGAGTTACCTGATGGCAAGAAGGAAAGAACATACTCATGGTGAAATCCATGATATGGCCATTAAATCAGTGATGCAGTATCTACACATTGCCTCGCTTGAAAGTTTGAGCCTACGTAAAGTCGCCACCGATATTGGTTATGCGCCAAGTACGTTGATTAATATTTTTGGCAGCTATCAGCAGTTATTATTATCGGTATCTGAACAGGTATTGATTGATTTGTTCGAGCACTTAACCTCATCGACATCAGATGAAATAAATCATAATCACTCGCCAATACACGCCACCGAGCAAGCTCAAGCTTCAATTGAGCTCATGGCGCATCGCTATTACCAGTTTGCTAACGAGCACCGAGTTTGTTTTAAACTGGTCTTTGAACTGTCTGCGCCAGAAGGCGTATCACTGTCATCAAATCATCAGCAAGCCATTGATACGCTATTCAGTTTAGTTTCAGAGCAGCTAACCGCCTTGTTTCCAAAAGCAGATCACGTAGAGATTATAATGATGAGTCGTGTGTTATGGGGCGGGATCCATGGATTAACATGCCTTGGAATAGATGGAAAATTATTTACTGATCAAACCGCATTACCCGCGATGCTCAGTAGTCATGTTCATGGATATTTATTAGGTATGACTCAAGAAAAGGATCTTTCATGTTGTTAACTAAACGCTTTCTTCCATATTTTGTCACGCAGTGCTTAGGGGCACTGAATGACAATATCTATAAGAATGTATTGTTATTACTGGTGACATATAGCCAAGTGAGTGAACTACCTATCAGCGTCAATATGTTTGTTAATTTGGCTGCAGGTGTTTTCATTTTGCCATTTTTCTTGTTTTCCGCTCATGCGGGGATGGTGGCAGATAATATGGATAAAGCGATGTTAATCCGCAGACTCAAGTTGCTTGAGTTGATCATCATGTCTTGCGCTGCTGCGGCCATTTTGACTCAAAGTTATTTAGTGATGTTATTACTGCTCTTTATGATGGGTAGTCAGTCAGCCTATTTTGGCCCTGTTAAGTATTCTTTGTTGCCACAGACGTTAAAAGAAAGTGAGTTAGTAACTGGAAATGCCTGGGTAGAAATGGGCACGTTTATATCGATTTTAGTCGGGACATTATCAGCAGGTTTAATTGTTGCCAGTGACCATAGCTTAATCGGGGCAGCGACGATTGTTGTGACATTATCAGTTATTGGCTACCTTTGCAGTCGCGCAATTCCAGCACTACCGCCACAAGGTAAAATCGATAAAATTAGATTTACCCCTTTATCTGGTACATGGCAAAGCATTGCAAAAGTCAGGAAAACGCCAGGTATTTGGATGGCTATTCTGGCCATCAGTTGGTTTTGGTTTCTGGGTGCGACTTACCTGACCCAGTTTCCTAATTTTGCCAAATTGCACTTACATGCAGATGCGACAGTCGTGTCTTTACTACTGGCCTTGTTCTCTATTGGTATCGCGGTAGGTTCGTGGATTTGTGAACGTGTGTCTTACGGTCATGTTGAGTTAGGTGTTTTACCTTTCGGTGTATTGGGTTTAACCGTATTTGGTGTGGATTTAATTTTTGCTATTCCGCCTGCTCCAGCAGATTTAAGTTTTGTTTATAGTTTTAGTAGTTTCATTAGTGACTCGCAGCACTATAGGGTAATGGCTGATTTGTTTATGGTTGGCCTTAGCGGTGGCTTGTTCATTGTCCCTCTATACGCTTTTATTCAATCACGCGCTGCAAAAGATGAATGTGCACAAGCTATTGCTGCAAACAACATAATTAATGCGTTGTTTATGGTTGTTGCAGCCATCTTGTCGATTATCTTACTTGGCGTACTAGAATGGAGCATTCCAGATTTATTCTTGCTGCTGGCCGCGATGAATACTGTCGTTGCACTATACGTGTATTCACAGGTCCCTGAATTTGCTCAGCGCTTTATTAGCTATTTACTGAGCCACTTCATGTATCGCGTTAAGGTGAATGGCCGGATACATATTCCTGCGCAAGGGGCTGGGGTTATTGTGTGTAATCATGTCAGTTATGTTGATGCGTTAATTATTATGGGATCCTCTACACGACCGATTCGTTTTGTAATGGATAAATCCATTAGCGAAATACCATTACTTAAGTACTTATTTCGTCATGCTGGCGTGATCCCAATTTGTTCGCCTAAACAATGTAAAGCAACCTATGAAAATGCATTTGAGCAAATTCATCATGCCTTGAACAACGAAGAGTTAGTGTGCATCTTCCCTGAGGGACGTTTATCAGTAGATGGAGACATCGCTGAGTTTAGACCAGGGGTTGAGCGAATACTGGAAAAAGACCCTGTGACAGTAATCCCAATGTCGTTAAGTGGCTTATGGGGCTCTTACTTCAGTCATAAAGGGGGTCACGCATTAACAACACGTCCGAAGCGTTTCTGGTCGAAAGTGGAAGTGAATATAGGCGAAGCTGTTGACGGCGTTATGTTAGGCCGACATGGTTTACACCAAAACGTGAGTGAACTGTTTAATGCAAGCTTGAAGTCGGATGATATAACTAAGGCCTAGACCCTTAGAGCTGCGGTTAATCCAATGCCGTTAGAAAGTAATGATCTTATAAAGTAATGACCTTGGATAAAATAAAGCGCCCTTATGAATAAGGGCGTTTTTCTTTGTATGTTAGCTAGAATATTAGCGTGATAAGGAAATATTCGAATGACCTTTAGAAGATAACCAATCATGAATGGCTTGATGGTCACCACTAAAAATTACTCTTTGCTGTTTCTTCGATAATTGATATTGATACATTGGGTCATAGTAATGACGCAGAAGGCTGGTTATCCAATCAAAGTGAGCTGATAAGTCATTACGATTAAATTGACTGTTGATGGCTTGTTCAATCAAGGTCGTTAACTCAGCATGCTGTTGTCCGCCTAAGCGCTTTTTAATACTATTTATGCTATTCAGTAAGTATTCGCTAAAGGCATGTTGACCTGCTTCAGCGCCAAAACGGTTAATGTATGCTGCTGATTTGTCCGCGACATAGGCTTTATGTAATCGGTTAAGGCGATTTTGAAAAGACTCTTCCAACACTATGATAGGGCTACGCTGCATAGCTTGATAAAATACCTGTGGTATAGCTGAGCGCCCAATGAGGTAGCTCTCATCTTCTAACAAGGTAAAAGTACTCGCTATGTGTTGTTGCTTGAGTAGTTTTATCGCCAAATTGTTCTCAAAGTTAATTTGAGTGGGCTGCGGGTCAATATTTTTACCAAAGCTTGAACCACGGTGGTTAGCTAGACCTTCTAAGTCTATTGCTTCATGACGTTGCAACAATAAATCTGTTTTACCACTGCCGGTAATACCACTTAATATCAGTAAAGGTTGTTCAGTCGATGCCTGTTCGATTGTCTTAATCAAATATTGGCGCATGGCCTTATATCCGCCTTCAATATACGGAATATCAATACCGGCTTCTTTTATCCATTGTTGACTTAGTTTCGAGCGAAGTCCACCCCGAAAACAATACAGGTAAGCGTTAGGGTGAGTAGCTATATATTGCTGCCATGCTTCTATGCGCTGCTGTTTAGTGTTGCCATTAACGAGACTATGTCCAAGTGCTATCGCAGCATCTTGGCCATGTAGTTTATACCAAGTGCCTACTTGTTTACGTTCATCATCAGTCATTAGCCCGATATTAGTCGAACGGCCAAATGCACCTTTAATAAACTCAACAGGCGCACGCACATCAAGTAATGGCACATCTTTTATGAAGATGCGTTGATATTCGCTGTCGGCAATCATATTTACTGCCATTAGAGTATGTTCACCAAAGGTGAAGTTGGAGCAGTAAGCGATAGCTCACCAATGCAAATAGGCGCTATGTCTTGCTCTAAAAGACAGCTAATGAGCGCTTGCTCTGCAGAGGTTGATACCGATATAAGTAAGCCGCCGCTGGTTTGTGGATCGCATAAAATGGCTTTTTGTTTATCTGATAATGAGCCTAAGTGTTGTTTGTAACTATCAAAATTGCGCTGAGTGCCACCAGGCACGCAACCTAGATCAAGGTAGTGTTCAGCTTTGTCTAAAAGTGGAATCTGTTCAAAAGACAATGTCGCTGAGAGGTTTGCTCCTTGGCATACTTCAATTAAATGACCTGCTAAGCCAAAACCTGTGACGTCGGTTAATGCATTAACGCCGTCAATATTAGCGATACTCTGGCCAACTTTATTGAGCTGACACATGGCATTGATGGCAATCTGACTATCGGCTTCAGTCAGTTTTTTCTGCTTCTGTGCAGTGGTGAGAATACCGATGCCAATAGGCTTAGTCAGATACAGTTTATCTCCAGCCTGTGCTTGGTCATTACGTTTAAGTTTAGACAGTGGAATTTGCCCAGTGACAGCTAATCCAAAAATAGGTTCAGGAGCATCAATACTGTGGCCGCCGGCAAGCATAATGCCAGCATCAGCGCAGGCTTTTCTTCCACCTTCAATGACTTTCTGTGCAACTTCAGCTGGTAAGGTATTCACTGGCCAGCCCAGTATAGCAATAGCCATAATAGGTGTGCCGCCCATGGCATAAATATCACTGATGGCATTAGTGGCTGCAATACGACCAAAGGTAAAAGGGTCATCAACAATCGGCATGAAAAAATCAGTGGTACTGATAATCCCAGTTTCTTGGTTTAGCTGATATACGGCGGCATCATCACGGCTCAGATTGCCTACAAGTAAATTGGGATCGGTAAAAGCTGGAATATCACTGGCTAGAATGGTGCTAAGTACTTGAGGGGAAATCTTACAACCACAACCTGCGCCATGACTGTATTCGGTGAGTTTAATATCGGTTTCTGCCATGAAATGAATAACCTGTTATGAACATCGATTATCCATCATAAACACAAACGGCTACCTTGCAAGGTAGCCGTTTCACATTAATGACAATCGCTTAGTGTTAATAAGCAGCAGTAATGTTATTCCAATTTTTCTTTTGAGCTAACAAGCGTGCTTTTAACTCTTCAACTTGCAAGTTGAGCTGTTGATAGCTCAGCTGTTTACTTTTGGCCTCAATCAAACTCTTTTTAGCTTGGTAATATTCCATTAAGTGTTGCTTCATTAGATCGTATTCAGCTTGAAAATTCGCAATGATCTCATCACAGTTTGGTAAATGAGCCACTTTGTCTTGTGCCCTGAGTAACTGCATCTGCAATTTTGCACTTTCAATACGTTCTTGTGGTACCACACGTAAATCCGTGGCTAACCCAGCCCAATGCATCGATTTGATTAACCATTTGGTTGGGTCGTAATGCCACCATTTAATCCCATTACGGTAATCATTTTCGAAAATATGGTGGAAATTATGATAACCCTCACCATAAGTTAATAATGCGATAACGCCATTATCACGCGCGGTATTCTTATTTGTATATGGCTGGCTTCCCCAGATGTGGGCAAGTGAGTTAATAAAGAATGTGCAGTGATGTACGACAACAAGGCGAAGTAAGCCTGCCATGAGTACCATCGAAATAATGTCGCCGTTTAGCCAACCTAAAAAAGCAGGTAAGCCAATATTCATCAATACAACTAATGACAAGTAATGTTTATGCTGCCACATAACGATGGCATCTTTTTGCAAGTCACGCACGTTATTGTAATCGTGGTAACGACTGGCTTGGTATTCTCTTAGCATCCAACCGATGTGGCTATACCAAAAGCCTTTTTTAGCGGAATAAGGATCTTTATCGTTATTGTCCACATGCTTATGGTGAATACGGTGATCAGAAGACCAATGTAATGCACTATTTTGCAGTGCTAGAGCACCGCCTAAAGCAAATAGAAAACGCATCACTGGATGTGCTTTATAAGCTTTATGCGACCATAATCTATGATAACCCGCAGTAATGGATAGACCGCTAGCAAAAGCGAGGACAACAAAGGCAACCCATTCAATCGCTTCAAAGCCATGAGTCATACCACGCCAAGGAACTAGCGTGATTGCACCCAGTAAGGTGAGTGCGAAAAGAGATGTATTTAACCAAATAATCGGTGGTTTTTTCATTAAGATGTTCCAAAAAACTTATTGGGCGTACAGTTGTACGCCAATTTAACTTACCCTTATTCTGTGGTCAAGCTTTGAAGGGCTGTGTTTCTCTGATAAAAACGGTATTATCTGTGCATTAACATTTACTAAATGGATTCTATACATGGGTGTAAGAGCATTACAGAAAGAAAAAACCCGTCGTGCATTGGTAGATGCCGCTTTTAATCAACTCAGTGCTGAGCGTAGCTTTTCAAGTTTAAGTTTACGCGAAGTTGCAAGGGAAGCAGGGATTGCACCAACCTCTTTTTATCGCCATTTTAAAGACATGAATGAGTTAGGTCTGACAATGGTTGACGAAGGTGGATTAACCTTAAGACAAATGATGCGCAAGGGAAGACAACGTGCTGAAGCTGGTGGCAGTGTTATTCGTATTTCTGTCGACACATTTGTGGAAGTGCTAGAGTCAAATCCAAACGTGTTTCGTATTCTTTTGCACGAACGTTCTGGTACTTCAGCTGCATTTCGTGCAGCAGTGGCAAGAGAAATAGAACATTTTATCTCTGAACTATCTCATTATACTGAAGCCACAGCAGGGCGAACGCCAATGTTAGCCAGAGTTCAGGCTGAGGCTTTGGTGACGTTAGTGTTTAACGCTGGCGCATCGGCTTTAGATATGAAACGTGCAGATAGAAAAGTATTAGCAGATCATCTGGTACTTCAACTGCGTATGGTTGCTAAAGGTGCTGAAGCCTTGCAACATAAAGTCGAAACTAAGTAAGGTTCTATTTCATTAGTTGAGATACAAAAAGGCGGCGTTGTGATATCACAACGCCTTTTTTGATTTTTATATCCGATTAAGCAGGTATTTAGGCATTTATTTTACGTTCTAATAAAACACCCGATTCCATATGATGGGTATATGGGAACTGATCAAATAAAGCGAAACGAGTGATCTCGTGGGTACGACTTAACGTCGCTAAATTTTCTTTCAAGGTTTCTGGATTACAAGAAATGTATAAGATGCGATCGTAGTTTTGCATTAACGACAGTGTATCGTCATCAATACCCGCACGTGGAGGGTCTACAAAAATAGTATTGCAATCATAGCTGTCTAAATCGATACCTTCTAAACGTCGGTAAGTACGTTTCTTCGCCATCGCGTCACTAAAATCTTCTGCTGACATACGAATGATTTGTAAATTCTCGATGTTATTAATGGCGATGTTGTACTGAGCGGCATCGACAGAGGGTTTAGCCAATTCGGTGGCAAGTACGCGATCAAAATTAGGCGCAAGAGCAATGGTGAAATTACCATTACCACAGTAAAGCTCTAATAAATCACCCGTACTGTCTTTTGTTGCTGAAATCGCCCATTCCAACATTTTCACAGAAACTTTAGCATTTGGTTGGGTAAAGCTATTTTCAATTTGCTTGTATTTAAGCTCGTTACCATCGACTGTTAACGTTTCGACGACGAAGTCTTTATCTAAATCAATTTTTTGCTTACGTGCGCGGCCAATAAAGTTAACGTTAAACTTGGCGGATAAACGTTGTTTCATTTGCTCTGCTTGAGCACGCCATTCATCGTTAAGTTGACGGTGATAAAGCAACGAAACCAATATTTCACCACTTAGGGTTGATAAAAAATCGACTTGGAAAAGTTTAAAGCGTAAATCATGATTGGGACGTAGCTCTTCCATTAATGCTGTCATTACCTCATTAATGAGCTTTCCAGCAGGAAGATATTGCTCACAACGTACTTTTTCATTCAATGCTTTATCAAACATGTAATAGTATAAGTCGTCGCCATCATGCCACACTCGAAATTCTGCACGCATGCGGTAATTTGCAGGTTCCGAAGCGAAAACTTCTAAACTAGGCGGAGTAAACTCGGCAAAGGTCTGTTCAAGCTTGATACGCTTTTCTTCGAGTTGCGCATCATAGTTTTTAGGATCCATTGCAGCTAAATTCATTTTGTTCCACCATAGGCTGTAAATTAAGGGCGCAAATATTATACTACACACCGCTGATGTCCAGCGGATTGGCGTGTTCTTCGAAGATTAAGTCAAAATATAATCGAATTCTTATTAATAACCACTCAAACGGAGATTATCTTGGTCGGTCCCATACTCGTTTTTGATTCAGGCATAGGTGGTTTATCAGTGTTTGACCACATACATAGTCAACTACCACAACATGACATTTATTACTTATTTGATAATGCCCGTCTTCCTTATGGCGATCTTAATGAGCAAGAATTGATTCATGGCTGTGTCGAGCTGATTGTAAGACAGGTCAAAGCAATTAGGGCATCAATCGTAGTGGTTGCCTGTAACAGTGCAAGCACCTTAGTGCTGCCAGAATTAAGAAAGCAGTTGGATATACCGGTTGTTGGAGTGGTACCAGCCATAAAGCCAGCAGCGTTAATTTCAATAACACGACATATTGGTTTGCTTGCAACGCCAGGTACAGTGACAAGACAATATACTCAAGATTTAATTGATTCCTTTGCTAGCGATTGCAAAGTGACTTTAGTTGGAACGTCTGATTTGGTGTTAATAGCAGAGTCGAAAGCACAAAGAAAAACTGTCGACATAAATCAAATAGAAAAAATCTTGGCACCTATAAAGGCAACAGATATAGATACGCTGGTATTGGGTTGTACTCACTTTCCTTTATTGCAGCAAGAAATCGATCAAGTGCTCCAACAAAAAGTGATGTTATTAGATTCTGGTGATGCGGTAGCAGCAAGAGTACTGTCATTTATCGAAGCGAACGAAGAACAATGCATTACTAAGAAAGGAAACTTGCAAGCAGGTTTTACGAAGGATATAGATTTAGGACTGGAAATGACATTAGCTGACTACGGTTTTACACAATTACAGCGGATTACCGTAGCCAACTAAATAAGGTCAAACTAACTATCTTTATTTTGATCTGCAGGATCAGACTCTTGAGATTTAGCTTCTCGTACTTTTAAAGTACGTTCTTGGAAACTGTAATCATTCAATTTGTTCATCGCTTTTTTCGCGCCAGCTTCTGACATTTCGACGAAACCGAAACCTTTGCGACGACCAGTCTTTCTATCACGTACTAAGCGAACTGAATTAACTGGTCCGTATTCACCGAAAAGTGATTTAACTTCACCCTCGTGTACACGATATGGAAGGTTACCAACATAAAGTGTCATCGTTGGGCCAACATAAGGTTCATTTGAACCTGCAGCAGATGAAGATGGTGCGAAAGTAAAAATAAGACTAGCTAACATTGCACCTGCGATAAAAGACACAACAAGTTGAACATTGGTAGAAAGAGCATAAATGATGACTGCGCCAATTAGCGCCGTAATTAAGGTAATAACAAATGACTTCTGCATAAGTTTGTCTCTAATAAAAATGAAAAATGATAAATATCTGTTAAAAAGCATAGCTATGGTAATGAATTATTGGCACTTTCACCATAGTCTGATGAAAAAATGAGCTCAAAACACAATAAAAACTCCGTAGCACTATATTAAAGTAGAATAAAATCGCCTTAATAATACTCATAACAGTCAAAAATAAAACGATCTGTGCAAAAGTTCTTCGTTCGATCGTTTTTCTTTAAAAAAGCCCTTGCGGTGTTTCAGAATCTGCCTATAATGCGCATCCACTGACACGGCAAACCACGCACTAGCATGGGTTACACGCCAAATCAGTTCACTGTAAAGTGACGCTGAAAATAGTTTTTAAATTAGTTTAAAAATGACTTGACGCGAAACGGGAATTGCGTAAAATACGCATCCCTAAGCCAATGACCTAGCGTCTAACGGCGGTGTCTGAAAAATTGATACCACGCTCTTTAACAATTTATCAAGTAATCTGTGTGGACACTCACAGGTGTTGAGTTA